>NZ_DAMBWA010000002.1:0-479029 GCF_032052675.1 Pseudescherichia sp.
ACCTGGACCTATAAGGACGGCAACATCATTCATTCCGACTCATGGAACGAACGCGCTACTGCGTAAACCAGCAAGCGGACAGCGCCCCTCTGTCCGCTTTTTTGCTGAACGCCTGCGAATGCGGACCTTCAGCAAAAAACACAATCCGCGACCGACCTCGTGCGCTTTGGTCTCCTGAATAACGGGAAACAGCGATGGGCGGTAGCGTGTCCAGGAACCGATAAAGAGAGAGAGTCATGGAAAATCCTGCCGTTCTGCTACGCCGCCTCAACCCTCACTGTGCCCGTGCGATGGAAGCGGCCGCCTCCCTGTGCCAGACCCGGGCGCATGGGGAAATTCTGCCTGAGCACTGGCTGCTGAAACTGTTGGAGCAGGGCGAGGGTGACCTGACGGTGCTGGCGCGTCGCTATGAGTGGGATATGGACGCGCTGTGGCAGGATTTACTCGGCTGGCTGGACGCGTTGCCGCGCTCCGTGCGCAGCCGTCCGCAGCTGGCAGAGAGCACGCAGGCCCTGATGCAGGACGCCTGGCTGCGTGCCTCGCTGGCGGGTGAAGAGTACATTCGCAGCGTCCATCTGCTGATGGCTCTGGTGGACAACCCGAAACTGGCGCGCTGCGACGGTCTCTGGCCGCTGCTGACCCTGGGCCAGAGCCAGTTGGAACGTCTGCGACCCCTGCTCGATGCGCAGTCTGATGAACGCCCGGACGTTCAGCATGATGCAGAGCTGGCGCTAACGCACGGCGGTGAGTTGAACCCGGCGTTACAGAGCGTGCTGGATAAATTCACCCTCGACGTCACCACTAAAGCGCGCGAGGGTAACATCGATCCGGTGTTTGGCCGTGACTCGGAAATCCGCCAGATGGTGGATATTCTCTCCCGCCGGCGCAAGAACAACCCAATCCTGGTGGGCGATCCTGGCGTGGGCAAAACCGCGCTGGTGGAAGGGCTGGCACTGCGCATTGTCGAAGGTAACGTGCCGGACAGCCTGAAGAACGTCAGCCTGCGTAACCTCGACCTCGGCCTTTTACAGGCAGGAGCGGGTGTAAAAGGCGAGTTTGAGCAGCGGCTGAAAAACGTCATCGATGCCGTGCAGCAGTCGCCCGTGCCTGTTCTGCTGTTTATCGACGAGGCACACACCATCATCGGAGCGGGCAATCAGGCGGGGGGCGCCGATGCCGCTAACCTGCTGAAACCCGCGCTGGCACGCGGTGAGCTCAGGACCATCGCCGCCACCACCTGGAGCGAATACAAGCAGTATTTTGAGCGCGATGCCGCACTGGAGCGTCGCTTCCAGATGATTAAGGTAGATGAGCCGGATGACGACACCGCCTGCCTGATGCTCCGGGGGCTGAAAAACCGCTACGCGCAGCATCATAGTGTGCATATTACTGACGAAGCCGTGCGTGCCGCCGTCACGCTCTCAAGACGCTACCTCACCGGACGCCAGTTGCCAGATAAAGCTGTCGATCTGCTCGATACCGCCTCCGCCCGCGTTCGCATGAACCTGGACACCGTGCCGGAGCCGCTGACCCGCATGAAATCCGCCATCACCGCGCTTGAGATAGAAAAACAGGCGTTGCTGGAGGACCTGGCGGTGGGGAACAGCGCGCACGGCGAACGGCTGGAGGCTATCGATAAAGAAGAGGTGAGCATTATTCTCCAGCTTGACGCGCTGGAGACGCAGTATGGTCAGGAGCTGGCGCTCAGCGAACAGCTGCTGGCATGCCGCGCGGATATCTCCCGTCAGGCAGACATTGCTGCTCTGCGACATCAGCTTGCTGAGGTTCAGCAGAGTCGTCCTTTGCTGGAGGTAGAGGTGGGTGTGCGCACCGTTGCCACGGTTATCGCCGACTGGACCGGGGTGCCGCTCTCCTCATTAATGAAGAACGAGCAGACGGCGCTGCTGAGCCTTGAGGCCGCGCTGGAAAAACGTGTAGTCGGTCAGGGTTCAGCGCTAAAGGCCATCGCACAGCGCCTGCGTGCTGCAAAAACCGGGCTTGCATCCGAAAACGGGCCGCAGGGTGTGTTCCTGCTGGTCGGCCCGAGCGGCACCGGGAAAACCGAGACGGCGCTGGCGCTGGCGGATGTGCTGTTTGGCGGCGACAAGGCCCTTATCACCATCAACCTCTCGGAGTATCAGGAGCCGCACACCGTCTCCCAGCTGAAAGGTTCCCCGCCGGGCTACGTCGGTTATGGCCAGGGTGGGATCCTGACTGAAGCGGTGCGCAAGCGTCCGTACAGCGTAGTGCTGCTCGATGAAGTGGAGAAAGCGCACCGGGACGTAATGAACCTCTTCTATCAGGTATTTGACCGCGGCTTTATGCGCGACGGCGAAGGGCGGGAAATCGATTTTCGTAACACGGTGATCCTGATGACCTCCAACCTCGGCAGCGATCGCATCATGCAGCTGCTGGATGATCAGCCGGACGCCGCCGATGTCGACCTGCACGAACTACTGCGCCCGCTGTTGCGGGACCACTTCCAGCCTGCGCTACTGGCTCGCTTCCAGACCGTGATCTACCGCCCGCTGGGGCAGGAGGCGATGCATACCATCGTGGGGATGAAGCTTGACCAGGTCAGCCAGCGGCTGGCTCGCCATTACGGCATGACAACGCAGATCGCCGAAAGCCTGTACGACGCCCTAACCGCCGCCTGCCTGCTGCCGGACACCGGGGCGCGCAACGTCGACAGTCTGCTCAATCAGCAGATCCTGCCGGTGCTGAGCCAGCAGCTGCTGACCCATATGGCTGCGAAACAGAAACCACACGCCCTGACGCTCGGCTGGAATGAGGAAGAGGGGATTGTAATTGAATTTTCAGGCGCGACTGAAAGCTAAACCGGAGGCAGAAAATGTCGATTCACGATGCCAGCAAAAGGAAAAAGAAGACAGACAAGAAACAGGAAGATGATTCAGTCAGAAAATTGACCACAGGAGAAATCGTCTTAGCCAGAACGGTATTCGGTAACCGGATCGATTACGAAAAGATCAGGATCCATCATGGCAGTTATCTGCCATTTGGATTGCAGGGAGATAATTTTGCGATGACTCCAAATGGTGAGCTGTATTTCCGTACAAGATTGTACAGAGACGATTTCTCTCAGACGCTCGACGACATGCAACATCTTTTCATCCATGAGATGAGTCATGTCTGGCAACGGACCAAGGGAATGAACATCATTGGTAGAGGTCTGGTAAGTTGGTGGGTCAGCTATCGCTATACCCTTGACGGTCGTCTATTGAGTGATTTTCCGATGGAACAGCAGGCGCAGATAATTGCGGATAATTTCATCTTGCAGGCACATGGCTATAAAGCATGGATTACATTACGAAGATCGAATGACGTTACTCTGGATGGTGATCTTTCAGAAAGTGCAATCCGACAGCATTATAAAGAGGCATTAAGGGGGTTTCCATGGTGATTAAAAATCATAGTTCTTTTTTTTTAATGGTTCTAACCATACCCTTCATTTTTTTGCTGATGGGGTGTCCTGGTCAGGGGGATCGACTGCAGCTTGATGAAACGACACAGGTTAAATTGATTGGCGATAACATTTGTTTCCATATTACAAATGCACGGAATTACCAACCTGCAATTATATCGATAAATCTAAGAGGGACGTCTCCGAAGAAGCAGGAATTTATTGATAATCCGTCACTCCGAATTAGATCTGAGCAACTATGCATTCCTCCGTCATTTTATCAATTTACAGATAATGAGAAATATATCGTTGAATTTGTTCTGACCTCTCTTGGAAGTGCTGCTGAGCCAAGGAAGTTTGTTGTCGGCGTGGGGCTGGACCATGGCCAAGTATATGGCTTCCCACTGACGGATAGAGAAATACTAAGACCTTATGGTTCGATTGAAGTTCCAGAATAGAGTTTAGAAATGAAAATAATGAAAGTTATTATATTTGTTGTTTTGGTAATGGCGGGGGTGCTCTTTCTGCCGAATGCCTGTTTTTACACATTTGTTAAGCGCTTTATCCCTATTAGTGGCGATGGCGAATACGGCATGAACAATTTTGAAATGACCGTTTTACTGATTAAAACCCTCACCTGTGTCCTCGGGGCTGGAGCCGTCATCACTCTTTTTCGTACTCGCTGAGTATCCCTGATTAAATCGGTTATTTGCCCGTCGGCAAGAAAGTCATGGACAACAGGTTATCCTATGGAGTCAAAATCATGAGTCTGACAGATTCGCTTAAGAACACCCTGTCTGCGCTAACGAAAGACGGGTTGAACCGCTACCGTCTGGATATTCCGTCCTGTACTGCTTCACTGGATGTGGAAGAGTTTAGCGGTAAGGAGTTCATGAGTGAGCTTTACCATTACACCGTTCTGTTTACCAGTAGTGATTTGAATATTAATGCCACAGAATTGCTGAGCAAACTGGCCACGCTGACCATGGGCACAGGGCCGCTGATCGAGTTGACCGGCCAGAAAGTGGTACATGGCGTGGTGACGCATTTTAAGCGTATCAGTGGGTCACGTGACCAAGCGACGTACCAGATTATTATCGAGCCGTTCCTGTCTTTGCTGGGTAACCAGTTCCGCACCCACCGCTTTTTCGTCAACAAATCGGTGCCGGAAGTGGTCACCGAGGTACTTAAGGAGCATGGCCTGAAAGGCTGGGAGTATCAGTTTACCCTCAAGGCTGATTATCCAAAGCGGGAGCAGATTAACCAGTATCAGGAAAACGACCTCGCGTTTATTGAACGTCTGCTGGCGGAGGTGGGGATATTTTACTTCTTCAGCCTGCAGCCGGACACGCAAACCGAAGTGGTGCACTTTGCGGACAAGCAGAGCGCCTGGACGTTTGGTAAAACGCTGCCGCTGAACAGCCCGTCCGGGGCAAATGACAATGCGGCTGACTCCGTGTGGGACGTGCACGTCTGGCATAACGTGGTGGCACACACCGTCACGGCCAGCGACTACAACCACCGTGAGGCGCAGAACGTCCTGACGTCCGCACCGGCAGACATGACCCGCGGCGACGGGGAGGGCAACACTTACGGTGATGTGTACCATTATCGCCCGCGCCATCTGGAGCGTGGTGACAAAATTAACCCCGCAGCAGAAACCGGCAACTTCTGGGCGCGTCTGGAGCACGAGCGCTTCCTGTCGACCCAGACCACGGTAACCGGCAGCAGCACCGACCATACACTGAGCCCGGCCCAGGTGCTCACCATCACCGAGACGGCTGTCCCGCCGACGCTGCCCCGTGAAACTGAAAATGGCCTCATCATCATCAGCGCCGGTTACACCGCCAGCCGGCAGAACGCGCTGCGGGTGGAGTGGGCGTCCATGCCGTACTACGAGAACCGCTGCTGGCGTCCTGCTGCTAAAAAGCGCCCGGTGGTGAGCGGTACCCTGATGGCGCGGGTGACCAGCGCGAAAGACAATGATATCTACGCCTGGCAGGATGCATCCGGCCTGTACCGGGTGAAGTTTGATGCCGACCGGGATGACAAGCGTCAGGGCATGGAGAGCATGCCGGTGCGCTTTGCCAAACCTTACGGTGGTGACAAGTACGGCTTCCACTTTCCGTTGATCCAGGGCACGGAGGTGGCCATCGCGTTCCACGAAGGCGATCCGGACCGCCCGTATATCGCGCACGCGATGCACGATTCCCGTCACGTTGACCATGTCACCGAACTGAACAGCACCCGAAACGTCATCCGTACAGCCGGCCTCAACAAACTGCGGATGGAGGACAAACGCGGTGAGGAGCACATCAAGCTCAGTACGGAGTACGGGGGTAAGACGCAGCTTAATCTGGGTCACAATGTGAATGCTTCCCGCGCGCTGCGTGGTGAAGGTGCTGAGCTTCGTACCGATCGACACGTTTCCATTCGTGGCGGTGCCGGGGTGTTTATCACAGCCGATAAACAACCGCTCGCCGGGGACAGGATGCTCTCTATGCAGGAGGCGATTGCCCAGCTGGAAAATGCGCTGACGATAGCAAAAAGCTTGTCCTCTGCTGCTGAAGGGGCAGATGCCCTGCCAGCAGACACTGCAAGTCAGCAGACGCTTAACGCAGCACTCAAAGAACTCGCGAAACCAGGGATCATACTGAATGCGCCTGAAGGCGTGAGTATCACCAGTCCTCAGGCTGTGCGGGTAGCTTCGGGTGCTGCCAGTGTGGGGATTATGTCCCAGCAGAATACAGATATCAGCGCACTGAAGCGCTTTACGGTGGCGGCGGGCGAAGCTGTGAGTATGCTGGCCCGCAAGGCCGGGATGAAGCTTTTTGCCGCCAAAGGAAAGATGGAAATTCAGGCGCAGGACGATGCGCTGGAGGCTATTGCGAAGAAAGACGTCACGGTGACCAGTTTAGAAGGCAAAGTGATCATTACGGGTGCAACAGAGCTGGTCGTTAACTGTGACGGGGCATTTATGAAACTGGCAGGTGGAAATATGGAACTCGGCGCACCGGGCAATATTTTACTGAAGTGTGCCAGTGTCCAGAAAATGAGCAGTGCGGACTATGACGCCCCAGAGCCTGAACTTCCGCAAGGATACAGTGAGCGTTTTGTTGCACAGGACAAGGAATCTGGCGACATCCTGGCAAACACGCGATACCGGATCACCACGGCAGATGGTTCTGTTTATGAAGGGCGCACTGACAGTGAAGGTAAGACGGCTGAAATATTTGGTGCGGCAAAAAGCAAAATCAGTATTGAACTGCTCGGTGGCTGATTAAGGGAGTGAGTAAATGACTAAAGGTACACAGCAAAGTCGTCTGGATAACGTGAGTAAAAATACTGTTGTCAACGGAGAGCATGACCCTCAGGTTTATTTTCACACGGGCAGTGCAACATTACTCTGGGTTGATGCAAAAGATAATCGCTTATTCATTCAGGAACAGCTGAAAATGACAGCGTTGCTGGAAAAACAGAAGAAGGCGCAGACGGCTCTGGATAAACTCAATTTCGAGATGTTGACTCAGGCAGGTAAGAGGCCACAACGTGCTTATGACAGCAAACTTCAGAGCGCTTACCAGCAACTCAATGACGCTAACGAAGAATTAAAGGCAGAACTTAAAACCCTGACTGCAAAGGTGCCCGAAGGGGAACTGCTCGATGAAAATTCCAAAGAGTCGGCTATAGGTCTTATGGAACTGATCCCCCTTCAGAATACTGAAGGATTTAAAAGTACCTATGTCCGTTCTGACAAAATTCGCAGCCACTGGAGGAGATACAAGCTCAGTGAGGTGGATAAAGAAAGCGGAGAGGCCAGCTTCATTAAATATACAGATAAAGAAGTGACTGGCGTCGATGCTGACGGAAATGAAACAAAAAAAACAGTCAGAACAGGGAAAATAGATCCCGAAGAGCTCAGCAGACAATTAAAAGAAGCATCGCATAACCTTAAGATTAAAGATGAACTATTAGAAGACAGTAATGTTGTCCTTACTGACTGGGCGAAAAAAATGAATAAAGGGCTAACATGGCCCATAGAAAGTGATAAACCTGAAGATGAGTCAACTTATCATCAGTATGTTGACATCAGTACACAGGCACAGCTGATGCGCTACAGTCAGGGAGCCGGGCTGTCTGCTGAGTTTAACCCCTTACACAGGAAAGCTGCCGCGAAGATGGAAGGCCACTCAACTTTTGCGCTGGGTGAGGCAAAAGCGTCCGCTGAACTTTTTATTCCCGATCGGCTTGGTACCGCACTGTTGTTTCCTGCCAGAGCCTCTGCGGGTGCACCAGGTGGTGTCTGTAATATGGGGGCTATCCGGTACGTAATAAATGCAGTGTTATCCGGCAATGCCGGGGCCAGTCTCGGCATTGAACTGGGTGTAGAAGCCGACTTTAGTGACGAAATGGCAAAGGGCTATGGCATTAAGGGGAGTCCGGCGAAGCTGACACCTCCGCCACCGCCTGGCCAGAGGCAGGTTAATCTGACCCTTCCACAACCTGATGTGAAAGCGGGTGGTGAAATTGGTGCTTTTGCGGGCGTTCAGGCAGGTGGCAATGTCAGCGGGGCTATTGAATGGTTTGATCCGCATCCTGAAGACGACAAGAAAATTGCTCATGACAGGAGCAAGCAAATTGTGAATAAAGAGAAGAAGTTTACCGCCATTGCCAAACTGTCTCTTGGCGTAACGGCACAGGCCGGGGCAGGTGGATCTGCAATTTTTTACGTAACGTATGTTAACAGCCGCTTCAGAATATATTGCAAGGCAGCACTTTGCTGGGGTGTTGGTGCCAAAGGTTCTTTGGGTTTTGAGGTCGATGGTAATTCGTTTGCGGCATTTATGAAGAGTTTTCTTTATATGCTCCGCAATGTGGACTATCAGAAGCTAAGCGAAATGATGGAAGCACATGCTTTCCATGCTCTTTCTACAATTCCTTTAATTATGGCAGCAAAAGGAGTTCAGGCAACAGAAGCAATGTATGAAGATGCATTAACAATATTGGCTGAATTGAAAAAAGTCTTGTCTGATGAAAATGAGAGGGTTCATTTGATGAACGGCATTTTAAATGACCCTGATCAATTAAAATATACGCCGCCAGAAACGAAAGGGGCTGTAATCGCAATGTTAATTGATAATGATTGGGTTGATTGGGCCGATCCAAGGAACCAAAGCAACGATTTCTTTTCGATAAGTAGCTGGAAGATTGGTCCCTTAAAAAGACGAAAACAAGCTGTGTTTATGTCAATGAAGTGGATACAAAGCCAGGCTGATTATCGAAATGTAATGCAGCATTTAAGTTTATTACCAGGCGGCAAGAAAGGAAATGAACAGGTTAATGAACAGAGCGTCATTAAGTTTCTTTCACTTGGCGAACATGAGCTTCCCTTCTTTACCAATTATGGGAAGAAACTCACATTACTGCATGATAACTTACCAATCTCTGTCGATCCTGATGATCCCTTTGTATCAATATCAGACCATCAAATGGCTGAGTACCTCGCTTTGGTTGATGAGCAACACCCAGCAAACACTATGACGGCTTAATTAATTATTGGTGTTTAAATGAATAAAATTTTTATTATTTGCATCACCTCATTCTTACTGATAGGGTGTGACCAGAAAATTTCATCTGCAAATGAAAAGCTTGCAAAAAATCTTGTTGAGGAGTCCATATCGAATATGGTTTTTGTGCAAGGTGGGGAATTTTTAATGGGGGATTTTGGCCCACTGGTCGGTGAGAAGCTTCCTTTTAGCATTAATCAAGATGATAAAAAATTACATAAAGTTGTGTTAAGTGATTTTTCAATTTCAAAATTCAAAGTTACGAATGCTAATTATCTTATCTATTTGAATGCAACTGGGAAGAAAAAGCCACCAGTTAATATTTTTGTTAAGGATTATCCTTCTTTAGGCAACAGTAATTATTCCATCGGTGTCACTTGGCAACAGGCCAAAGATTATTGTCAATGGTTAGGCCATATGTCAGGTAAGAATATTGATTTACCTACGGAAGCTCAATGGGAATATGCTGCGAGATCTCGAGGCCAATATCTACCATTTGCAACCAATAATGGTAAGTTTGAGAAAGGTAAAAATATACCAAGCGATGATGAGTTAGATAAGTTTACCGATGGGTTTGGTTTTCCATTTTATCCCATAGGTAAATTCCCACCAAATCCTCTTGGTCTTTATGATATGGGGCTGAGCGGCTCAGAGTGGACTAATGATTGGTATTCATCTGACTATTACAATCAATCACCTGAGAAAGACCCACGAGGCCCAGTAAGTGGCAGTAAAAAAGTTGTGAGGGGATATATTGGTGGAGACCAACAATATGCTTTAACAATGTTTAGACAGTCAAAGCTTCCAGTTCCATTAATTGATAAAGATGATGACTATCAAAAATATGGGGTGGGACCGCAGTATGTTTTCCGTTGTGTGATGAATAAATAGCACTTTCATCAACCCTTATGAAAACACTATGATGGCGTAATCACTAAGGAATGAGATGAATAACAAGCTAATAGCAATCGCGACGGGAGTCTGTTTTCTGACCGGTTGCGATCGGGGTAGTGCAGCAGCCGATACTCTGGCCGCAAAAAGCCTTGCAGATAAGTCCGTTGCCAACATGGTGCCCGTTCAGGGTGGAGAGTTTCTCATGGGGGACTTTGGCCCACTGGTCGGAGAGAAGCTGCCGTTCAGTATTCAGCAGGATGATAAGAAGCTGCATAAGGTCGTTTTGAGTGACTTCGCGATATCAAAGTTCAAGGTGACGAATGCGGATTATGCAGCCTATCTGAAGGCTACGGGGATAAAGCCTCCCCCAGTCAACATATTGTTGAAAGATTATCCATCAATAGCAAAGGATGATTATTCTGTCGGTGTAACCTGGCAACAGGCTAAGAATTACTGCCAGTGGTTGGGTAAGGTGTCAGGTAAAAACATCGATCTGCCGACCGAAGCTCAGTGGGAATACGCCGCCAGGTCCAGGGGACAATATCTTCCCTTTGCAACCGACAATGGTAAGTTTGAGGAAGGTAAGAATATACCCAACGAAGATCAACTGAATAAATACACAGATGGCTATGGATTTCCCATCTACCCCATAGGCAAATACCCCCCAAACCCGTTGGGGCTCTACGACATGGGCTTAAGTGGTTCTGAATGGGTGAATGACTGGTACGCATCTGACTATTATTCCCACTCCCAAGTGAATGATCCTCAGGGGCCCGAGAAAGGCACCCGGAAAGTATTGCGCGGCTATGTTGGTGGTGACAGCCAATATGCACTGACTATGTTCAGACAATCGTCTCAACCAGTGCCTAAATTCGGGGGGCGCGACAACTATGATAAGTATGGGGTGAGCCCTTTATACGTATTCCGCTGCGTGATGAACAAGTAACACTTTCATCAACCCTCATGAAAAACACCATGATGGCGTAATCACTAAGGAATGAGATGAATAAGAAGCTAATAGCGATCGCGGCAGGAGTCTGTTTTCTGACCGGTTGCGATCAGGGTAGTGCAGCAGCCGATACTCTGGCCGCAAAAAGCCTTGCAGATAAGTCCGTCGCGAACATGGTGTCCGTTCAGGGTGGAGAGTTTCTCATGGGGGACTTTGGCCCACTGGTCGGAGAGAAGCTGCCGTTCAGTATTCAGCAGGATGATAAGAAGCTGCATAAGGTCGTTTTGAGTGACTTCGCGATATCAAAGTTCAAGGTGACGAATGCGGATTATAGTTCATACATTGAATCAAAGGGTATAAAGACATTACCAGTAGGCCCATTTATGAAAAGCCATCCCTCACTGCTGAAGGGGGATTATTCGGTAAGTGTTACTTGGCAACAGGCTAAAGATTACTGCCAGTGGCTGGGTAAGGTGTCAGGTAAAAAGATCGACCTGCCGACCGAGGCTCAGTGGGAATATGCCGCGAGGTCCAGGGGGCAATATCTTCCTTTTGCAACCGACAATGGTAAGTTTGAGGAAGGAAAGAATATACCCAACGAAGATCAATTGGATGAATATACAGACGGTGTCGGACTCCCTTTTTATCCTATCGGCAAATACCCTCCAAATCCACTCGGCCTTTATGACATGGGCCTAAGCGGTTCCGAGTGGGTGAACGACTGGTACGCATCGGACTATTACTCTTATTCACCAGTGAACGATCCCCAAGGCCCAGAGAATGGTACCCGGAAAGTATTACGGGGTTATGTTGGTGGTGACAGCCAGTACGCCCTGACCATGTTCAGACAATCCAAATTACCAGTTCCTAAGATCAATGCTGATGACGATTATGAGAAGTATGGCGTTGGTCCACAGTATGTATTCCGCTGCGTGATGAATAAATAGCACTTTCATCAACCCTCATGAAAACACCATGATGGCGTAATCACTAAGGAATGAGATGAATAAGAAGCTGAAGGGCGCACTGACAGTGAAGGTAAGACGGCTGAAATATTTGGTGCGGCAAAAAGCAAAATCAGTATTGAACTGCTCGGTGGCTGATTAAGGGAGTGAGTAAATGACTAAAGGTACACAGCAAAGTCGTCTGGATAACGTGAGTAAAAATACTGTTGTCAACGGAGAGCATGACCCTCAGGTTTATTTTCACACGGGCAGTGCAACATTACTCTGGGTTGATGCAAAAGATAATCGCTTATTCATTCAGGAACAGCTGAAAATGACAGCGTTGCTGGAAAAACAGAAGAAGGCGCAGACGGCTCTGGATAAACTCAATTTCGAGATGTTGACTCAGGCAGGTAAGAGGCCACAACGTGCTTATGACAGCAAACTTCAGAGCGCTTACCAGCAACTCAATGACGCTAACGAAGAATTAAAGGCAGAACTTAAAACCCTGACTGCAAAGGTGCCCGAAGGGGAACTGCTCGATGAAAATTCCAAAGAGTCGGCTATAGGTCTTATGGAACTGATCCCCCTTCAGAATACTGAAGGATTTAAAAGTACCTATGTCCGTTCTGACAAAATTCGCAGCCACTGGAGGAGATACAAGCTCAGTGAGGTGGATAAAGAAAGCGGAGAGGCCAGCTTCATTAAATATACAGATAAAGAAGTGACTGGCGTCGATGCTGACGGAAATGAAACAAAAAAAACAGTCAGAACAGGGAAAATAGATCCCGAAGAGCTCAGCAGACAATTAAAAGAAGCATCGCATAACCTTAAGATTAAAGATGAACTATTAGAAGACAGTAATGTTGTCCTTACTGACTGGGCGAAAAAAATGAATAAAGGGCTAACATGGCCCATAGAAAGTGATAAACCTGAAGATGAGTCAACTTATCATCAGTATGTTGACATCAGTACACAGGCACAGCTGATGCGCTACAGTCAGGGAGCCGGGCTGTCTGCTGAGTTTAACCCCTTACACAGGAAAGCTGCCGCGAAGATGGAAGGCCACTCAACTTTTGCGCTGGGTGAGGCAAAAGCGTCCGCTGAACTTTTTATTCCCGATCGGCTTGGTACCGCACTGTTGTTTCCTGCCAGAGCCTCTGCGGGTGCACCAGGTGGTGTCTGTAATATGGGGGCTATCCGGTACGTAATAAATGCAGTGTTATCCGGCAATGCCGGGGCCAGTCTCGGCATTGAACTGGGTGTAGAAGCCGACTTTAGTGACGAAATGGCAAAGGGCTATGGCATTAAGGGGAGTCCGGCGAAGCTGACACCTCCGCCACCCCCTGGCAAAAGGCGGGTTAATCTGACCCTTCCACAACCTGATGTGAAAGCGGGTGGTGAAATTGGCGCTTTTGCTGGCGTTCAGGCCGGTGGCAATGTCAGCGGGGCTATTGAATGGTTTGATCCGCATCCTGAAGAAGACAAGAAAATTGCTCATGACAGTAGCAAGCAAATTGTGAATAAAGAGAAGGAGTTTACCGCCATTGCCAAACTGAATCTTGGTGTAACAGCACAGGCCGGGGCAGGCGGATCTGCAATTTTTTACGTAACGTATGTTAACAGCCGCTTCAGAATATATTGCAAGGCCGCACTTTGCTGGGGTGTGGGTGCCAAAGGGTCTTTAGGCTTTGAGGTTGATGGTAATTCGTTTGCAGCTTTTATGAAGGGCTTTATGTATATGCTCAGAAATGTGGATTATCAGAAGCTTGAGGACATGATGCACCCAGGTTCATTTCAGTCATTATGTGCGATACCAATAATACTGGCTGCGGAAAAAATTCAAATTGGTGTTGACATGTTTGATCATCTTGAAGACGACATTAATGGTATTTTAAGGCAGTTCAACCAAGCATTAAATAATGAAGATAAGCGTGTGACTCTGATGAACAGCATCAATGCCAACCCAGATCAATTGAAATACACGCCACCTGAGACAAAAGGATCCATAATATTCCAGTTAATGGATGTTAACGCATTGGATATTATAGATCAGAGAAATCAAAAAAAAGACACCAGTAAATGGGGGGTAATGCAGTTAAGGAAAACAGCAATAATGCTTTGCTTCAAGTGGGTGCAGAGTAAAGCGGATTATAATAATGTGATGCAGCATATGACGGCGAGGCCTGCTGCGGAAAAAGGGAGTATTAAGGACAATGAGCAAGCACTGTTGAAATTTTTAGGGATGACAGAGTTCGGATTTATGGGGAACCTCTCGACGCAATACCAACAAAACCTCCAGACTCTCTATGAAAGACTTCCCGACACTGTTGATCCAGATGAACCTTTTAAACCAATTCCTCACAACGAAATGGAACAATATATCGCCTTGATTAGTAACAACCATAACTCCACTACACAAATGGCGTAAGGCAGACTGTAATGAAAAAAACAAATATAGAAAAAATATTGTTGCTTCTTATTTTTACAATAGTTGCCTGTGACAGTTCATCAAAGAAGAAAGAGTTAACCAGTAAGCTTGTTGATAGATCCATTGCAGACATGGTGAGCATTAAAGGCGGTGATTTTCTGATGGGAGACTTTGGCCCACTGGTTGGGGAAAAATTACCTTTTAGTATTCAGCAGGATGACAAGATATTACATAAGGTTATTCTTAGCGATTTTATGATCTCGAAATATAAAGTCACAAATGCAGACTATAAAACATATCTTGAGGTGACGGGTATCCCCGCACCTCCTGTTGACAGTCTTGCCAAGGGTTCTCCATCTCTTCTGAGTGATAATTATTCTGTGACTGTCACCTGGCAGCGAGCAAAAGATTATTGCCTGTGGCTGGGAGAGCAGTCAGGAAAAAAAGTAGATCTGCCGACAGAAGCTCAGTGGGAGTATGCCGCACGTTCAGAAGGTAAGTATTTACCTTTTGCAACCGATAATGGAAAAATTGAGCGTGGTAGAAATTACCCAACTTTTGATGAGTTGCAGAAATATACTGACGGGTTATATCTTCCTATATACCCAATTGGTAAGTATCCTCCCAACCCATCAGGACTTTATGATATGGGATTAAGTGGAAAAGAATGGACGAATGACTGGTATGCATCAGATTATTATTCGCATTCTCCCGTCAAAGATCCACAGGGACCAGCTAAGGGGAAAAAGAAAGTACAGCGCGGAGCTGTAGGTGGGGATGACCAATATGCATTAACAATGTTCAGACAATCTTCTCCACCTAATCCGAAACCAGAAGATGATGAATATGACTATGATACTGGTGTGTTCCGCTGCGTAGTTAATAAATAATGACCCATGATTTTTCTGATGATCGTATCTCGTAAGGTTTATGATATTTCAGAAATCCAAACAAGAGGGTGGGTTTATTTAAATAAAGTAGCCATAATGTGGCTTTCCAGGTTGTCATTAGAAATGTAAATCCAGCCATTTAAAAATCTGTTTTTTAAAGCAAAAGGAAATTTATTATGTCTAAAGGTTTCGTATTACTCGGTGATAAAACCACACATGGTGGTCAGGTTATATCTGCATCATCAACAATGATTGTTAATGGTAAAAAGGTTGCGCTGATGGGGGATAAAGTTAGCTGCCCGGTAGCGGGTCATGGCATCAACACTATTATTGAAGGTTCATCAGAGTGGTCCTCAGACGGTAAAGCGATTGCTGTCAATGGTTGCCGCTGTGAATGTGGTTGTCAGCTGATATCCAGCGCACCGGATTGTGTAATAGGATAAGCAATGAGCTGGGAGCGTCAGAAATTAACGGTATCCGGGAAGCCTGAAGAACCCTCATTTGTTCTGTGGCTTATATTAGGGCTAGCTGCGGTTGTAGGGAGTGTGATGCTGTTCGTCCTGCATGCTAACAAGCTTTCAGGGCCTTTACAGGGATTCAATCTTTGGGTCGTCACAGCAGGCCCCATCGTTATCTGGTTCTTCTTCCTCTGTCTGCGGGGCTGGCTTTTTAACAGTGCGTTTGATCAGCACGAGTTCGAGGTTAATGAGGCTGAATATGCCCAGCAGCAATGGACAGAATGGGCCGGGCGCAACGTTGCCGTACTGCACAGCAATGTCATTTTTCCGGATGCTCTGACGCCCTGTCGTTTTTTACAGGCCTCTGCTGAGCAAATGCAGCACACAACATTGTCGCGGCGTTTACCTCGCCCAACTGCCGGAAGTTGCTTCTCTCAACTACTTGAATGTGCCAGTGAGGCCCTGGCCAGGGTTCCAGCGGATTTACCCCTCAGCGTCACTTTGCTGACGGATTCGCAGGAAGATCGCCTTACACTTCAGGCCGCATTTGCAACGGCTTGGCAGGACTCAGCGCCTTTGCGTCCAGTCCCTGTTCTGAATATACAGACCGCAAAATCCTTTATAGCACTGGATGAACGGATTAAATCACCCACGCTGGATGTGGATCTGATTCTGGTGCAACAGATTCAGGGGGAAGGTCGGTATAGCGATGCTCTGGCCGCGCTGCTGCTGACATCAGATGATGTTGCCTCTAAATATCAACTCACACACGATGCCTGCCTGCTACGCCCAATGTTATTGGACATGGGTGTTATAGAGAAATCACTGGATACGTTTTTCTCCACGCAGACTCAGGCCTGCGCCACAGAAAATATTATCGGCGATCGGGCTGACTGGGGCGATGTATTTGCGGACCTGCTTGAAGCGGCAGCTGAACACGCAGGGCGCTGGCAACCTGAACAGCTCCACTGGCTGGAACAATATGCCGGACTCAGCGGCCCCTTTTCCCCCTGGATAATGGCCGCAGTAGTCAGCGATATCGTCAATATACAGAAAGCAGACTGTCTGATGCTCTCCTCTGACAGCGAACAGAGATTTATTAATACAGTGCAAACAGGGAACAGAAATAATGACAACAGGTAATTCGTCATGGCGTGGGGGGTGGGGCAGACTGGGGTTCTCTGCCCTTATTGCAGGGGGGATTGCCTGGTTAATCTGGCACGCTGGCGACCAGGTTGGGCTGCGCACTCCATTTCTGAAGAGCCTGGCATTTGCCGGTGCTTTACTTATGATACTGATGTTTTCGCATGGCAAAACAATTGGCCTTGCCATCAGGCAGGGGTGGCATCGTTTTCAGGCTAAGCGGAAGAATGCCCTGCCTGCCGATGAAGGCCGCGTCAGACAGACTGCACCCCGTAACGTCACCGTCACCGCAATACGTGAAGCCATGCGTAGCCTCTACGGCCGCCGCTGGGGCAGCAAAGTCCGCATCCTGCTAATCGCCGGGACCGCCTCAGAGGCGGAGCAGCTGACCCCCGGCCTTGTCAGCCAGCTCTGGCAGGAGGATCGCGGGACACTGCTGCTGTGGGGCGGTGATCTCAACACCCCGGCCGACAGTGCCTGGCTTACCGCGCTGCGTAAGCTGCGCCGTCGCCCGGTAGATGGTCTGGTGTGGGTCACCTCAGCCCTGGACCAGCTATCCGCGCCGGGACCGGAGCCATTGCTGCCGGTGCCTGCTGAAAGCACCATGGATTTCCTGTCTCACGCCATCAGCGAACGCATGGGTGTGCTGGGCTGGCAGCTTCCGCTGTACGTCTGGTCCCTGCATCCGCGCGCCGGTCAGCCGGAAGGGCGCATTGTGCAGGCCGCAGGCTGTCTGCTGCCTGCCGGGTGTCGTAGCGAAGAGTTAACAGCACAGCTTGCCGCCCTGACGCCGGACCTGATCGCGCAGGGACTGCAGCAGACCTGTGGTGAGGTGAAACATAACTTCCTGCTGCGGCTTGCCGACCAGCTCATTCGCGAACCGGAGAGCGTGACTGCGCCGCTGTCGGTAATGCTCAATCCGTACCGTCCGCTGCCGCTGGCCGGGGTGGTGTTCAGCCAGCCTTCTGCCGGTACTGAGCGTGCCGTGCAGCATCACTGGGGCATGGATAGACGCTGGGAGGCTCTGCCTGCATCTGTCCGGATGCTTCCTGCTGCACTGCGTCCCCGCAGGCCGGGCATTTCGTGGCCTAAAGTGCTGGCGTCTGTTGCTGCGCTTACGATGGTGGGTTGGGCTGCGTGGATGGGTATCGCATATATAACCAACCGCAGCCAGATTGCCGGCGCGAATGCCCAGGCTGTGATGGCTTCCCGGCAAAACCAGCCGCTGGCAGCACAACTGCACGCCCTGGCGGAACTGCAAAAAACGCTGGCCCGTCTGCAGTACCGCTCTGAGCACGGCGTGCCGTGGTACGAGCAGGCCGGACTGAGCCAGAACAGTGCCCTGCTGGCGGCCCTCTGGCCACGCTACCTTGACAGCGCCCGACCGCTGCTGCGTGATGCAGCCGCAGACCATCTGCAGAAGCAAATTAATGCCTTTAATGCGCTGCCGCCGGATAGTCCGCTGCGTGAACAGAGGGCAAAGACCACGTATGACCAGCTGAAGCTTTACCTGATGCTGGCCCGTCCGGAACATATGGATGCGGCCTGGTTCAGCACGGCACTCCTGCACGACTGGCCGAAGCGCGATGGCGTGAAGGACAGCGTCTGGCAGGGCGTGGCCCCGTCACTGCTGTCGTTCTGGGGTGCGCAATTGACGACCCATCCGCAGTGGCGATTACCCGCTGATGAAAGCATGGTCAGCCAGGCGCGTTCCCTGCTGATTCGCCTGATGGGGATGCGTAACAGCGAATCGACCCTGTACCAGAAGATGCTCTCTCAGGTGGCGCATCTCTATGTTGATATGCGTCTTGAAGACATGACCGGCGATACCGATGCCGCCCGCCTGTTCAGCACCAGCGAGGTGGTGCCCGGGATGTTTACCCGCCAGGCCTGGGAGCAGGCGGTACAGCCCGCCATCGGGAACGTGGTGAAGGCCCGCCGGGATGAACTCGACTGGGTGCTGACCGACAGTAAACATAAGGTGCAGGAAGATCTCTCCCCGGAGGCGCTGAAAAAACGCCTGACGGCGCGTTACTTTGCTGACTTTGGCGGTGCCTGGCTGGCGTTCCTCAACAGCCTGCGCTGGAACCAGGCCGCCACGCTGTCGGATTCCATTGACCAGCTGACCCTGATGGCTGACGTGCGTCAGTCGCCGCTGGTGGCACTGATGAACACCCTGAACGTACAGGGGCGCACCGGGCAAACCGGCGAGGCGATTTCCGATTCTCTGGTGAAATCAGCGAAGAACCTGCTGGGTGGCGACAACGAGGATGCCATTGACCAGAGTGCCGGTGTGCACGGGCCTCTGGATGCGACCTTTGGCCCGTTGCTGGCGCTGATGGACAAGACCCGCACGGGCGCACAGGATCAGAGCCTGCAATCGTATCTGACCCGGGTGACGCAGGTGCGTCTGCGCCTGCAGCAGGTCACCAGTGCCGCTGACCCGCAGGCAATGACCCGGACCATCGCCGAGACGGTATTCCAGGGCAAAGCGGTGGACCTGACCGAAACCCGCGACTATGGCAGCCTGATTGCCGCCGGGCTGGGGCAGGAGTGGAGTGGCTTTGGCCGCACCGTGTTTGTGGATCCGATGGAGCAGGCCTGGCAGCAGGTGCTGACCCCGGCGGCGGACAGCCTCAATGCCCAGTGGCAGCAGGCGGTAGTGAGCGAGTGGAACGCCGCCTTCGGTGGTCGCTATCCGTTCAGCGACAGCAGCAGTGATGTTTCTCTGCCGCTGCTCGCCAGATACCTCAATGCGGATTCAGGGCGTATCGCGCAGTTTCTCCAGACCCGCCTTAAGGGCGTGCTGCACAAGGAAGGTAATCACTGGGTGCCGGACAGCATTAACGCCCAGGGGCTGACCTTTAACCCGGCGTTCCTCAACGCCATCAACACCCTGAGCCATATCTCGGATGTGGCCTTCACCGAAGGCAATGCTGGCATGAACTTCGAGCTGCGTCCGGGCACTGCCGCAGGCGTGATGCAGACCGACATGATCATCGACAGCCAGAAACTGACCTATGTGAACCAGCTGCCGGTATGGAAGCGCTTCACCTGGCCTGCCGATACTGAGGCTCCGGGGGCTGACTTAAGCTGGATCAGTACCCAGGCGGGAACCCGTCAGTATGCGGATATCCCGGGTAGCTGGGGCTGGATCCGCCTGCTCGATAAAGCCGCCGTCAGTGCGTATCCGGGTGTCGGCAGCAGCTACAGCCTGCGCTGGAAGGCACAGGACGGTCGCACGCTCAATTACACCCTGCGTACCGAAGCGGGAGAGGGGCCACTGGTGCTGCTGAAGCTGCGTAATTTCCGCCTGCCGGAGACCATCTTCAACACGACCGACGCGGCAGTGCCGGGCCAGGTTGCCAGTGCAGGCAGTGATGCCAGGGAGGTCTACTGATGAGCACGCTGAATGCCTTACTCACTGCCTGTCAGACAGAGCAGGGGCCACTGCTCGCCGTGACCCGTGAGCGCGTGGCGCAGTGGGATAGCTGGTTACAGCCGCTGTCAGGCTCATCGCCTGTCGGTGACGATCCGGGCTATGACGATGACTTCCAGCAGATGCGTGAGGAAATTAATAAGCTCTCTGGTGCAAACACAGAGCTTATTTGCCAGCATGCAGAAAAGATTTTAACCACCGTTGCCAAAGATATCCGTGTGGCAACCTGGTACTGCTGGGCGAAGCTGCGCCGCGAAGGTGAACAGGGGCTGGCTGAAGGACTCGAACTGCTGGCCGGGCTGCTTGAATGCTTTGGTACACAACTGCACCCGCAGCGTGACCGCAGCCGAAAGGCGGCACTGGAATGGCTGGCGGGGTCGCGCATAACCGACGCCCTCTCCCTGTACCCGGAAGTGGCCAGGGACGAAGTGATGCGTACCACCGGGGCGTTGCTGCTGATAGCGCAGCTGACTGAAAACGATCCGGATGAAACCCGGCCGGAACTCAATGCGCTGTACGGCGCGCTGGAAAATCGCCTGCAGAAAGCGGGCGGGGTAGATGCCGTCGTACCGCAGAATGCCGGTAACAGTGAAACCCCCTCCATGACCAGCAACCGTGATGCCCCGTCCATCGGGCGCATCACCTCCGGTCAGGATTTGCTGGCACAGGCCCGCGTACTTTGTGGATACCTGCGTGAGCAGCCCGACGGCTGGCTGTCAGCACATCACCTGATGAAGAGTCTGCGCCACGATACGCTACGGGCCATTCCGGCCCCGGATGCGCAGGGCCGCACGCGTATTGAGCCGCCACGGGCGGACCAGCGGGCACGACTCAGGCGTCAGTACCTGCAACAGAACTGGACTGAAATGCTGGAAACGGCAGACAGCACCTTCTCCCGTGGCGCTAATCATCTGTGGCTGGATTTGCAGTGGTATATCCATCAGGCGCTGACAAAATCCGGCCAGGATACGCTGGCCGACATTATTGCGGCTGACCTGAAAGGACTGCTGACCCGCCTTTCCGGACTCGAAACGCTGGCGTTCAGCGACGGTACGCCGTTTGCGGATGACGTGACGCTGAACTGGATCCAGCAGAGCGTGCTGGATACCACAGGCGGGTGGGGCAATGATACGCCGTCCGCACCGATATCCGGTGGCAACGATGACATTCTGGCACTGGAGCCGGAAGCCGTGGCGCTGGCTGACATTGAAGGCCCGGATGCCGCGCTGGGCTGGTTACAGACCCGGCTGGGCATGGCCACCGATCGCCAGAAGTGGCTGTTGCGCCTGCTGATGGGCCGCATTGCCGAGCAGTACGGTAAAAACGATCTGGCGGTGCACGTGTTTGCAGCGCTGGGTGAACGCGCCGGAGAAGTGACCCTCAGGGAGTGGGAGCCTGAGCTGTTATTTGAGGTTCAGGCCCGCCATCTGAAACTCCTGCGGCTGAAAGCCGGTCGCAGTGAAGCTGATAAGGCCCGCCTTACGCCGGTAATGGACCAGTTACTTGCCGGGCTGATCGCAATCGATCCTGCCCGGGCCGCCGTGCTTTGCGGTTAACTCCACAGGAACAGGAATAAATGGACGATTTGACCCTGCGTTATTACGACGCAGAAATGCGCTACCTCCGTGAAGCCGCCAAGGAATTTGCCCAGACCCACCCGGACCGGGCAGCCATGCTGGATCTGGATAAGGCCGGCACACCCGATCCGTATGTCGAACGGCTGTTTGAAGGCTTTGCTTTCTCGATGGGGCGGCTGCGGGAGAAGATTGACGACGACCTGCCGGAACTGACGGAAGGGCTGGTGAGTATGCTCTGGCCACACTACCTGCGCACCATTCCGTCACTCTCGGTGGTGGCGTTCACGCCCGCGCTTCAGGCCGTAAAAATGGCGGAAGTGATGCCCGCGGGCCTGGAAGTGTACTCCCGCCCGGTGGGACCGAAAAACACGGTCTGCCGCTACCGCACCACCCGGGATGTGATGCTCAATCCCCTGAGTATCTCAGGGGTGACCATGACCACCGGGCCTGACGGGCGTTCGCTGCTGCGGATGCGTTTTGCCTGTAGCACGCAGGCGGACTGGTCCCATGCCGATCTTAGCCACCTGAGTCTCTATCTCGGTGCGGATGCCCCCGTCAGCAGTCAGCTGCATCTGATGCTGACCAGACGACAGGCCGCCCTGTATATGCGCTTGCCCGGGCAGACCGATCGTATTCGCCTTGACGGCTACTTCTCGCCGGGGGGATTTGCTGAGGAAGACAGGCTGTGGCCAAAAGGCGATACGGCCTTCAGCGGGTATCAGCTGCTGCTGGAGTACTTCACCTTCCGCGACAAGTTTATGTTTGTCCATCTCAATGGACTGGACGGTATCACGCCACCGGCAGGGGCGGAGTACTTCGACATTGAGGTGGTGTTCAGTACGCTGTGGCCATCAGACCTGCCGGTCAGTGATGACGCGGTTCTTCTTCACTGTGTGCCGGTGATTAACCTGTTCACGCTGGAAGCGGACCCGCTCACCATCACTGGCCTTGAAAGTGAATATCTGTTGCGCCCCAAACGACTGCAGGACGGACACACCGAGATTTATACCGTGGATTCGGTCACCGGTTCAAACCGGACCCGTGATGCCGAATACGTGCCGTTCAGCAGCTTTCGCCACAAGGGCGGGATGATGCGCCGCCAGGCACCGCCCCGGTATTACCACACCCGTGTTAAGCGAGGTGTTACTGGACTGTATGACACCTGGCTTATCCTCGGCGGCCACCAGTGGGAAGAGGACAGACTTGTCGAGCGCGAAGCGGTGTCGCTGCAAATCACCGGCACCAACGGCCAGTTACCGCGCCGGGCACTGCAGAGCACGCTGCTGGACCGCTGCGAGCAGGTGGTGCAGACGCCGCTGTCGGTGAAAAACCTCTGCAAACCTACGCTACCGGTTTACCCGCCTGCTGAAGATCGCTTCCACTGGCGGGTTCTGAGCCACCTGGGCTCCGGGTTCCTGAACATGATGAGTACTGCCGAAGTCCTGCGTGGCACCCTGGCGCTCTATAACTGGCAGGAAGATGAACTGAACACCCGGCGTCTGGAGGCGATTCAGCACGTGGAACATCACCGTCTTCAGCGTTATGAGCAGGGCTTTCTGCTGCGGGGCCTGGATATCGAAGTGACCCTCGACAGCAACGGGTTCACGGGGGAGGGGGATATTCACCTGTTTGGCGAAATGCTCAACCGCTTTTTTGCGCTTTATGCCGACATGAACCAGTTCAACCAGCTCACGCTTATTGTTCATCCAGAAGGAAAATGCATCCGGTGGAAAGAGAATCACAGTCCGCGCCTGCCCGGCTGATGGCGCAGCTGGGCGACCGGCTGCCATATATTAACTTTTACCGCTTTTGCCAGCTGCTGGAGCAGAGCCAGCCCGATAAGCCTGTTATCGGTAGTACCTGGCAGGTTAAGTACGAGCCGGTGCGTTTCCGGCCGCATCCGGGGATGGGCTTCCCGGCCTCGGAGATCAAAGCGCTGGAGCCGCCAGCCCATCCGCACCTGCCGCATACGGTGCGTGTCACCTTTATGGGACTGTACGGCGTGGAGTCCCCGCTACCGACTCATTACATTGACGATATCACCCGGCGACGCGAAGGCTATGAAGCCACGGCCGATTTTCTCGATATCTTTAACCACCGGTTGATTGCCCAGTACTACCGTATCTGGCGGAAATACTCTTATCCGGCAACCTTTGAAGACGGCGGAAAAGACAGGACCTCACAGTACCTGCTCGGACTCGTCGGGCTTGGGATTGGCGGCTGTGCAGAGAGTATTGCCGCACCGGCATCACGCTTTCTGGCGCTGCTGCCGGTCATGCTGTTACCGGGACGAACGGCCGAAGGGATGGCGTCCCTGGTTCGACTGCTGGCACCGGGGACGCAGGCGGCCATCTGGCAGCACGACAGGAGACGTGTCCCGCTGAAAAAGCCGCTGGCCATGAGCATACGTCAGCCCGTTACTCTGGCAAACCGCCCGGTGATGGGGAGCTATGCCACCGATGTGAACAGTCAGGTGCTGATGCAGCTCACCACCACGGATCCGGAGGAAGTAGAGGGCTGGTTACCTGGAGGTGATATTCATACCGATCTCATGGCGCTGCTGCATGTCTATCTCGGGTCACGTCTCGATGTTCGCCTGCAGCTGTGTGTTGCGCGAAGCCTGCTTCCGGATGCGACAATAAACAGCCAGCCGCGTCCGGGAGCCGGGCAACTCGGATGGACGGCCGTCATGCGCCCCCTGAACTCGAATGCCCCAGCACAAACCAACACAATCCTCATTAATCTGGGCCGCTATGAGCGGGTTCAGGAAAATATACACCGCAGGGAGACTGATGAAGATGGCGATTACCGCTGGTAAAACCACCTTATTTGTACTGGCGTCGGGTATCGCGATGATGCTGGCAGGCTGTGGCCTGACCCAAGACGTCGCCGAGGGCACAATAGCCGTGACCAAATCTGTTTTTTATAAGCAGGTGAAAACCCTGCATCTTGATTTTCGCGCCCGTGAGGCCGTCAATAAAAATGCCGGCGGTGTGCCGCTGTCCACTGTCATACGCATCTATCAGCTGAAAGACCGCAAGACGTTCGACAGCACAGATTACCCGTCACTGTTTGCATCCGACAGCCAGGTCATCAAAGCCGATCTGGTTGCAGAAAAAGATATCCGCCTGCAGCCGGGTGGGGCGGTGATGATCGATATGCCGATGGATGACAATGCTCAGTATGTCGCCGTAGCGGGGATGTTTATCTCCCCGGATCAGGCTAATAACACCTGGCGGGTGGTATTGAGCCGTGACGATCTGGATCCGGACAAGGCCCGGATCATCGAGGCAGGCAATAACCAGCTGACGGTTAAGGCAGTGAAAGATGAATGACAGGACACGTCCCTCACTCTACGAAACGCTCTACGGTAATTTCACCGGAGATCTCGACCTGAACCTGGTCAGTGAGGAGAATCAGGTGATCCTCTCCGTGCTGGACAATATGCAGCATATCCTGAACTGCCGCGCCGGGACGCTGGCGCATCTGCCGGATTATGGTCTGCCCGACATGACCAAAATCTTGCAGGGCATGCCGGGAACCGCTCACGAACTCATGGGAACGCTATCAGCCGTTTTGCTTAAGTATGAGCCCCGGCTGAAAAGCATCCGCGTCATCCTGCTTGACCAGACGGTCCCCGGCGAGCTGCGTTATGCCATTGACGCCGAACTTAAGGGTGTGGGTCTGGTGCGCTATGGGACAGCGTTTATGCCAGAAGGACGGGTGCTAATCCGCCATCTGAAGCAACAAAATTATGTCGATTAGATAACTCCTTTCTGTAAATCCACGGATGACTCCATCATGAAGCACACAGAACTCCAACCTATGCGCATCGGCGGCGATCCGCGTCAGTTCCCTGACTTCATTGCGCTGCGTACTGAAATAAGCAAGCAGACCCACCCGGCGAGGCCCGACATCAGCTGGGAGCGGGTAGAGCAGCTCTCCCTGGCCCTGTTTGAAAAAAACGGCGTGGAACTGCAGACAGCGGCCTGGTATACCCTGGCGCGCACTCATCTGGCCGAGGTGAAAGGCATGCACGACGGGCTGAACATTATTGCAGTGATGCTGAACCAGCATTGGGCTCACGCCTGGCCTCAGACCAGCCGCGCACGGGCAGAAATTCTCTGCGGACTGTTTCAACGGCTACAGAAGGTGTTTCGCACCTTTACCTTATGCCATGAGGAGGACCAGCAGCTACAGCAGCTGGCATCCACGCTTGAGACTCTGAATGGCATTCTGTCCCGGCATGACCTGCAGCAGGTAAGCCAGATAGCCTCTCTGCTGCAACAGGTACGTGGGGCGTTGATACGAATGGAGAGTGCGCCCGCTCCCCAGCCGCTGTATGTGATCCAGCAGGCGCGCGCGACAAACCTTGAGAGGGGGCAAGAAACAGCACCTGCCCCACAACGGGTGGGTCTCTTCCTGAGCGGAATGCTGACCGCCTTTGCGCTGAGTGCCGTTGGCTTTGCTGGCTGGTACTATTTGGCCCGCCCAGATATGCTCTCTGCGCTGCCGTACGAGCAGACGCCGAGCGGGCTTGCGGATGAATCGCTTACCGGCTGGCATCAGGGCATGTTAAGGCTGCAGAGCCTGAGTGAGCAGCTCAATGCGCTTGATGGTCAAAAGGGAAAATATCTTACCGTTAGCGAGCTGAAATCACAGGTGTTTGCCGCCACGCTGGCCTTTGACAAGACGGTGCCGGTGGAGGAGCAGCTCCGTCTTATGGCTGTGCAGCAAACGCCCGGCGCGATCCCGGAGGGGCAAAAACGTCAGACGAAGCAGCACTTACAGCAGCTCATCAGCCACTATTTCGCCCTTACTCGTGGCGTTATGCCTCGTCAGCAACAATCGGCAGCGGCCAGCCGCCAAGGCGTTTCCAGCGGTTGACGATCTCACAGAACAGCAGGGCGGTCTGTTCCGTATCGTACAAGGCGGAGTGGGCCTGGGTACTGTCAAACGGCAGGCCGGCGGCCATGCAGGCTTTTGACAGCACGGTTTGCCCCAGCGCCAGCCCGCTCAGCGCGGCGGTATCGAAGGTGACGAAGGGGTGAAACGGGTTACGCTTGAGCGAGGCGCGCTCTGCCGCCGCCATCATAAAGCCGTGATCGAAGGTGGCGTTATGCGCCACCATAATGGCGCGGTTGCAGCCGGAATCTTTAATTCCCTTGCGTACCATTTTGAAGATCGCGTGTAGCGCATCGTATTCGCTCACCGCCTCGCGCTGTGGGTCATTAGGATCGATGCCGTTGAACGCCAGCGCCTCGGGGACCAGATTGGCGCCTTCAAAGGGGGCAACCTGGAAGTGCAGGGTGCTGTCCGGCATCAGCCAGCCATCGCTATCCATCTTTAGCGTTATGGCGGCAATGTCCAGTAGCGCATCGGTTTTGGCATTAAACCCGGCGGTTTCAACATCAATCACGACAGGATAAAAACCACGGAAACGGTCGCAAAGACCGGTGAGCTGTGCGTTATCGGACATAGGATCTCTTAATACAGGAAAAAGCAGCGCGCATTATGGCAAACTTTATGTAGGGATTGTACTTTAAGTAGAAATTGTACTGTAAGTGGAAATTGTCTCGCGCAGATAAAACAACGGGCGCAGAGGGCGCCCGCTGAAATCAGTTACCCAGGCCGCGGCCCGCGTCTTTCTCTTCGATCAGCTCGATTTTATAGCCGTCTGGATCTTCAACAAATGCAATAACGGTGGTGCCGCCTTTAACCGGGCCGGCTTCGCGTGTCACGTTGCCGCCGTTCTGACGAATGCGCTCGCAGGCTTCTGCTGCGTTCTCCACGCTCAGGGCGATATGGCCATAGGCATTACCCAGATCGTAGCTATCCACGCCCCAGTTGTAGGTCAGCTCGATCACTGCCTCATCGCTCTCCGGGCCGTAGCCTACGAAAGCCAGCGAGTACTTATATTCGGTGTTTTCGCTGGTGCGCAGCAGCTGCATGCCCAGAACTTTGGTGTAGAACTCGATGGAGCGTTGCAGATCGCCCACGCGCAGCATGGTATGAAGTAAGCGCATAATATCCTCTTTCGTTTTTTTGCTCAGGCATTTAAGTCATAAAGTCTATTTTAGTATAGCGGCGGATCCCTGCCGCTATCAATGCCAGTAAATCAATGCCAGTAATAGTACCGATTACAGCGTCGGGTAGTCGGTATAGCCTTCCGCGCCGCCGCCGTAGAAGCTTTCCGGACGCTGCGGGTTCAGCTCAGCTTTACGCTGCAGGCGCTCTACCAGGTCCGGGTTAGCGATGTAGTCGCGACCAAAGGCAACCGCATCGATCAGCCCTTTGGCAATCAGGCTTTCCGCTTTCTCAGGCGTATAGGCTCCGGCACCCACGATCGGACCGTGGAAACGCGCACGCACTTTTTCACGGAACTCATCAGTGTAGGGCTGACCGCCCGCCCAGTCCGGCTCGGAGAGGTGCAGATAGGCGATACCACGTTTAGCTAACTCTTCGATCAGGTAGAGGGCATCCGCCTCTTCGTTATCGCCGTTGTCGGTATTCTGGAAGGTGCCGATCGGAGAGAGACGGATACCGATACGCTCCGCGCTCCACTCTTTGCTCACGGCGTCGACCACTTCCAGTACCAGACGGGCGCGGTTTTCAGCGCTGCCGCCGTACGCGTCGGTACGCTGGTTAGCTGACGGAGAGAGGAACTGGTGCAGCAGGTAGCCGTGAGCGGAGTGCAGCTCTACCAGGTCGAATCCAGCTTCACGAGCGTTAGCCACGGCCTGACGGAAGTCGTCAACGATGCCCGGAATTTCGCTAATATCCAGCGCGCGCGGCGTTGAGGTATCGACACGGATCGCGTTACCTTTTTCGTCACGCAGCGAGGTGCGGGTCCCGGCGTTGATTGCCGATGGGGCCACCGGCGCGTTGCCGCCCGGCTGAATGCTGGCGTGGGAGATACGGCCGGTATGCCAGAGCTGAACGGCCATATGGCCGTTTTCAGCATGAACGCCGTCGGTGATCTTTTTCCATGCGGCAATCTGCTCAGGACTGTGCAGGCCAGGCGCACCGGCATAGCCTTTGGCCTGAGCAGAGATCTGCGTTGCCTCGCTGATGATTAACCCGGCGCTGACGCGCTGACGGTAGTATTCACCCATCAGCGGAGTAGGGATATCGCCTGGCTCAATGCTGCGCAGACGCGTCAGTGGGGCCATGAAGACGCGGTTCGCCGCGGTAATCGCACCCACTTTCAGCGGGGTAAACAGTTTGTTCGACATAGCTTCTCCTGAATAGACCGGTCGACTAGTTAAAAGTCAAATAAAACGCCTGCGTTATACAGGCGTGATAAGTACTGTTTTAGCATGTGCCACCGCGCTCTCCAGCGGTAGGGCACTGCGGGAAATTTTAGCCTGCAGATTGGCACCCAGCCACAGGGCATAGAGTACCTGCCCCTGGGTCAGGGCATCGCCTTCAAACGCCAGGCAGCGGGTTGCGCGCCCGTTCTCCAGCGCCTCGGCCAGCAGCGCAATGACGCGGCTCGCGCCTCTGTCCATTGCGCTACGCATATCCTCAGAGAGATCGCATACTTCAGCCGAGAGCTTCACCGTCAGGCAGCCACTAATAACGCCCTTCTGCGCGAACTGGTTCAGCGTTTCCTGGAAGTAGGCGATGACGCGATCGCGGTAGTTACCGCTGCCATGAGCAAAGTGGTGCGCCAGCCGCTGGTGGTAACCAACATAGTGACGCTCAAGCATGGCCACCCCGAACGCCTCTTTCGAGCGAAAATAGTGATAAAACGATCCCTTCGGCACTTCTGCCGTTTTTAAGAGCTCGCTTAGTCCCATGCCGGTGAACCCGCGATGCATGCAGAGCTGCTCGCCGGTTGCCAGTAAGTGTTCACGGGTATCGTGTTCGGTATCTCTGTTCATAAATATTACTCTAATAGACCATTCGGTCTAATGCAAGGGTTGCTTTCTGGCCAGCGGGCGTCTTCAATAGTGAGTATCGATCGTTTACAGGAGGAAGGACGTGCCGGAACAGCTGGAGTTTTTCCCCATTCTTAGTCCATGCCGGGGAATTTGTCAGACCGACGAGCATGGCTACTGCCGGGGCTGCCTGCGCAGCCGGGATGAGCGCTTTAACTGGCAGCGCATGAGCGATAGCGAAAAGCAGAACGTTTTGCGTCTCTGCCGTCAGCGAGCCCTGCGCAAAATGCGCGCAGGTAGCCAGCCGGCAGATGAAGAACCGCAGCAGCCCTCACTGTTTTAAGCACCGTTTTACGTATACTCTTTGCCTATCTCTTTGCAAAGAAAGGAAGCGGTTATGGTTCAGCGTATTACCCTTGCGCCCCAGGGGCCAGAGTTCTCCCGTTTTGTCATGGGCTACTGGCGTCTTATGGAGTGGAATATGTCGCCACGCCAGCTGGTCAGCTTTATTGAGGCGCATTTAGATCTTGGCGTTACCACGGTCGATCACGCGGATATCTACGGCGGCTATCAGTGCGAGGCCGCCTTTGGCGAAGCGCTTAAGCTGGCTCCGCACCTGCGTGAGCGTATGGAGGTGGTCTCGAAGTGCGGCATTGCCACAACGGCGCGTCCAGAGCATGTTATCGGCCACTACATCACCGATAAAGAGCACATTATCAGTAGCGCCGAGCAGTCCCTCGTGAATCTGGCAACCGATCGCCTCGATCTGCTGCTTATCCACCGCCCCGATCCGCTTATGGATGCCGACGAGGTTGCCGAGGCGTTCCTTCAGCTCCACCAGAGCGGCAAGGTACGCCACTTCGGCGTCTCTAACTTTACGCCAGCACAGTTTGCGCTGCTGCAGTCGCGTCTGCCGTTCACGCTTGCGACCAATCAGGTTGAAATTTCGCCGGTGCATCAGCCTCTGCTGCTTGACGGCACGCTCGACCAGCTTCAGCAGCTGCGCATTCGCCCGATGGCATGGTCCTGCCTCGGCGGTGGGCGGCTGTTTAGCGATGAGGCTTTCCAGCCGCTGCGCGATGAGCTGGCTCAGGTCGCTCAGGAGATCAACGCTGAAACCATTGAACAGGTGGTCTATGCCTGGGTCATGGCGCTACCGTCTACGCCCCTGCCGATTATCGGCTCCGGTAAAATCGAGCGCGTGCGTGCGGCCATTGCTGCTGAAGCACTCACGCTTACCCGCCAACAGTGGTTCCGCATCCGTAAAGCCGCCCTCGGGTATGACGTACCCTGATAGCTGATTATCTGATTCTCCGGTGATATCTGCATCCCTGGTTTAAACTTCAGGGATAACAGCCAATAACCGGAGATCATATGAAGCGATTAAGCCTGGCCGTATTGACTCTGTTAGCCTGCACCGGTGCGCAGGCTGCCAGTGAAGAGGTCGAGATGCACCTTGTCACCTCTCAGGGCGTAGGACAGTCCATCGGGACGGTGAAAATCACCGAAACGGATAAGGGGCTGGAATTTGCGCCCGATCTGAAAGCGCTTCCGCCTGGCGATCACGGCTTCCACGTCCATGCCAAGGGAAGCTGTGAGCCTGCCATGAAGGAGGGTAAGCCGTCGGCGGCTGAGGCAGCCGGAGGTCACCTTGATCCCCATACAACCGGTAAACATGAGGGGCCAGAAGGTGCGGGTCATACGGGGGATCTGCCAGTGCTTCAGGTTAATAACGACGGGAAAGCAACCGAGCCCGTGGTCTCCCCGCGTCTGAAAAAACTGGATGAAGTGAAAAACAGATCCCTGATGATCCACGTGGGTGGCGACAACTACGCCGATAAACCAGAGCCGTTAGGCGGTGGCGGGGCACGCTACGCCTGTGGCGTGATTAACTAATTACCTTATCATCCCCGGCGGTGGCGCTTGTACAAGCTGCGACAGGGATATCTGTAGTCGCCAAATAAGCGCCGCCAGCTCTCGGGCGGCAGGTTGATGGTGATGGGACAGGGTATCGCAGATACGCTGTAGCGTCTGCAGCGTGGTGGTCAGATGGCGTTGGTCGACTCCCCGCTCACTCATCACATCGCGTAACTGAACAATGCAAAGGTCTCTGACCCGTGAAAGCGGATCGGAACGCGTTTCCCACTCGCGAAGCTGCCAGACGACATGTGAGCAGTTGAGCAGTACTACCCCCCAACGTAACAGCCAGCGGCGGGCCAGTGCGTCCTGACTAGTGCTGAGCTGACTAATGTGATGATAGGCCAGCGATTCAAACTCATATTCGCTATGCGCCGGACGGCGGCTGAGCTGATCGACGAAGTCGCGGCGCAGGGCGCGTATACGTCGGCGGCTTTTACGGGCGTCCGAGCCGGGCCGCAGAATAGCGAACGCCAGCCACGAGAGAGCCACCCCGACGATTTTTGCCGAGTTATCATTGAGAAAATCAGCGAAGTCGAATACGGGGGGATTGGTCACGGCGATAAACGATCCCATAAAAACAATCAGCTGGCCCCATAACCCTGCCAGCTTCGTCATTTGCAGTTTCAGTAACTGCATGGTGGTCAGCAGCGGAAAAAGAAACAGCAAAAATTGCCAGAGATCGGTTATTTGCACCATCAGGCCAAATTGCACTACAAAGCTGAATAACGACAGCAGCACAAGGGTCCGCATCAGTAAGGAGAGCGATTTAAACGGGGTGGCGACAATTGAATAGAGCACGCAGCTAATTGCCGCCAGAGAAAGCGCGCTGGAACCGGACTCCCATTGCGTGCCAATACTCCACGCACCTACCACCATTAACGTACAGAAGGTGCGCAAACCGCTCCATAAGGCTTCCAGACTATCGGTATGACGCGCCAGCCCCGGGCTGCGCCTGGCGATATGCAGCGAGACAGACGTGCCGTTTTCCAGCGATCTCAGCCAGCGGCTGCTTCGCAGATAGAGTGCACAGAAATAGCGTAGCCGTTGCCAGAAGGCGAGGTGGTGATAGTCGCTACTGTCCTGTGGGCGTAAGGGGGCGATAATTCGTGCGATGCTGTAAGGATCACTATGGGGAGCGGCAAGCGCAGAGAGCAGCTGTTCAACGATCTCGCGGGTCTGCTGCGGCGGGTTGGGCCAGTTCAGCAGCAGGCGGCGAAGACTGGAAATGACGCTGGTCAGCCGCAGCTGATGGTGCAGCAGCGCGTTGAGCAGGGCATTCTGGCGACGAAAGCGGTAATGACTCCAGAAGGCCTGAATACGTAGCAGATTCATCGTCAGGATCTGGTTAATAACCCCCTCGTGCGCGGAACGAATGGCATCGTTGGTTTCAGGCTGCCAGAGCAGACCGGCGTGTTCCAGTAAGCGTGCATGCATGTTTTTCAACGCGGTGAGCAGGGCGGTTCCGTCGGATGTGCTGGGGAGGATCATCATCATCAGCCCGCCGCAAAGTATACCGAGCACGACCTCGCAAACGCGAGCCTGAGCGATATCCCACAGCTGGACGGTATCAACAAGATTAACGGTGGGAAAAGCGATAATGGCGGCGGTATAGCCCGAGAGCTGAAAAGCGTAAGCGACGTTATTGGTAAAGTATGCGCAGGCCCAGGTGCAGAGACCCAGCCAGGCCGCCATGCTAAATAAGAAGAGCCACGGCTCATTTAAGGTATGACCAGCGATAATCAGTGCCGCCGTAGCACCCAGTAGACTGCCAGCTATACGACCGAGACTTTTGCTGATAACGCCGCCCACTGTTGGGAAGCTCACCACGGCGGCGGAGGTCATCGCCCAGTACGGCTCATCTAAGTTAAAGCAGTAGGCGAGCGTTAAGGCGAGGCACATGGCGATGGCGTTACGTAATGCATAACGCCATTGCCCGGCTGTTGCTTTAAACCAGGGCGTATTACGCCAGCTAAAAGAAGAAACGCGCATTAACGCTGCCCAATCGCAACGCTGCAGGTCGTGCCGGAGATCAGCGTGATGTTATGGGGAAGCGAGTCGACCTCTATCCGAACCGGCACGCGCTGGGCCAGACGCACCCAGGGAACATTGGGTTTAATGTCAGGCACCAGGCCTGAATCACTCTCTACGCTCTGATCGTAGATGGCGCGGCCAATACTGGAAACGTGACCCTGTAACTTTACGTTGCCGCTATACAGGGTAATAGTGGCTGGCGCGCCTTCACGAATATGGCGCAGCTTTGTCTCTTCGAAATAACCCATGACATAAAAAGAGTGGCTGTCGACAAGGGCGAATAACGGCTGGCCGGTGGTGGCATAATCCCCTGTACGGGTCGAAAGATTGGTTACCCAGCCCGCGACAGGGGCGCGAACGTCGGTCTGCTCAAGCTGCCACTGCGCGTGTTTTAGTGCCGCTTCGGCTGCCTCAACGGTGGCCTGGGCCGCTTTAACGTTCAGGTTCGCGGTATCCATATCTTCTGCGGAGATATAGTTGTGTGACAAATGCTGGCGGCGGGTGGCTTCGTTAGTGGCTTTTGCGAGGTCCGATCGCGCTTTAGCCAGCTCGGCTTGCGCATTAAGTTTCGCTATGTTAAAAGGCGTTTTATCAACCGTCAGCAGCAGATCGCCAGCGTTGACGAACTGATTGTCTTTAATCGTAAGCCGGGTAATGCTGCCGGAAACCTGAGGCGTAATACTCACCTGCTCGGCGCGAATTTTGCCGTCACGGGTCCACGGGGACTGCATGTAGTAGTTCCACAACCACCATCCCGCCAGCACAGCGATAACGGCGATCGCAATCGTAGAAAAATATTTAACTGTTTTAAGCGACATACTCACCACGCAATCAGCAATACGAAACTCAGACAGACGCAAAGCGTAAAGATCGACAGATCCATCAGCAGGGGATGCCATATTTCGCCAGAATAGATCCAGTCACGCAACAGACGATGCGCCACTAGCCAGATAATGAATCCGCATACGAACGCTTTGAAAAATGGGGGGAAATAGAGAGAGGCGCCGATCACCAGATCCTGTAGGGGCAATCCTGTTGCATTAAGCATAAGCGTCACAAATCGTAATCCTTTGCATTAACTATCATTGTTTATAGGTTTAGCAAAAACCACGTTAACGCACTCTTTTTCTGCTCTAAGCTGATCGGGTCAGCTTTAGGTAAAATAAGCAATACGTTTGTTTTGGAAATATAAATATTGCACACTATTCTAAAATCAGCATAATAACTTAGCAAGCTAATTATAAGGAGATGAAATTGGAATCGCCATTGGGTTCTGATCTGGCACGTTTAGTACGTATCTGGCGTGCACTGATTGACCATCGCCTAAAACCTCTGGAATTGACGCAGACGCACTGGGTAACGCTGCATAACATTCATCAGCTTCCGCCCGAACAGTCGCAAATTCAACTGGCAAAAGCGATCGGCATCGAACAGCCGTCGCTGGTGCGTACACTGGATCAGCTGGAAGAGAAGGGGCTTATTTCGCGCCAGACCTGTGCCAGCGATCGGCGTGCAAAACGTATCAAGCTCACCGAGAAAGCCGCACCCATCATTGATGAGATGGAGTCCGTCATCAATAAAACGCGGGGGGAGATCCTTTCCGGTATCTCAGCCAGCGAGCTGGAGCAGCTCATCAGCCTGATTGGCCGGCTTGAGCATAATATCATTGAGTTACAATCGCGTGACTAACGCTGACAAGGGCCTTGCGAAAGCAGGGCTTTTTTTAGGGTGGAAGGGCCGCCGTAGCGGCCACTGTTCGCATGCTTAACGCGGAGAGACGGTAACCTGGCTGCCGTTGCTGGCCAGTACAACACGCTGGCCTGCTGCGAAGCGGGTATTACCCTGTTTCTGCACAACCATGATGGTGTTGCCGTCGTCTTTACGGATCTCCAGCTCTACACCCTGGCTTTTATTGATCGCACCTTCGACACCCTGACCCGCGACGCCGCCTGCTACTGCGCCTGCAGCCGTTGCCAGCGATCGGCCTGTGCCGCCGCCGACGGTGTTACCGAGGAAGCCACCCAGCACGGCACCGCCCAGGGCACCAATCACATTATTTTCATTGCCGCCCTGAATCTGCACCGGACGCGCGTTAACAATGGTACCGTAAGTGACATTTTGCACCTGTTTCGCTTCGGATGCGCTGTAAACGTCCCCGGAGAGGCTGCTGTCATTCACGCAGCCCGCCAGAGTGAAACCAATCAGGGAAACTGCCAGTGTACGTAAAATCATCTATGAATCTCCTGTTCACCTAAAACGCTCGGACGAGCATCCGTCATCTATAAATTATATGGCATTTAAAGATGACAGGTCACACCTTCTGCCAAAACAATGCGAAAATAGTACGGTTGCAGAGCTTAACTTTACTTAAACAAGCCATAAATGGACAAGTTATCCTGTGCAAATTCGGACTGAATAATCAAAATAGCGCTACACATATCCCGGGCAATCGCTTTAAGGTGGGATACTGGAACACAGCCACGCAGAGAGAAGGACGGCGTATGAAATCGGGTCGCTATATTGGCGTTATGTCAGGCACCAGTCTTGATGGGGTAGATGTTGTCCTCGCGGCCATTGACGATCGCATGGTGGCGCAGCAGGCCAGCCTGAGCTGGCCTATTCCCGTGTCGCTGAAAGAGGCCATTCTCGCTATCTGCCAGGGTCAACAGCTCACGCTCTCCCAACTGGGGCAGTTAGACAGCCGTCTGGGCAAACTGTTTGCCGATGCCGTCCTGGCGCTGCTCAAACAGGAAAACCTGCGGCCGCAGGATATTGTGGCCATTGGCTGCCACGGCCAGACCGTCTGGCATGAGCCGGGTGGCGACGCGCCGCATACGCTGCAAATTGGCGATAACAACCAGATCGTCGCCCGCACTGGGATTACGGTTGTAGGCGATTTCCGCCGTCGGGATATGGCGCTTGGCGGCCAGGGGGCGCCGCTGGTTCCCGCCTTCCACCAGGCGCTGCTGGCGCATCCGGTTGAGCGGCGTATGGTGCTCAACATTGGCGGTATTGCCAACCTTTCACTGCTCTTTCCTGGGTTGCCGGTCAGAGGCTATGACACCGGACCGGGTAATATGCTGATGGACGCATGGATCTGGCGGCAGAAGGGCCAGCCCTACGATAAGGACGCCCGTTGGGCGAGCACGGGTAGCGTCATCCTGCCGCTGCTGCAGCAGATGCTCAGCGATCCGTGGTTTGCCCGGCCCGCGCCCAAAAGCACCGGGCGGGAGTACTTCAACTACGGCTGGCTAGAGCGTCAGCTTGCCCATTTCCCTGGTCTCGCGGGCAGCGACGTTCAGGCCACGCTGGCAGAGCTGACGGCGGTCAGCATCGCTGAGCAGGTATTGTTGAGCGGCGGCTGTGAACGTCTGCTGGTCTGCGGCGGCGGGGGACGAAATCCACTGGTAATGGCGCGGCTGGCCAGCCTGCTGCCGGGCATTGAGGTAGGAACGACCGATGAGGCAGGAATTAGCGGAGACGATATGGAAGCGCTGGCCTTCGCCTGGTTAGCGTGGCGTACCGTTGCCGGTCTGCCGGGTAATTTGCCCTCCGTTACCGGAGCCTCTCAGCCCAGCGTGTTAGGCGCTATCTTTCCTGCTAATCCACGGCATAATCAGACATAACCTAAATTTTCTTTTGTAACGAGACGTTAGACTAAAACAAAGCAGGGGCAAGGCCGTGATAGGCTTTGCCCTGGGATATGTTTTAGGATGGATCATGAAAAGATTACTGATAGCTTTATTACCCGTGATGCTTGCTGGATGTACCACCTACAACCAGTTTATGGAACGTATGCACACCGACACGCTGGCGTATCAGTGCGATGATGAGAAACCGTTGACGGTTAAGCTAAACCAGACCCGCCAGGAGGTTAGCTTCATGCTCGACGATACGCCGCTTACGTTGCAGCAGGGGCTTTCTGCCTCTGGCGCGCGCTATACCGATGGGATCTACGTCTTCTGGTCAAAAGGGGATAACGCCACGGTTTACAAGCACGATCGCATTATTTTGAATAACTGCCAGCTACAAAATCCGCAGCGTTGAGATTTTTACCCGGGCGGCGCACAATAGCGTCACCTGAACATTCACGTAGCGAACGCCATGTCAGACAATAATGATGCAAATAACAGCGATCTGCAGCATATCGCACACCTGCGCCGCGAGTACACCAAAGGCGGTCTGCGCCGCGCCGATCTGCCTTCCCAGCCGCTAGATCTGTTTGAACGCTGGCTCAGCCAGGCCTGTGAGGCTCGCCTCGCCGATCCTACCGCAATGGTGGTGGCGACGGTTGATGAGAAAGGTCAGCCCTACCAGCGTATCGTTTTGCTCAAGCACTATGATGAAAAAGGTCTGGTGTTCTATACCAACCTCGGCAGCCGCAAGGCGTACCATATCGAGAACAATCCCCAGATCAGCCTGCTTTTCCCCTGGCATATGCTGGAGCGCCAGGTAATGGTCATCGGGAAAGCAGAACGCCTCTCTACGCTTGAAGTGGTGAAATATTTTCACAGCCGCCCGCGCGACAGCCAGATTGGCGCATGGGTTTCTCAGCAGTCCAGCCGCATCTCCGCCCGTGGCGTGCTCGAAAGTAAATTCCTTGAGCTTAAGCAGAAGTTTCAGCAGGGTGAGGTGCCGCTACCCAGCTTCTGGGGCGGCTTCCGCGTCAGCATTGAGCAGATGGAGTTCTGGCAAGGGGGTCAGCACCGCCTCCACGACCGTTTTTTATACCAGCGTGAAAACAGCGGCTGGAAAATCGATCGTCTTGCGCCTTAATCGCTGAAAAATGTTGATTTAAGCGCTGGTACTCCTGGTTCCAGCGCTTTATTCTATCCCTCTTTCGTAACGAGCGAAAAGTCGTGTACCGGCAGAGGTGCAGCGTTAGATACATGGAGAATTTGATGGCAAGCGGTAACTTGATTAAACAATTGCAAGAGCGGGGCCTCGTGGCTCAGGTGACGGACGAAAATGCGTTAGCAGAGCGACTGGCGCAAGGCCCGATCGCGCTCTATTGCGGCTTCGATCCCACCGCTGACAGCTTGCATTTGGGGCATCTGGTTCCATTGTTATGCCTGAAACGCTTCCAGCAGGCAGGCCACAAGCCTGTAGCGCTGGTGGGTGGCGCAACGGGCCTGATTGGCGATCCGAGCTTTAAAGCCGCCGAGCGTAAACTTAACACTGAAGATACCGTCCAGGAGTGGGTCGATAAGATCCGCAAACAGGTTGCGCCTTTCCTCGACTTTGACTGCGGTGACAACTCGGCCATTGCGGCAAACAACTACGACTGGTTTGGCGGCATGAACGTGCTGACCTTCCTGCGCGATATCGGGAAACACTTCTCGGTAAACCAGATGATCAACAAAGAAGCGGTGAAGCAGCGTCTGAACCGTGACGATCAGGGTATCTCCTTTACCGAGTTCTCCTATAACCTGCTGCAGGGCTACGATTTCGCCTGCCTGAACAAGCTGCACGGCGTGGCGCTGCAGATTGGCGGCTCCGATCAGTGGGGCAACATCACCTCCGGTATCGACCTGACCCGCCGCCTGCATCAGAATCAGGTCTTCGGCCTGACCGTTCCGCTGATCACCAAAGCCGACGGCACCAAGTTTGGTAAAACCGAGGGCGGTGCGGTCTGGCTCGATCCGAAGAAAACCAGCCCGTATAAGTTCTACCAATTCTGGATCAACACCGCCGATGCCGACGTCTACCGCTTCCTGAAGTTCTTCACCTTTATGGATATCGCGGAGATCAACGCCCTGGAAGAGGAAGATAAGAACAGCGGTAAAGCGCCGCGCGCCCAGTACGTGCTCGCCGAGCAGGTGACCCGTCTGGTACACGGCGAAGAGGGGCTGGAAGCGGCGAAACGGATTACCGCCAGCCTGTTCAACGGTACCCTTAGCGATCTGAGCGAAGCCGACTTCGAGCAGCTGGCGCAGGACGGCGTCCCGATGGTTGAAATGGAGAAGGGCGCGGATCTCATGCAGGCGCTGGTAGATTCTGAGCTGCAGCCGTCCCGCGGCCAGGCACGCAAGACCATCGCCTCCAACGCGGTCACCGTCAACGGTGAAAAACAGTCCGACGCGGAATACACCTTTACCGACAGCGATCGCCTGTTTGGTCGCTATACGCTGCTGCGTCGCGGCAAGAAAAATTACTGTCTGATCTGCTGGAAGTAATGCACTAAGCACAGGGAGTGAGAAATCACTCCCTTATTTTTATGTCCGGGTAAGAAAATGAAGAATATCCTCGCCATCCAGTCTCACGTCGTCTTTGGTCATGCCGGCAACAGCGCCGCTGAGTTCCCGATGCGCCGCCTTGGCGCCAACGTCTGGCCGCTCAACACGGTTCAGTTCTCTAACCACACCCAGTACGGCAAGTGGACCGGCTGCGTGATGCCACCTGCGCATCTGACCGAGATCGTGCAGGGCATTGCCGATATCGACAAGCTAAAGACGTGCGACGCGGTGTTAACGGGCTACCTCGGTTCAGCGGAGCAGGGTGAGCATATTCTGGGCATTGTGCGCCAGGTCAAAGCGGCCAATCCGCAGGCGAAATACTTCTGCGATCCGGTGATGGGCCATCCGGAAAAGGGATGCATCGTCGCCCCCGGCGTCGCCGAGTTCCATGCGCGCTATGCCCTGCCTGCCAGCGATATTATCGCTCCGAACCTGATTGAGCTGGAGATGCTCTGCGGCCATCCGGTTAACAGCATCAACGAGGCCGTTGTCGCCGCCCGCGAGCTGATTGCTCAGGGGCCGGAGGTTGTCTTGATCAAGCATCTGGCACGCGCCGCTAAAAGCATGGCGTGCTTCGAGATGCTGCTGGTCACGCAGAGCGAAGCCTGGCACATCAGCCGCCCGCTGGTGGATTTTGGTATGCGTCAGCCGGTGGGCGTGGGCGACGTTACCAGCGGGCTGCTGCTGGTTAAACTGCTTCAGGGGGCATCCCTGCGCGATGCGCTGGAGCACGTGACGGCGGCAGTGTATGAAATCATGCTTACCACCAAAGAGATGGGCGAGTATGAGCTACAGGTAGTTGCAGCTCAGGATCGCATTGCCCGACCCGAGCATCTGTTCCGCGCCACAGAGGTATAATCTGCCTTAAACGTAGGCCGGGCAAACGCAGTGTCGCCCGGCGTTGTTGCGCCAGCAGAGTAATGCCCGGTGGCGCTACGCTTACCAGGCCTACAAAACCCCGTATCCTGCATCTCTGTTAAAACAAAAAAAGCCGCTGATCTCTCAGCGGCTTTTTTGTTGGCTTGCGTTTCCCGGGACAGTTACGCGGAGGCTGCTTCAGACTCAGCTAACTCTTTCTCATCCATCTGCGTCATGCGGTTCAGCTTCGACGCGGTGAGCAGCATCAGCACTGCAATAACAGCGGTCACCATGCCAATCTGCAGGAATACGCGGCCATAGATGTCCAGCGACATCAGCGGATCGGTCACGTTTTCCGGTATAGCCATCATGTTTGCTACGTAGCCAGCGATCAGGTTTGCCCCGGCGGTTGTCAGGAACCAGCTGCCCATGATGAAGCCCATCAGGCGCTGTGGAACCAGCTGGGCCACCATCGCCAGACCAAGGCCGGAGATCATCAGCTCACCGATGCTCTGGAAGGCGTAGCTCGCGATCAGCCAGCTCACAGAGACGATCCCGGCGTCGCTGGCAAATTTAGCCCCCAGCGGCAGGATCAGGAACGCGGCTGAGCAAAGCACCATCCCGAAGGCGAACTTAAACGGCATCGGCAGCGTGTCGCCCATCTTGGTATAGATAGCGGCCAGAATCGGGCTACCAATAATGATCCAGAACGGGTTCAGGGCCTGATACTGCTCCGGCTCGAAGGCGATACCCAGAATAGAGTGCTCAACGTTGCGGATGGCAAAGAAGTTCAGCGAGGTCGGCATCTGGCTGTAGAGGACGAAGAACACAATCGCCTGCAGCATCAGAATGAAGGCCACGATCATCTTACGACGCGCCGCGCCGTGCATTGAGAAGGTCTCTTTGGCAAAGATAATCACGATACCCAGCGCCACGATCGCCAGTACCATACGGGCAATACCCTGGTTGTGCAGCAGCCAGGTTGCCGCGGCGATCAGGACAACAACGCCAGCGATAGTGGCCAGCAGGCTACCGACGCGCAGCGGTTCAAAGTCCGGCTTCGAGCCGTACTGTTTTACCCAACGCTTACAGAACAAGAAGTTAACGACGGTGATCAGCATCCCGACCACGCTCAGGGAGAAGGCCACGCTCCAGCCAAACTTCGCCGCCAGCCACGGAGTTGCCAGCATAGAGAAGAATGAGCCGATGTTGATGGACATGTAGTACATGGTGAAGGCGCCATCAAGACGCGGATCGTCTTTCGCATAGCAGGTAGAGAGCAGCGAAGAGGGGTTGGCTTTGAACAGGCCGTTACCTACGGCAATGGTTGCCATACCCATATAGACGATGGCCGCATCGTGACCGGACCAGGCCACCAGCGCATAGCCAATAGCCAGCACAATCGCGCCCAGCATGATCACGCGTTTTGTACCGAGGATCTTATCACCCAGCCAGCCGCCGATGGCCACCAGGCCATAGACCAGGGCGCTGAAGGAGGAGAACAGCGTAATAGAGTCGGATTCTGACATACCCAGCTGTTTCACCAGGTAGACTGCCATAATCCCTTGCAGGCCGTAGAAACCAAAACGCTCCCACAGCTCAATGGAGAAGATCAGGTAAAACGCTTTGGGCTGTTTGAAAGCGTTCAGGCTGACGCTCTCTGTTGGTTTGTTGTTTGCAGTCGACACATATACCTCTTTTTTTACATCCCATATTAACGGGGGTGTTCAGTGCGCGATGGCCAGAGCCCATCGAGCTTATAGTTATAAGGGAGGGGAAACGGCGGGTAATGTTCCCTATCCAGGACGCTGAGGCAATACCTTTGTAATAAACTGTTACATATAAATTGTCCGGGATAAAGCGCCGGTTGGAAGATTGTTATTTAGCGTTAAATTTTGGCTTTAGCCATTTGATAGTTTTTTCCACTAAATGAAATCGGAAGATTGGGGGCTATGGCGATATCTTCTGCTATTTTGCCTCTCAGGCAGCGCAATGGGCCGCTATTGCTAAAAATAGTGGTTTAATCTACCGCCGATTGCTTATGGGATGCTGTCTGATGCAGGTGCCGGGCTAAACATTTAAACATTTTTTTAACCTTCATTAGCCAGGGTGATCTCTATCACAAACGTATAGAAATTTTTTGTATTAAAAAAACGATTAACCTTAAAAAGTAATAACCAGCCGAGTTTTATCACGCCCTGAGTGGGCATGAAAACATAAGCTGGCGTTATAAAAAGAAAAAGGAGCGGGGGGAGAGATTACTCGTACACCTTCTCCCGGTACTCGCAGAGATCTTCAATAATGCAGGAGCCACAGCGGGGTTTACGCGCAATACAGGTGTAGCGGCCATGCAGGATCAGCCAGTGGTGGCAGTCGACCTTGAACTCTGCCGGCACGACCTTCAGCAACTTCTCCTCGACCTGTTCTACGTTCTTACCCGGGGCAAACATGGTCCGGTTGCAGACGCGGAAAATATGCGTATCAACGGCAATGGTAGGCCAGCCGAAGGCCGTATTCAGTACGACGTTAGCCGTTTTACGTCCGACGCCGGGCAGCGCCTCCAGCGCGGCACGATCCTCCGGCACCTCGCCGCCGTGCTGCTCCAGCAGGATACGGCAGGTCTTGATGACGTTCTCTGCCTTGCTGTTAAACAGGCCGATGGTTTTGATATAAGACTTCACCCCCTCGACGCCGAGGGCCAGCATCGTCTCGGGGGTATTAGCGACGGGATAGAGCTTCGCCGTCGCCTTGTTGACGCTGACGTCCGTAGCCTGCGCCGAAAGTAGCACCGCAATCAACAGCTCAAACGGCGAGTTAAAATTTAGCTCGGTGGTAGGGTGCGGATTGTTCTCCCGAAGTCGGGATAATATCTCGAGCCGTTTTACTTTATTCATCAAGCCTTCCCGGGCGCGACAGGGGTTTCTACTGCAGGCGCGGAAGCAGCCGCCGCCGCCCGGCGTTTTTTGGTTCGTTCATCGATCAGGTATTTCACCGCCAGCATCATGCCCAGGCCAATAAACGCGCCTGGAGGCAGCATCGCCAGCAGGAAAGGCGAATCGGTATGGAATACCTCAATGCGCAACACCTTGGCCCAGCTGCCCAGCAGACCGTCTGCGCCGTCAAACAGCGTGCCGTTGCCCAATACTTCACGCAGGGAGCCGAGCACAAACATGGCGCAGGTGGCCCCCATGCCGATAGAAAAACCGTCCAGCGCCGAGAGCGCCGGACCTTTTTTCGCCGCAAAGGCCTCTGCACGGCCGACCACAATGCAGTTGGTCACGATCAGCGGGATAAAGATCCCCAGCGACTGATAGAGACCAAAGGCATAGGCGTTGATCAGCATCTGCACCGCGCTTACCACCGAGGCGATAATCATGACGTAGATCGGGATGCGGATCTCAGAGGGCGTCCAGCGGCGGAGGGCAGAGATAGTCAGGTTGGTCAGGGTTAGCACCAGCGTCGTCGCCAGGCCGAGGCCCAGGGCGTTAGTGGCCGTAGAGGTTACGGCCAGCAGCGGACACATGCCCAGCAGCTGCACCAGCGCTGAGTTGTTCTTCCAGAGTCCCTGGACGATAACCTCTTTAATTTCGCTCATGGTTTACTCTCCGCAAGACGGTAAGGAATTAAGCTGGGCGGGCAGGGTCTGCGCATACAGTCCGGCACGTTTGACGGCATTGACTACCGCGCGTGGGGTGATGGTCGCGCCGGTAAACTGGTCAAAATCGCCGCCGTCCTTCTTCACTGCCCAGTGGCTGTCAGACGCGCCTGCAATCGTTTTGCCGCTGAAGGAGGTGATCCAGTTTGAGAGGCGTAGCTCGATCTTATCGCCAAGGCCTGGCGTCTCATGGTGTTCGGTTACCCGCGCACCCAGCACCGTACCGTTAAAATCTGCGCCAACCAGCAGCTGAATAGCACCAGAGTAGCCATCCGGAGCGGTCGCTTCCAGCACCGCCGCCACGGGCTTGTCGTTCTGGCGGGCAATATAGATCCGCCGCTCGCCCTTGCCCAGCTCCGGGGCGTTAACCAGAAAGCAGCTCTGGCTGAGATCGTTATTATAGAGATTGGCGGGCACCACCTGGTCAAACAGCGCCTTCTGCTGTATAGCGGCCTGCTCGGCAATGGTGGATTTGGTCAGCTGGGCGATAGCCGCCGTCAGGCCGGTAGAGCAGGCGGCGAAGAGGGCCAGCGTTACGCCGTGTTTCTGCATCGTCTTTAACATGGCGGTCTCCTCAGCGATGGCCGTAGACGCGCGGACGCGTATAGTAGTCAATTAACGGCACGGTAATATTCGCCAGCAGCACCGCGAAGGCGACGCCGTCCGGGTAGCCGCCAAAGCTGCGGATCAGCCAGACCAGCACCCCGGTCAGCGCGCCGAAGATCAGGCGCCCTTTATTGGTTGTCGAGGCGGTGACCGGATCGGTCAGGATAAAGAACGCCCCAAGCATCGTTGCCCCGGAGAAAATATGCAGCATCGGCGAGGCGAGGCTCTCCGGCGAAAAGATCCAGCCCAGCGTGGCGCAGAAGGTAAGCGTCACCAGGAAGCTGACCGGAATATGCCAGCGGATAGCGCCTTTGCCCAGCAGGAACAGCCCGCCAAGCAGATAGGCAACGTTGACCCACTGCCAGCCCGCACCCGCCAGGACGCCGCTGTAGATGGGGTACTGCATAATCTGCTCGACAGGGTGTCCGGCGTGCAGCGAGGTTTTAAAGGTATCAAGCGGGGTGGCCTGGCTAACGCCGTCAATGCCCATCCGCAGGGTATCCATATTAGCCCCGCCAGCGCTGTGGCCGGTGAAAATAACCTGAAGCGCATCCATAAAGCCGGGCACGTTGGCAGCAATCTCATGAGGCGGCAGCCAGCTGGTCATCTGCACCGGGAAAGAGATCAGCAGCACCACATAGCCGATCATCGCCGGGTTGAAGGGGTTATGTCCAAGGCCACCGTACAGCTGCTTGGCAATAATTACCGCAAAAACGGTACCCAGCACCACCATCCACCAGGGGGAGAACGGCGGAATACTGATCGCCAGCAGCAGGCCGGTGAGCAGGGCAGAGTTATCCTTGAGGGTTGCCCCTGCATTCTGCTTACGCAGCTTAAGCACCACGCCTTCAGCAACAAAGGCACTAGCGCCTGCCAGCAGGATCTGCATCAGCGTGCCCCAGCCAAAGAACCACGTCTGCACCGCGATACCGGGTAGGGCCGCGAGCAGGACCAGCATCATAATCCGTGATGTCTGGCGCTGATTGTGCGTATAGGGGGAGCTTGCGATTCGAAAGACCATCTATTCCTCGTTAACTGCCTGTTTTGCGGCTTTTTTGGCTTGGGCTCTGGCGATGGCTGCGGCGACGGCCGCTTTACGCGGATCGTCATTGGCCGCAGGGGTATCAACTATCTTATCAACGACCTGTTGCTGCGCTTTACGTGCTTTCGCGCGGGCGATGGCAGCCTCGACGGCGGCTTTGCGCGGGTCGACCGCTGCGGGTGCCTCCTCGACGACCGGTTCAGGTGCCGCTTCAGGCGCAGCCGTCTGTGCCGCTTTACGCGCTTTCGCACGGGCGATGGCGGCCTCGACGGCGGCTTTACGTGGGTCGACTGCTGCGGATGCCTCCTCGACGGCCGGTTCAGGTGCCGCTTCAGGCGCAACCGTCTGTGCCGCTTTACGTGCTTTCGCACGGGCGATGGCGGCCTCGACGGCGGCTTTGCGCGGATCCACAGGCTCAGCCGCGCTAGCTGCAGCAGGCTGCTGGGCTTTTTCGGCCTGACGCACGCGGGCTTCGGCCTTACGGGCTTCGCGAGCGGCAATCACTGCGCTGTTATCTGGCTCGGTACCGGCCTGGATCACCACCGGCTGGGTGGCGCGCTGCTGTTTCTCACGCACGCGGGCCAGGGCTGCGTTCACCGCATCCTTGTCTTTGGCGGCTGGCTGGGCAGCAGACTGCTTGTGACGCTCAAGACGCGCCGCTTTCTCACGCTCCAGGCGGGCCTGACGCGCTTCAAAGCGGATTTTCGCCTCGGCTGCGCGCTTCTCCTCCTGGGCAATAGCGTAGATCTCAGCCTTCTCCTGGCGGAAGTACTGTACCAGCGGAATATTGCTGGGGCAGACCCAGGCGCAGGCTCCGCACTCGATACAGTCCGCGAGGTTATGGGCAGTGGCTTTATCGTGCTGCTGGCCTTTGCTGAACCAGTAGAGCTGCTGCGGGAGCAGATCTGCCGGGCAGGCATCGGCGCAGGCGCTGCAGCGAATACAGCCTTTCTCTTCCTGCGTCTCACCCATTTCACTTGCCGAAGGTGCCAGCAGGCAGTTAGTAATTTTCACCACCGGCACGTCCAGCCACGGCAGGGTAAAGCCCATCAGCGGCCCGCCCATGATCACCAGCTGCTCGCCGGAGGGGCAAAAACCCGCTGTGTCTAACAGGTGGCGTACAGGCGTACCCAGGCGCGCCCAGACGTTGCCCGGCTGCGCAACGGCCTCGCCGGTCAGGGTCACTACGCGCTCGGTCAGCGGTTCGCCATCAACCACCGCACGCTTAACGGCGAAGGCGGTGCCGACGTTTTGCATCAGCACGCCGATGTCAGATGAACGACCGCCGTGCGGCACCTGCTTGCCGGTGAGGATCTGCGTCAGCTGTTTCGCACCGCCGGAGGGGTATTTGGTGGGGATGACCCGCAGCACGATATCGTGCGCGTTAGCCAGCACCGCCCGCAGCATCGAAATGGCCTGCGGCTTGTTATCTTCGATGCCGATCAGCACCTGACGCGGCTGGAGAATCTGCGCGAGGATACGAATACCCTCGACGACCTGCGCGGCACAGTCCTGCATCAGCCGATCGTCAGCGGTAATGTAAGGCTCGCATTCGGCGGCATTAATAATCAGCGTTTCGATTTTATCGCCGCCGCCCTGCAGTTTATTACCGGTTGGGAAGCCCGCGCCGCCGAGGCCTGCCACGCCAAACTGATGGATGCGCTCAATCAGCTCGGCGCGGGAGCGGGAGCGATAGTCGCTCCAGCCGTCGCGCTCAATCCAGCGGTCTTCACCGTCGGCATCGATAATCACGCTCAGCTCGGCCAGCGCCGAGGGATGCGCGGTAGAGTGGGGGGCAATCGCCACCACCGTACCGGATGTAGGAGCGTGAACGGGCAGCATACGTCCGCGCCCACGAGTCAGCGGCTGGCCGCGCAGGACGCGATCGCCGACGGCCACGCACAGCTCGCCCTCAGCGCCGATGTGCTGTTTCAAAGGAATGACGAAACGCCCCGCCAGCGGGATCTGGCGCAGCGGCGTACCGTTTGACTGAGTTTTCATCTCTGGCGGATGGATGCCGCCGTTGAAGTCCCAGAGCTTATCTTTTTTAAACGCGGAGAATAGCTTAAGCATGTTGTTCCACAGGAATAATGCGTACCGGAATGGTTTGCAGATCCCATTTCCAGCTTTCGGTTGTTGTCGCGACGGGACGCAGGTCGATACACTGCGTCGGGCACGGGGCAACACAGAGATTACAGCCGGTGCAGAGATCGCTGATGACCGTGTGCATGGCGCGGGTTGCGCCGACGATGGCGTCAACCGGGCAGGCCTGGATGCACTTGGTGCAGCCAATGCAGTTCGGTTCATCAATGACCGCCAGCATACGTACCGGCTCGGCGGCCTCGGCATCGTCACCAATTGGCTGCGGGTCGACGTTCAACAGCGTGGCGATTTTAAGCATTACCGCTTCGCCACCGGGCGCGCAGCGGTTGATCTTCTCGCCCTGGCTCCCTACGGCCTCGGCATAGGGGCGACAGCCCGGGTAACCGCACTGGCCACACTGGCTTTGCGGCAGCAGATTATCAATTTTTTCGACGACCGGATCGTCCTCTACCGCAAAACGGCGCGAGGCGTAGCCGAGAATCAGACCAAAGATCAGCCCGAGCACGCTCAGGGCCGCAATGGCTATCCAGATAGCAGACATTACAGCTTCACCAGACCACTAAAGCCCATAAAGGCCAGAGACATTAAACCCGCGGTAATCAGTGCAATGGCATTACCGCGAAACGGTGCCGGTACGTCCGCCACCGCCAAACGTTCGCGAATAGCGGCAAACAGGACCATTACCAGCGAGAAGCCGACGGCAGCGGAAAAACCGTAGAGCGCCGACTGTAAAAAGTTATGCCCGAGGTTGATATTCAGCAGCGCCACGCCCAGCACCGCACAGTTTGTGGTGATCAGCGGCAGGAAGATCCCCAGCAGGCGGTAGAGCGCCGGGCTGGTTTTACGCACGACCATCTCGGTGAACTGCACCACCACCGCGATAACCAGAATAAAGGCCAGCGTACGCAGATAGATGAGATCCAGTGGAATTAAAATCCAGGTATCAATCAGCCATGCGCAAATAGAGGCCAACGTCATGACAAAGGTGGTCGCCAGTCCCATCCCCATCGCGGTCTCCAGCTTTTTGGACACCCCCATAAACGGGCAGAGACCGAGGAACTTAACCAGCACGAAGTTATTAACCAGTACGGTTCCGACAAACAGCAGCAAGTAATCAGTCATTATTCAGCCTGAAAAAGAGTAGCCGCCTATTATCGGATAAATCGATCCGGGCGACAACAGTACAACGAATAGGGTTAATTACGGGTTTACGAAGGTCTTCTTGACCCGCTGCGATCGCTTGAAATAGGGCACGATCAGGGCGGCAGCCAGTAACGGGAACAGCAGCTGGCGCAGCGCCAGGGTGTCCGAAACCGGTGAAAACGCAAAAGCCTTCAGCGCCAGCAGAATGGTGATAAGCAGCCAGATGATATAGTGTTTCGACACCACCCGACGACGCTTAAAGAAGGCGATGGTTAGCCACAGGGTGTAACCGCCCATAGCAACAGCAAAGATAAACGAGGTGTACCACAGCGCTTTATCTCCGGCGCTTTGGGCATTCAGCACGGCGACCATGTCAGGCGTCAGCAGCACAGCGATAAAACGCGCCACCACAAGCAGCGTACCCAGTAAGGAGACCAGCAGCCACGCGAGCGGGGCGAGCAACCATCCTCCAATCCGTTCAGCGGGGCGTTCAGCAGGCGTTGCGGTCATATCATTCTCTCCCCTGGCGTGGCTCATTCTCTTTTGCAGGGCGAGAGTATAAAGCATTATACAGCGAATGCTACCCGCGCTATTTCCTACCGCACTCGGCGACAAATGACCGTAGCGGTAAGCGTATAAAAATAACGCGGGTGGGCGCTATTTAGCCTGAACGGTAGCAGCAGGTTCCGGCGGCTGGTAGTTATCTATGTGGCTGGCAAAGCCCAGCAGTATGGCGCTCACGCCCAGCACAATCCACCCAGCTAATTCAATGATTCGATTCATTATTCCGGACATACTTTTCTATTTCTCCCTGTATATAGAAATGGCATAGTATCGGTGCCAAAAAGCCTCAGCAAGTAACAAACCATATTTTCAGCCTATTCGCAATTGGAACGTTAAAGTGTGCTACAGGATGTTTTAGATAAGTTATAAAATGCATATTATTGTGACAACTATGTTGAGGATTGAAATATCCCCACGCACTGATGAGAGGCAGCACAATGAATGATAAAATTCGGGTCGGATTAATTGGCTACGGCTACGCCAGTAAGACATTCCACGCCCCGCTGATTGATGGCACGTCGGGTATGGAGCTGGCCGCGATCTCCAGCAGTGATGAGGCGAAAGTAAAGGCGGACTGGCCTACGGTGCCGGTCGTCTCTGAACCTAAGCATCTTTTCAACGATCCTACCCTCGATCTCATTGTCATCCCGACGCCCAACGATACTCATTTCCCACTGGCGAAAGCAGCGCTGGAAGCGGGCAAGCATGTGGTCGTGGATAAGCCCTTTACCGTGACACTGTCACAGGCACGTGAGCTTGATGCGCTGGCAAAAAGCCTGGGCCGCGTGCTCTCGGTGTTCCATAACCGCCGCTGGGACAGTGATTTCCTGACGGTGAAGGCGCTGCTGGCCGATGGTGCGCTGGGCGAGGTGACCTATTTTGAGTCGCATTTCGATCGCTTCCGCCCGCAGGTGCGTAATCGCTGGCGCGAGCTGGCCGGGCCGGGCAGCGGCATCTGGTACGATCTGGGTCCGCATCTGCTCGACCAGGCGGTTAATCTGTTTGGCCTGCCGGTGAGCTTGACCGTCGATCTGGCCCAGCTGCGTCCAGGGGCGCAGGCCACGGACTACTTCCATGCGGTGCTGAGCTATCCCCAGCGCCGTGTGGTGCTGCACGGTACGCTGCTGGCAGCGGCCGAGTCGGCGCGCTATATCGTCCACGGTACTCGCGGGAGCTACGTCAAGTATGGCCTCGACCCTCAGGAGGAGCGGTTGAAAAACGGCGAGCGTCTGCCGCAGGAGGACTGGGGCTATGATATGCGCGACGGCGTGTTGACACGCGTGCACGGTGAAGAGGTAGTAGAGGAGAGCTGGCTCACCGTACCGGGGAACTATCCTGCCTACTATGCCGGCATTCGCGATGCGCTTAACGGCGTGGGCGAAAACCCGGTTCCCGCCAGCCAGGCGATTCAGATCATGGAGCTGATTGAGTTAGGCATCGAGTCGGCCAAACATCGGTCGACGCTCTGCCTGGCATAACGCTCTCTAAAGCAAACATAATGCCGCCCGCCCGGGCGGCATTTTTTTACGCGGTGCGCAGGCTATCTCTTAACGCCTGTTTCTCTGCCGCGCTGAGGAATGCAACCTCGAGGCCGTTAATTTGTGCCTGGCGGATCTGCGCCTGGCTCAGGCCAGCCTGCGGGGCCGCCACGCTGTATTCATGAATGATATCTACGCCCTGTACCGCCGGATCGTCAGTGTTGATGGTCGCCAGAATGCCGTGCTCAAGGAAGGCTTTTAGCGGATGGGACTCCAGCGACGCCACGGTGCTGGTCTGGATGTTGGAGGTCAGACAGGACTCAATGCCGATGCGCTGCTCGGCGAGGAAATCCATCAGAGCCCGATCCTCAATGGCTTTAACGCCATGACCGATACGCTCCGCGCCCAGCTCGCGAATTGCCTGCCAGATGCTCTCCGGTCCGGCGGCTTCACCGGCATGAACGGTAATATGCCAGCCCGCGTCGCGGCCACGGTTAAAGTGGGACAGGAACAGGCTGCCGGGGAAGCCCAGCTCATCGCCCGCCAGGTCTAGCCCGGTGATGGCATCGCGATGGGCCAGCAGCGCCTCCAACTCTTCGACGCAGGCGTCCTCGCCGAAGGTGCGGCTAAGAATACCGATCAGACGCGCCTGAACGTTGAATGCCTGGCTGCCCTGACGCACGCCCTCGATCACCGCTTCAACCACGCCCGCGACCGGCAGGCCGTGGGTCATCGCCATATAGCGGGGGGAGAAGCGCAGCTCAACATAGTGCAGCCCGTTGCGTGCGGCATCTTCCATATTTTCAAATGCCACGCGGCGGCAAGCGTCCAGCGAGGCCAGCACCTTGACGCCCCAGTCCAGCTTCGCCAGGAAGCTCACCAGATCCGGTTCGTTAGCGGTAACCTGGACGTGCGGGCGCAGCGATTCAAGTGAGTCGGCGGGCAGGGTGAGGGAAAACTCACGGCCAAGGTCAAGGATGGTTTGCGCCCGGATGTTGCCGTCAAGGTGGCGGTGAATGTCGGTTAAAGGGAGGTTAGCGTCAATCATGGTCGCACTCTTTTTTAGATGAAGTGCAACTGATTATACAATACTTCTCAAATGTTCCCAAAATAGTAATGATTCTTAAAGAGTTGACTTTTTTTTGCCCATAACTCATTCAGAAAAATTAGATATATCCGTGTTAAATATATAAGAATGGTTGGGCGCGCAAAATTAATCATTAATATATCTATTCAGTTAATTATAGGAGTAAAAATGCATAATATACTATCTACATCAGGTTTTTTATGGGCCACCTGCGCTTTGACCGGCGGGGATGGTTATTTTTCAGGTACAGACTTATCAACAGGTGAGGAGGTTTATAGTATCAACCTGGGGTCGATGATAACCCCCGAAGGGTTTGCCGTTAACAAAAACAATACCATCGCCTGGATTGCTGATAGCTATAACGATCAAATTATCATTGTTGATTTATTATCACAGTCAGTTACGGGTTCTATTACCACGCGGCAGCCAAGTGGTTCGTCCATAACGCCTTTTCAGATGGCGTTGAGTCCTGATGAAACAAGGCTATATGTTACGGGCGATACCACTAAAACCCTGGAAATTATTGATACATTGAATAATATTCGTCTGAAAGGAGTTGAGCTTCCTGGCCACGCTCGAGGTGTGACTGTTTCTCCTGATGGCAAAACAGTGTATGTTGCCCTCTATAGCACAGATCAGATCGGCTTAATCGATATTGCAACTTCTTCAGTCACAGATACCGTATTTGTAGGCCGTTTGCCAATGGAGATTATTATATCTAAAGAGGGCACCACCCTTTACGTCGCAAATCAAGATGGGAACTCTATCGCGGCCCTTGATACGGCAACAAAAGAGATAGTCTATATTATGCTGGATGATAGCCCACGCGCTATAGCGCTTTCAGCAAGTGAATCATACTTATATGTTGGAACGCTTTCGTCAGGTGTTTATACAGTTGATCTGGCCAGCCTGGAGGTGATAAGTTCGGTACAGCTCGCTTCTTCCTGTAGCTCTGTAGGCGTGAGTCCCGACGATACCAGCGTATACGCTATGGCATATGAAGTAGATGGCCCTCAACCAACGCCTGTTGACGTGATGGATTCATTAACAACCAAAATTGTCGGTACTCTTTATATCAATGGCATAGGTCGATATATGCAAATAACTGCATAATGTTGCACTGAGAGGTGAAATAAATAGCCCCTCAGAAGAGGGGCTGGAAAATTACTGCTGAGGTACTGCCGCCGGAGGCGTCGCTTGCGGCAAAGCCTCTAGAGCAAGCGTGATATTTTAGGGTTTAGTGTGTCAACGTGTTCATCCCTGCAATCAATCTACTCAGCCCTTCATCCAGCTTCACCCTTGGGCAGCCCGCATTCAGCCTTACAAACCCGTTCCCTTCGGGACCATAGGTGTACCCAGGCATAATCGCCACTTTCTGCTGGTGAATGAGCACATCCTGCAACGCACGGTCGTCCAGATTAAGCGGGCGCAGATCAATCCATGCCAGATAGCTTGCCTCGGGCGGCTGCCAGTGAAGTTGCGGAAAGGCCTGATTTAGCTGGCTGGCGATGATCGCCATATTACCCTGTAGGTAGGTGCGAAGCGCATCCAGCCAGGGGGCGCCCTCCCGGTAGGCGGCGATATGCGCGCAGAGCGAAAGCACCGCCGGGGAGGAGAGCCCGTCCCGCCCCTTGAGCGCAGCGAGGTAGTCATCACGGCGTCGCGCGTCGCTGATAATGCCATACGCCCCGGTCAGGGCCGGAATATTGAAGCTTTTCGACCCGGAGGTCAGCAGCGCCCACTCGCCTCGTCCTACCTGACACCAGGGGATATGCCTGGCCTCGCCCCATACCATATCCATATGGATCTCGTCGCTAATCACTTTGACGCCATGACGTTCGCAGAGCATAGCCATCGCCTCCAACTCGTCATGCGTCCACACTTTACCGGTCGGGTTATGCGGGCTGCACAGCAGCAGAATTTTAGTCTCCGGCAGGGAGAGCACGGCCTCCAGAGTCGCGAAATCACATACCCAGCCGGTATTGGTTTTTTCCAGCGGCACGCTCAGGACGTGACGCTGGTTTCCCTCAATGGCTTTATAAAATGCATCGTAGGCCGGGGTGTGGATGGCGACAGCGTCTCCAGGCGCGGACCACTGGCGGATCAGCTCCGAGGCCATGTAGATCACCGATGGCCCGTAGACGATAGCTTCAGGATCGATCCCGGTGGCAAAGCGGGTTCGGTACCAGTGGCACACCGCACCAAGAAAATCCTCACTCTTCCAGCGGCTGTAGCCCAGCACGCCGTGCGCCAGCCGCTGTTGGATGGCGTCAATAATGCAGGGGGCGGTCGCAAAATCCATATCCGAAATAGTGAAGGGCAGCAGGTCGGCCACGCCAAAGCGATCGGCCACGTAGTCCCACTGCGTACACCATGTTCCATGCCGATCGATGACTGTCGAAAAGTCAAACATAGCCTTATCCTTTACGCCTGCACCGAGTTCATCAGAGCTTCCATCTCATCTTTTACCGACTGGACCTGCGGCCCAATCACCACTTGTAAGTTGTGTTGGTTAAGCTGTACCACGCCAATGGCGCGATTGTCTTTCAGCGCCTGCACGTTCACCCGCGACATATCATTAACCGACAGGCGTAAACGGGTAATACAGTTGTCTAGGCTGACGATATTTTCACTTCCGCCCAGCGCGGCGAGGATGGCCGGAACGTTATAGCCCGAGCGTCCCAGCGCGCCTGCCATCGTCTTCTCGACGGTGCTGGCCGTTTCGATATCCCGGCCCGGCGTTTTCAAATTAAAATGCAGGATAGCGAAGCGGAAGATGAGGTAGTACACCGCGAACCAGACGGCGGCGACCACCGGCACAAGATACCACTTGGTCGCCAGACCGTGCAGGATGCCGAATACGACAAAATCAATGACGTTGCCGTCGGTGTTGCCGATGGTGACGCCCAGCACCGCCATCACCGTAAAGCCGAGACCGGTGAGCAGGGCATGAATAAGGTAGAGCACCGGGGCGACGAACAGGAACAGGAACTCTAACGGCTCCGTGGTGCCGCCTACAACGCAGGCAATCAGGCCGGAAATCAGCAGTCCCTTAATTTTATGACGATTTTCCGGGCGGGCGCAGTGGTACATCGCCAGCGCCGCGCCGGGCAGGCCGCCGAGGAATGCGGGCATTTTACCCTGCGAAAGAAAACGCGTGGCGCTTTCTGAAAACCCGTGGGTGGTCGGGCAGCTCAGCTGGGCCTGGAATATGGTCAGCGCGCCGCTGACGGTGTGGCCGCATACCTCCTGGGTGCCGCCTGCGTCGGTGAAACGGATCAGGGCGACCAGAATATGCTGCAAGCCAAACGGCAGGAGCAGGCGTTCACCGGTGCCGAAGATCATCGGCCCAAAATCACCTGCGCTGTTAATGATCTGGCCCAGGCCGCGGATCCCCATTGCAAACACAGGCCAGATTAACGGGATCACCAGACCGACCAGTCCCATCACCACGGTGGTCACAATAGGAACGAAGCGGGTGCCGCCAAAAAAAGCGAGCGCGTCGGGCAGCCTGATGGTGTGAAAACGTTCATGCAGCAGCCAGACAATCACCCCGGCGATCACCGCGCCGAGGATCCCGGTATCAATAGACTGGATCCCGAGGACATTTTGAATATTGTAGGCCTTCAGCAGTGCTGCATCGGTGGTGGGCAGGATACCTTTTGCCGTCAGCCAGAAGTTCACGGCCAGGTTCATTACCGCATAGCCAACGAAGCCGGCAAAGGCCGCAATGCCTTTATTCTCACGCGCTAGCCCCAGTGGAATAGCGATGCAGAACATCACCGGCAGGAAACTAAAGGCGAAGGAGCCGATCTTACCCATCCAGATGAAAATAGCCTGCAGAACCGGATTACCCAGTACGGGGATCAGCGTCATGACGTCACGACTGCTTAGCGAGCTGCCGATGCCTAACATGATCCCGCAAAAGGAGAGGAGCGCGACGGGCAGCATGAAGGTTTTGCCCAACTGCTGGAAAAATTCCCACAGCGTAATTTTCTGTACGGTTTTCGTCGTCATAAACGACTCCTTGTCGAAAAGAGATGCAGATGAGGTTGTTGTGCGAGAAAGATAAAACGTTTTACCTAAATTTTATGCGCTATAAATCACAATGCTGAGCGATAACTCAGTGTATAAATATGTCCTATAGATAAATCGTTTTATCTAAGCCAGTACCAGGGATTTGCTTTTTTATGATGACGCCAAAAAAAATAACCATTAACGATGTAGCCGTCGCGGCAGGGGTCTCTGTCAGCACCGTTTCGCTGGTGCTCAGCGGCAAAGGACGTATCTCTACGGCCACCGGTGAGCGCGTTAACCAGGCTATCGAAAAACTCGGCTTTGTCCGCAATCGCCAGGCCTCCGCTCTACGCGGCGGGCAGAGCGGCGTGATTGGCCTGATTGTACGTAACCTCTCTTCACCGTTTTATGCCGAACTCACGGCAGGGCTTACGGAGGCGCTTGAAGCCCAGGGGCGGATGGTGTTTCTCCTGCATGGCGGCGACGGCGGTGAGCAGCTTCTCCAGCGCTTTAACACCTTGCTGGCACAGGGGGTGGACGGCGTCGTGATAGCCGGGGGGGCTGGGGTGAGCGGTGAGCTTCAGGCGTGCGCCGCAGAGCAGGGCATTCCGCTTGTGTTTGCCTCGCGCGCCAGCTATCTCGACGACGCTGACTGCGTCAGGCCGGATAACATGCAGGCGGCACAGATGCTCACTGAGTATCTGATCCAACGTGGCCATCAGCGCATTGCCTGGCTGGGGGGCAACAGCGCCTCGCTAACGCGGGCAGAGAGAGTAGGCGGCTACTGCGCCACTCTACTGAAATATGGCTTACCCTTTCACAGCGAGTGGGTTGTTGAGTGCGACACCAGCCAGAAGCAGAGCGCAGACGCGGTCGCGGCACTGCTACGGCATAATCCCACCATCAGTGCCGTGGTCTGTTACAACGACATCACTGCCCGGGGTGCCTGGTTTGGCTTAATGCGGGCGGGGCGTCAGAGCGGTGAGGCAGGGATGGATAGCTATTTTGAGCAGCAGGTGACCCTGGCCGCTTTTGCAGATGTCCCCGAAAGCGCGCTGGACGAGCTGCCGATTATATGGGTGACAACGCCTGCTCGGGAGATGGGCTATACCCTGGCGGAACGGATCATGCAGCGTATTGCGAAAGAGGACAGTCTCGCCCGCAGCCAGACCCTCAAGGCGCGACTCATCGTCAAAAAATAGCCCCTCCAGAGAGGGGCATGGGGGTTACTGCTGAGGCACTGCCGCTGGCGGCGTGGCTTCCGGTGCCGCCTGCGGTGCTGGGACAGGGTTAGCTTCCGGTGCCGCCTGCGGTGCCGGGGCAGGGGTGGCTTCTGGTACTGCCTGCGGCGCCGGAGCCGGTGCTGGTGCCGGAGCAGGTTCAACCTGCGGAACGCCCAGCTCAGGCATACCAAACATGCCGACAAACTCGTCGAGGCTCATCTTCTGCCCGTTGAGATTGACCTGGCCGTTGGCGTACTGCAGGCTGGTGCTAATCGCGTTATCCGCTACCGTGGTGATGCGGAACATCTGGCCCATTGCCGCCAGACCTTTTACCTGCTGGTTGGCCAGTTTTTCGGCATCCGCCTGCTGGTATCCCTGCAGCTTAGCCACCTGAGTCATAAACTCTGTCGCCATATCCATTGGAATAGTCAGCTTGCTCTCCAGCGACTTCACGCTGCGATCGACCTCCTGCGCCAGGGTTTGCGGGGCAGGTGCCGCAGGGGTGGCGGCCGGATCCTTCATGAACAGCGACAGGTTAAACGTCGTCTCGCCTTTGCTGTTTTTCCAGCTCAGCGGGGCGATGGTGATCACCGGCTCGCCTTTTAGCAGCAGCGGCAGGGCGCCAAAGAGCGCCTCGGTAGATTTTTGCTGATAGAGCGTCGGGTCTTTCATCACTTCAGGCTGAGAGAGCAGAGCCTGATTTTGGGCATTGTACTGCTGGCGGAACTGGTGCCAGGCCTGGCCGTCAATCTGGCCAATTTTCATCGTCAGCTTGCCGCTGCCCATATCCTGGCTCTGGATCTTCAGGCTATTGACCGTGTAGTCGAGCTGGCTGTTGATGTTTTTGCCGTCGTTGACCAGATCGTTTTTGATGGTCAGATCGGTCCCTTCCATCACCGCGATCTCTTTGTTTTCCACCGCCACGGCCAGTTTCTCGACGCTCAGCTTCTGGTTCCCCAGATGCTCATCAAACTGCGCACGCTTGCTGTCACCGTCGGTTTTCAGATTGTTGAAGGTGACCTGCACATGCTGACCATACTCGTTAACGGTATTGACCAGGCCGCTCTGCGCCTCGCCCTTCAGGGAGATGGCGTTGCCGTCTTTATCGGCATCAAGCTGGAAATCGCCGCCGCTGAAGGCAACTTTTTCACCCTCGTTCTCATAGCTTAACGGCTTAAACTGGATATGGGAGCCGGTATCGCCACCGTAGCCGATGCGGGTATTGACCTCTACCGGTGACTCGCCTTTCGCCATATCAAACAGCGGCTTAGAGACATCGTTATTCACCAGAGTAGTTTTCACAGACGCCATAGCCGGGATGAGATTAAACGATTTAAGCTGGGCAAACGGGAACGGACCATGATCGACTGTCTCGTTCAGCACCACGCTCTGACCGGGTTTCAGCCAGGGGTTCTGCTCACCCTCAACCGGTTTGACCAGCAGCTGTAGATGGCTTTTGAAGATGCCACGCTCGTAGTTCTGCGCGGCCACTTCCAGGCCCGCGCCCGGCGCGCTGCGCTTAAGCTCGGCGTTGGCTTGCCCAACCATGTCAGCAAGATGTTTTTCCAGCTGTTTACCCGTGTACCAGGCCGTTCCCGTCCAGACGACGCCCAGTGCAACAATAATGCCCGCAGCGACAAGCGTTTTCTTCATAGCGATTATCCCTAAAAATGAAACCAGGCGGAAAAGGCCGCCTGGAGAGTCGTAAGGTCTTGCTAAGCTTAGCAATAAGGTGCAAAAAGGTCAGTACTTAGTTCACTTTATTGTAGACGCGAGCCAGGCGGCCAATGCCGCTCGCCTCAACAGGGGATCCCTCAGCGCTGACAAAGGCTGACTCGCCCGGCTTAAGCACCAGCCGCTGTTCGCCTTTGCTCAGCACCGCCTCGCCCTCAACGCAGAAGAGGATCGCCGCGCTCGACTGCGCAAGCGTTGATGTATCTGAGGAGAGGTCATGCAGGGAGAAAGCAAAGTCGGCGACCGGAATAGGGAAATCCAGCTCGGCACCGCGCTGTTCTGGCGCAGTCAGCAACTCGGCCGCTGGCTTCGGCACAAACTTCACGTTAGCCACCAGCTCAGGGATATCGATGTATTTTGGCGTCAGGCCCGCGCGCAGGACGTTATCGGAGTTAGCCATCACCTCCAGCGCCACGCCTTTCAGGTAGGCGTGCGGGGTCTCAGCGAACAGGAACATCGCTTCGCCTGGGTTGAGCTTGACCACATTAAGCAGCAGAGGGGAGAAGAGACCGCTGTCGTCCGGGTAGAACTCAGAGATAAAGCGGATGGTCTCCCACGGCTCGCCCTGCGCGCTTGCCAGCGTAGCCTTCAGCACCGCAAGGGCGTGTGATTTCTCCTCGCCCTGCATATTAAGCAGGCTGGCGAAGAGCTGGCTTAAGCTGTCGGCATCCGGCTGCGCCAGGAAGTGAGCAATAGCCGAATGCGCGCCCGCCACCGGCTGGAGCAGAGAGATGATATCGCTGAATTCGCGAAAGGCATTCATCGCCAGGAACGGCGTCAGGGCAAATACCAGCTCGGGTTTGTGATTAGGATCTTTATAGTTGCGCTCGGCTGCATCCAGCGGAATACCCGCCGCGTTCTCTTTGGCAAAGCCGATCTCCGAGGCCTGCTTATTTGGGTGAACCTGAATAGAGAGTGGCTGGTCGGCGCACAGCACCTTAAACAGGAACGGCAGCTCGCCAAAGCGCTCCGCGACCGCCTGGCCTAAAAGCGCCGTTTTATCCTGGTCAATCACCTCTCGCAGCGACTGCGGCTGACCAGACGCGTTCTCGATTTTTGAGCTGCTCTTCGGATGCGCGCCCATCCACAGCTCTGCCATCGGCAGACCGTTAGGGTTGGCGATCCCGTAGAGTTCCGTTAACGCACTTTTACTTCCCCAGGCATAGTTCTGCACTGAGTTAATGAGTTTTTGCATTATCAAGCCCTGCACTGTGTTGAATAATCTACGCGTATTAAACCAATAAACCTATGGTATGTAATCACTAAACTTAAAAAGTCGTCCTTATCTCAGTTTTTGTTAAAAAATTGTGTAGGATAAGCAGACTCGCTTTTAAGCAGGGCAACGGAACGTTTGCCCAGACCATAACCAGACCGCGCAGTAAGTGAGAGCAAAATGTCGACAAAACCTTTTCACTATCAGGATCCTTTTCCCCTCAAAAAGGATGATACCGAATACTATCTCCTTACCCGAGATCACGTCTCCGTAACGGAGTTTGAAGGCCACGAAATCCTTAAGGTTGAACCTCAGGCGCTGACGCTGCTGGCGCAGCAGGCCTTCCACGACGCCTCGTTTATGCTGCGTCCTGCGCACCAGCAGCAGGTGGCGGATATCCTCGCCGACCCCGAGGCCAGCGAGAACGATCGCTACGTGGCGCTGCAGTTTTTACGCAACTCCGACATCGCGGCAAAGGGGATCCTCCCGACCTGCCAGGATACCGGCACGGCCATTATCAGCGGTAAAAAAGGGCAGCGCGTCTGGACCGGCGGCGGCGATGAGGCCGCTCTCGCGCGTGGGGTCTACAACACCTATATCGAAGATAACCTTCGCTACTCGCAGAACGCGGCGCTGGATATGTATCGCGAGGTCAACACCGGCACCAACCTGCCGGCGCAGATTGACCTCTACAGCGTTGACGGCGACGAATATAAGTTTCTCTGTATTGCCAAAGGCGGCGGCTCGGCCAATAAGACCTATCTCTACCAGGAGACCAAGGCGCTGCTAACGCCGGGCAAGCTAAAGGATTACCTGGTCGATAAGATGCGCACCCTGGGGACGGCGGCATGCCCGCCTTACCATATTGCCTTTGTGATTGGCGGCACCTCGGCGGAGGCGACCCTGAAGACGGTGAAGCTCGCCTCAACCAAGTACTACGACGGCCTGCCTACCGAAGGCAACGAGCACGGCCAGGCGTTTCGCGATGTGGCCCTGGAGAATGAGCTGCTGCGTGCCGCGCAGGATCTCGGCCTCGGGGCGCAGTTCGGCGGCAAATACTTCGCCCACGACGTGCGGGTGATCCGCCTGCCGCGCCACGGCGCATCCTGTCCGGTGGGCATGGGGGTCTCCTGCTCGGCGGACCGCAATATTAAAGCCAAAATCAACCGCGACGGGATCTGGATCGAGAAGCTGGAGCAGAATCCGGGGAAATACATTCCTGAATCGCTGCGCCAGGCAGGCGAGGGGGAGGCGGTTCGCGTCGATCTCAACCGTCCGATGCGTGACATCCTGCAGCAGCTATCGCAGTATCCAGTGTCGACCCGCCTGTCGCTCAGCGGCACCATCATCGTGGCCCGCGACATCGCTCATGCCAAGCTGAAAGAGCGGATGGATCGTGGCGAAGGCCTGCCGCAGTACGTCAAAGATCACCCGATCTACTACGCCGGACCGGCGAAAACGCCTGAAGGTTACGCCTCTGGCTCACTCGGCCCGACCACGGCAGGGCGAATGGACTCCTACGTCGATCAGCTCCAGGCCGAGGGCGGAAGTATGATCATGCTGGCGAAGGGCAACCGCAGCCAGCAGGTGACCGACGCCTGCCATAAGCACGGCGGTTTCTATCTCGGCAGCATTGGCGGCCCGGCGGCAGTACTGGCCCAGGGCAGTATCCGCAGCCTGGAGTGCATCGAGTACCCGGAGCTGGGGATGGAAGCCATCTGGAAAATTGAGGTGGTCGACTTCCCGGCGTTCATCCTGGTGGATGATAAGGGCAACGACTTCTTCCAGCAGATCCACGCCTCGGCCTGTGCCCGCTGCGTGAAGTAAACAAGACCGCCCGAAAGGGCGGTTTTTTTTTGCTGCTGACGGCTGAAAATCATCAATACTAATAACTCTTTGGGCAAGTGAGCATGTTGTTACCCACATCACAACTATTCAAGGAGCGTGTATGACTTCGCATCGCAGTGAGAAAGATTCGATGGGCGCAATCGACGTCCCGGCAGACAAGCTATGGGGCGCGCAAACCCAGCGATCGCTTGAGCATTTTCGTATTTCAACTGAGAAAATGCCGGTCTCGCTACTTCGGGCGCTGGCCTTGACCAAGCGGGCGGCGGCAAAGGTAAACCAGGATCTGGGCCTGCTGGCTGCTGAGAAAGCGCAGGCCATTATCAGCGCGGCGGATGAGGTGCTGAAGGGCGACCATCCGGATGAGTTTCCGCTGGCGATCTGGCAGACCGGCTCCGGCACCCAAAGCAACATGAACATGAACGAGGTGTTGGCGAACCGGGCCAGCGAGCTGCTGGGCGGCGAACGCGGGATGGCGCGTAAGGTGCACCCCAACGACGACGTTAACAAAAGCCAAAGTTCAAACGACGTCTTTCCTACGGCCATGCACGTGGCGTCGGTTATCGCCGTACGTGAGGATCTGATCCCCTCTTTGCTGGAGCTGACCCGCACACTGGCGGAAAAATCCCGCACCTATGCCGATATCGTTAAAATTGGCCGTACCCATCTGCAGGATGCTACGCCGCTGACGCTGGGTCAGGAGATCTCCGGCTGGGTGGCGATGCTGGAGCATAACCTGAAGCATATCGAAAATAGCCTGCCGCACCTGTCGGAGCTGGCTCTCGGTGGTACGGCGGTAGGGACCGGGCTAAATACCCATCCGGAATATGCCCACCGCGTAGCCGATGAACTGGCCGCTATCACTGGACAGGGATTGATTACCGCGCCGAACAAGTTCGAAGCGCTGGCAACCTGCGATGCGCTGGTACATGCCCACGGCGCGCTGAAAGGGCTGGCGGCATCGCTAATGAAGATCGCCAACGACGTACGCTGGCTGGCCTCTGGCCCACGCTGCGGCATCGGTGAAATCACTATTCCGGAAAATGAGCCGGGAAGCTCCATCATGCCGGGCAAGGTCAACCCAACCCAGTGCGAGGCGCTGACCATGCTCTGCTGTCAGGTGATGGGGAACGACGTCGCAATCAATATGGGTGGCGCGTCGGGCAACTTTGAGCTGAACGTTTTCCGCCCGATGATTATCCATAACTTCCTGCAATCGGTGCGGCTGCTGGCCGACGGAATGGAGAGCTTTAACGAGCACTGCGCCATCGGCATCGCACCGGACCGGGCGCGTATCGACCAGCTCCTCAATGAATCGCTGATGCTGGTGACGGCCCTGAATACGCACATTGGCTACGACAAAGCCGCCGAAATCGCCAAGAAGGCGCATAAAGAGGGGCTGACCCTGAAGGCCTCGGCGCTGGCGCTGGGCTACCTGACCGAGGAGCAGTTTGACACCTGGGTGCGTCCGGAAACGATGGTAGGCAGCATGCCTTCCGGCAGCTAATACGCCACTGTTAGTTTGCAACGTAGAGGTGCAGCCGGGGAATGATTAACGTCAGCGGCTGTGCCTCAGGTTTATAGCGGTGCTGGATATTATCCGCATCGTAGTTTAGCAGTTCACCGATATCAGGCACCCGGCCACCGTTCTCCTCGGCGATCAACGCGATGATGGGCGTCGGGCAGGCATGCTGCACCTGCTTTTGCGAACCGGCGTACCAGACGCGGGCAATGGGCTGCACCTTCACCGGCCGCTTGATCTTAAGCCGGGCCTTCTGCGGCAGCGCGGCGATGTCGTTGTACTCCTGCTCCAGCCGCGCCTGCCATTGTTCTCGCGTCCAGCCACCTACCGCCCGCGGCGCTTTTAAGCTCTTCTCCAGCTGGGCCAGTACCTCATCGCGGGTAAAATTTTTGATGATATGCTTGTTCGCCCAGCCAAAGCGCAGCGTCGCGGGATCGCGCAGAACGGTCAGCGTTCGGTAGGCATTCAGGGTGATCAGGCCCGGTAGATGATGATGCACCCACTCAAACCGTGCCGCAGAGGGCAGCCCGGACTCAACGGTAACGATGTGTTCAAAGGCCGTTTTCAGGCTATTGATCAGCCCAATACGCTCCTCCAGACGCTCGCGCGTCGCCAGCGTAGTCTGGTAGCAGATCACCCCCGGCAGGCGTACTGCCGCTTTGCTGCTCCGGTTCTCGGACTGCTGCTGAATAAAGAGATGCGAGAAGTGGTGCAGGGCGCGCTCGGCGGCACGTTTGCCCACGTGCTGGGTAACCTGAATGGTGGTCAGCGGCTCATGTTCGGCCTCTTTGGTGACCTCCGGTAGCTCAAATACGCGCCCGGCCAAAAGCCGACATTCGCTAAGTTCGCTCTTTAGCTCCGCCAGCTCGCGCTCGATCTGGCGGAAGGTGCTGTTTAAACGCTCAATCAGGTCATAGCTAGCCATAGGCAACCCCATTAGTTACAACATACTAAAAGAGTAGCACATCCCACAGGGTTAGGCCACCGTGCCGACAGGTCTTGCAGGCCGGATAAGGCGCAGCCGCCATCCGGCGTTATGGCACGACTATGTCGGGTGGTACAGAAACCAGGTGATACACCGGCCAGCTAAAGGTAAAACGTGCGCCACCTAATTCACCGGCATCACAAACCACCTCTCCGCCCATCGCCTGAGCGATAGAGCGTACAATCGCTAATCCCAGGCCGCAGCCGCCGGTGGCGCGATCCCGGCTCGGGTCGAGGCGGACAAAAGGCTCAAAGATGCGTTCCCGTGCTTCTGGCTCAATGCCTGGGCCATCATCCTCTACGGTCAGGCTGGCCCGCGCGCCGTCATGTCGGAGAGCAATCCGCACGGTGCTGTTGCTATAGCGCAGGGCGTTATTCACCAGGTTATCAAGCACGCGCTCCATCAGCCGCATATCCAGCGCGCCGTAGTTCGCCTCGGCGTTAGTCACCAGCTTCAGCGTGCGGGCAGGATTGATACTGTTCACATCATCGACATAGCCCGCTACCCACCGGGGCAGATCCGGCTCGGAGAGTTGCAGCTCGTTTTGCGGACGGTCGAGGCGGGCGTAGGTGAGCAGCTCCTCGATCAGCGCCTCAAGCTGGCCGATATCGCGATTTAGCGCCAGCCGCTCGGCTTCCGTCAGGTTATCACTCATCTCCAGCCGATAGCGCAGGCGTACCAGCGGGGTGCGCAGTTCGTGAGCAATCCCGTCAATGAGCTGCTTCTTGCTGGCAATGAGGGCGTTAATATTATCCGCCATCTGGTTGAAGGCGACGCCGAGGCGCTCAAAGCTCGACCCGCTGGCAAAATGGATACGTTCATTAAGGTGCCCGCTACCAAATCGCTGGGCGGCGGACTCCAGCCGCAGCATCTCCTGCCAGTGAGGGCGCATCCAGATAAAGACCGGGAAGGCGAGGGAGATAGCAATAAAGACCATCAGAAGGATGTCAAAAAGGCGCATCTCATGCAGATAGAAGAGATAGGGGATCGGCCCTACCGCCAGCACGTAGTGGCTGCGGGGGATTCGCTGGATAAACGTATACTCTTCGTCGAGCGCGACAATATCCCCCTCGCGCAGCCGCTGGGTAGTGGCTGCGCTGAGGTGAAACTTATTCAGCGGCTCGATACGCATATCAAAGGAGAGATTGAGGTCCATCTCCTTCAGGGTCTTGCTCCACTCATGGGGCGGGATCTCCCGCAGCTCGCTGCGCATCAGGTAGAGGGAGCTTTTCATCAAGTCGTCCAGGGACTGCCTGCCTGCCCGTTCCGCGGTGAATTTGTACACCAGCCCGACCAGCATGGTCATCACCAGAAAACAGACAAACAGCAGCAGGTAAAACTGTACGAAAAGCTTCTTCATTCGTTAGTTATCCCACGCGTGCGGGGCAAACAGGTAGCCCTTGTTACGCACGGTTTTAATTCGATAGGGCTCGGTGGCGCTATCCAGCAGCTTTTTGCGCAGGCGCGAGATGGCGACGTCAACGCTGCGGTCCAGGCCGTCGTAGCTTACTCCACGCAGGTTTTTCAGCAGCGCATCGCGATCCATGATCTGCCCGGCGTGGGTGGCCAGCTCCCAGAGCAGGTCAAAATCGGCGGTTGAGAGAGCGACCGGCTCGTTGGCAAGCAGTACCTGACGATTAACAGGATCGATAGATAAGGTGCCAAAACGCAGCGCATTGTGCGGCGTGAGCGATGCGGTGGCAGCGGGGCGGGCAGCCACGGTGCTCTGGCGCAGATGGAGCCGCAGGCGGGCCAGCAACACGGCGGGCGGCGTGGTTTTCAGAATGTAGTCGCTGGCGCCCATCTCAAGAGAGAGAATATGGTTCATATCGCTATCGAGGGAGGTCAGCAGCACAATGGGACCTAGCCACTGGCCACGAAGATCGCGGCACAGGGTCATGCCATCCTTGCCGGGGAGCATGATATCGAGCAGCACAAGCTCTGGGTTTTCACGCAGAATGGTCTCTTCAGCGCGATCGCCACGCGTCTCCAGTACCACGTCGATGTCGTGCTTGCCAAGATAGGCAGCAATCAGCGCACCCACTTCCGGGTCGTCTTCCACATAAACGATCTTGTTCATAGGTCATCATAAGGGGCAAAAGCGCCAACATACACCGCCTTGCCGGAAGCTTCCATTAATCTTTCATAAACGGCAGCGCTTCCGTTATGCTGGTAGCTTAATCTTAGGAAGAGTCAGGAATAAATCATGGGGTTAGTGGTTAAAGCGGCGATTGGTGCACTGGTGGTTTTGCTGATTGGCGTGTTGGCAAAAACGAAAAATTACTACATTGCCGGGCTGATCCCGCTGTTTCCTACCTTTGCGCTGATAGCACACTACATTGTTGCTTCCGAGCGCGGCGTCGAGGCGTTGCGCACCACCATCGTGTTTGGCATGTGGGCAATTATTCCCTACTTTTTATACCTGTTGTCGCTATGGTATTTCACCGCCTCTATGCGGTTGCCGCTGGCGCTGGGGGCAGCGGTACTCTGTTGGAGCCTCAGCGCCTGGCTACTCATCTACTGCTGGAGCCGCTTTCACTAGCGCAGCGGGCGTCCCCCGTCGAGGGCAAAGCTGCGACCGGTCACGAAGCGGCTGGTTAAGAGGTAGTCGATCAGATCGATCACCTCTTTCTCTCCAGGGGCGATTTTCATTAGCGACTTATTTAGCGCCTTCTGCCGGTACTCGGCGTCATCCCCCTCGTTGAACAGGATCAGCGACGGGGCGATAGAGTTCACTTTCACCTCCGGGGCCAGCTTGCGTGCAAACGAGCGGGTCATATTATCCAGCGCCGCCTTACTGGCCGCATAGGCGATATGCTTATCGCTGCCGCGCTCAACCACATAATCGGTGAAGTGGATGATGTCCCCACCGGCGTGACCGTGGCCGCGCAGCAGGCTTTCCAGAGCGTGATTCAGCAGATAGGGAGCATGAACGTGGATCTGCATCATTTCGCAGAGTACCTGAGTAACCGGTGTTCCCGGTTTTTCCGGCACCCAGGCCCCGGCATTGTGAATAATGCCCCGCAGCCCGTGGGTAAGAGATTTCACCTTTTCGGCAAAGGCGAGGATACCCTCATCATGACAGAAGTCAGCCTGAATGCAGACTGCGCCCGCCTCCTGTAAAACATCAATTGCTGGATAGGGGGTGCGGTAGCTAACAATAACCGGCTGCTGCTGGTTGAGAAAATGGTGGGCAATGGCAAGGCCAATACGGCGGCCGCCGCCAGTAATAAGAATCGGGCAGGGGTCGTTTTTTCCCATCATAATCTCCTTGGTTTATAGCGTAGGGCAGCGTTACTGCCCCATCAATATCCAGGTCGCCGGAAGCGCAGCAATGAGCAGTAGCCCCATCAGCACCTTTTCGTGACGTTGTAACAAATCGCGCTGCGGATGCGTACGCCGTGCATAGAGAAAGACCAGCAGTCCAGGTGCATAGAGCACGACTGACAGCAGCAGATGCATGGGACCGGAGGCATAAAGTAACCATAGGCCATAGATGCAGGCACCGATACCCGTCGCCTGATGCAGCGGACGCTGGGCCACTTTTAACAGATAAGCACCCACAAGAAAATAAGGTACCAGAATCATCTCGGATGCGATGGTTAAAAGTGTATTGTAATCAGAACCTGTGAGCCAGATCAGAATCAAGCATATCTGCACGCTGGCGTTAGTCAGCCACAGCGAGGCCGACGGCGCGTTATTCTCATTCTGACGAGCAAAGATACGCGGGAAGGCCTTATATTTAGCCGCCAGCAAAGGCACCTCTGCTGCCATAATGGTCCAGCTCAGGTAGGCCCCGCAGACGGAAACGATCAGCCCGGCGGCAATGATCACCTCACCCCAGGATCCCATCATGTCGACCATTAACCCGGCCATAGAGGGGTTACGCATCTCCGCCAGCTGCGGGCGGGGCACCACCCCCAGCGACAGCAGGGTGACCAGCAGATAGACCGTCAGAGCGGCGATCACCGCCATCAGCGTCGCCCGGCCTACATCCTGCTTATTGCGCGCCCTGGCGGATACCACCACCGCGCCCTCGACGCCGATGAAGACCCACAGGGTAATGAGCATGGTGTTCTTCACCTGCTCCCATACCGGCACGCCAAGCTCTACTCCGGTAAAATCGAGGCTGAACCTGTCGGCGTTGAACGCCAGCCCGGCCAGCACCACAAACAGGCCCAGCGGCACCAGCTTCGCCAGCGTAGCCGCGAGGTTGATGCTCGCCGCGGTTTGCACACCGCGCAGCACCAGCCAGTGGACAATCCACAGCAGGCAGGATGCGCCCACGATGGATTGCCAGGTATTGCCATCGCCGAACAGGCGCAGCGCGGGCGTATCGGTAAAGAAGCTCAGCGCCGAAAAGACAATCACCAGATAGGAGACGTTGGCAATGACCGCGCAGAGCCAGTAGCCCCAGGCGGAGCAGAAGCCAATAAGCTCGCCGAAACCTTCCCGGGCATAGGTGAATATACCGCCGTCAAGATCGGGGCGCAGGCGAGTGAGCAGCAGCATGGCGAAGGCCAGCAGCAGAATGCCTACTCCGGTAATGGCCCAGCCGATCATGAGCGCAGCGGGACTGGCGACGGCCGCCATATTTTGCGGCAGGCTGAATACGCCCGCGCCCAGCATTGAACTTAAAACAAGCGCTGTCAGCGCGCTCAGGCCAAGTTTCTTTTCCATTGGCATCCTGTTAAAAAAACGACAAATCCAGAATAATTATTTCGCCGGAGCGCATAAATAGCGTGGATCATACTAAGGCGCGGGATTTTACGTAGTGAAAGATGCGCATGCAATAATGTATGGCGGAAATTTGCAGAAATGCGAGAAAAAGGCGGCCTCAGCCGCCTTTTGGAGAATTATCTGTAGAGGTCGGCACTGATGGTAATATTGTTACCACGCTCCTGCCACTGGCGCGTAATGTGATAATACTTCGCGCCTTTCTTCGCGGCGCGTTTCGCCACCTGGTAAGAGATCTCGGTCATGTTACCGTAGTTACCGGTGAACTGAACGTTATCGAACGGCACCATCTGCGCTGCCGTAATTTTATTCACTTCTTCGATTTTTGTGCCGTCCGGCAGGGTGACGGTGTAACGTCCACCTTTAGAGGATTGCGTTTCAAAGAAGCGGCCAACTTCTGCACTTGGTGCAGCGCTGGTGGCTACGCCTGGGATCTCAACTTTCTTCGCCTCTTCACCGCCTTTCGCCAGTGCGGCGCGGCCCGCTTCAGAGTCAGCCGGAATAGCGTCCGGGCTCTGCAGAACGCGTTTCTTCGCGTCAGCTTTGTAGATATAGGCGGTGATACGCTGGTTACCACCGTCGTTGGCGTCTACCTGGCGCACAATATAGAACGAGGCCGCACCTTTAGCTTTCGCTGCTTTGGTGATTGCGCTGTTCACTTCCGGCTGGCTGCGGTAGAAACCCTGGACAGTGACGGTATCGAACGGCTCAAGTTGGATAGCTTCGTCTTTAGGCAGCTCAGTCACGCCGTTAATCACCCGGTTTTGCGAGACCTCTGCTTTGGCTGCGTCTTTCTTATAGAGGTCTGCCGTCACGCGCCAGTTGCCGCTGTTGCCTAAATCAGAGGTATCCACGACGAAGAAGGCGTCTGCGCCTGCTTTATCGGCTCGGTTGGAGACGGCGGTGACAGCGTCACTAATAGCGTTAAAGCGGCCGGTGACGACGATGCGATCGTATGGTTTCACCGCTTCCGCTTGCTCCGGCGTCAACTCGGTGGCGGCATGAGCCGACAGGGCCGTTGCCGACAGCAGTGCGGTTGCCAGGAGGGTGTTCTTAAGCTTCATAAAAATAGTCCTTCGCCTTGCGCAAACCAGATACTGGTATTAGAGATGTCTTGAAAACGTGGATGATTATTGCATTTTAATCTTGCAACTGTCTGCGAGATTTTTCACCGCCAGTGCTACCGAGAGGGTGGGCAGACATAACGAAAAGAGATATGTTGAAAAAACAGACGCTTGACCAGTAAAAGTGATTAAGCATATGACTTTTTTAAGTTAATACCTTGTTAAAATAGCGATCTTATGCGGCGATAAATCGTGTTTTGCCGTCTCGTATAAGCGGAATATGGGGCCGTCGCTATTATTTAAAGTCAAATTGGGCTGTTTATACCCATGTTGGCTCAACTTTCCCTAATAAAACCTTAATTACTCAATTGTTGCGGTAGATCACAAGCGTTATTTTCAGTAGGTTATAGAAAGTTTGTTACGGTTTTATTTTTGATATCTGTGAAGAAACTGACAAACCCTCATTCAAAACCGATGGAAGGGAAAACTATGCGTATTGGTATACCAAAAGAGCGGTTGGCCAATGAAACCCGCGTGGCGGCGACACCGAAAACGGTAGAGCAGCTGCTTAAACTGGGTTTCACCGTCGCGGTCGAAAGCGGCGCAGGCAAGCTGGCAAGCTTCGATGACTCTGCTTTTACCGAGGCAGGTGCAGAGGTTGTCGATGGCAATGCGATCTGGCAATCAGAGATCATCCTCAAGGTGAACGCGCCTGGCGATGATGAAATTGAACGTCTTAATCCGGGCACCACGCTGGTGAGCTTTATCTGGCCCGCGCAGAACCCACAGCTGCTTGAGAAGCTAGCCGCGCGTAACGTGACGGTAATGGCGATGGACTCGGTGCCGCGTATCTCCCGCGCCCAGTCCCTCGACGCGCTCAGCTCAATGGCCAATATTGCGGGCTACCGCGCCATTGTAGAGGCCGCTCATGAATTTGGCCGCTTCTTTACCGGGCAGATCACCGCCGCAGGGAAAGTGCCGCCCGCCAAAGTGATGGTCATTGGCGCAGGCGTTGCTGGCCTTGCCGCCATCGGCGCGGCCAACAGCTTAGGTGCCATCGTACGCGCCTTTGATACCCGCCCGGAAGTAAAAGAGCAGGTCCAGAGCATGGGCGCAGAGTTCCTTGAGCTGGATTTCAAAGAGGAAGCGGGCAGCGGCGACGGCTACGCCAAGGTGATGTCTGAGGCCTTTATCAAAGCCGAGATGGCGCTGTTTGCCGCCCAGGCGAAAGAGGTGGACATCATTGTGACCACCGCGCTGATCCCAGGTAAACCGGCACCAACGCTGATCACGCGTGAGATGGTTGATACCATGAAGCCGGGCAGCGTGATTGTCGATCTGGCAGCGCAAAACGGCGGCAACTGCGAATATACTGTGCCTAACGAGATCTTCACCACCGCCAACGGCGTCAAGGTGATCGGCTATACCGATCTGCCGGGCCGCCTGCCGACCCAGTCCTCCCAGCTCTATGGTACTAACCTGGTTAACCTGCTGAAGCTGCTGTGCAAAGAGAAAGATGGCAACGTCACCATCGATTTTGACGACGTGGTGGTGCGCGGCGTGACGGTGATCCGCGACGGCGAAACCACCTGGCCCGCACCGCCTATTCAGGTTTCAGCCCAGCCGCAGGCGGCCGCGAAAGCCGCACCGGTTCTGGAGGAGCCAAAAGCGTCGGCCTCGCCGTGGCGCAAATACGCCCTGATGGCGCTGGCTATTATTCTCTTCGGCTGGCTGGCGGACGTCGCACCGAAGGAGTTCCTCGGCCACTTTACCGTATTCGCCCTGGCCTGCGTGGTGGGTTATTACTTGGTGTGGAATGTCTCCCACGCCCTGCATACCCCGCTGATGTCGGTGACTAACGCCATCTCAGGCATTATTGTCGTTGGTGCGCTGCTACAGATTGGTCATGGCGGCTGGATAAGCTTCCTGAGCTTTATTGCCGTACTGATCGCCAGTATCAATATTTTCGGTGGTTTCACCGTCACTCAGCGCATGCTGAAAATGTTCCGGAAGAACTAAGGGGTAGCACATGTCTGGAGGATTAGTTACAGCTGCATACATTGTTGCCGCGATCCTGTTTATTTTCAGCCTGGCCGGGCTGTCAAAGCATGAAACCTCTCAGCAGGGGAACCGCTTTGGTATCGCCGGGATGGCGATTGCGCTGATCGCCACCATCTTTGGGCCGGATACCGGTAATGTTGCCTGGATCATCGTAGCGATGATTATTGGTGGCGCGATTGGTATTCATCTGGCGAAGAAAGTTGAGATGACCGAGATGCCGGAGCTGGTGGCGATCCTGCACAGCTTCGTGGGTCTGGCCGCCGTACTGGTGGGCTTTAACAGCTACCTGTACCACGAGCCGGGCCTGGAGCCGATCCTGGTGAATATCCACCTGACGGAGGTGTTCCTCGGCATCTTTATCGGGGCGGTGACCTTCACCGGCTCCATTGTGGCGTTCGGCAAACTGCGCGGCAAAATCTCCTCTAAGCCGCTGATGCTGCCAAACCGTCACAAGATGAACCTTGCGGCGCTGGTGGTCTCCTTCCTGCTGCTGCTGGTGTTTGTCCGCACCGAAAGCGTGGGTCTGCAGGTGCTGGCGCTGCTGGTGATGACCATTATCGCGCTGGCGTTCGGCTGGCACCTGGTGGCGTCAATCGGCGGGGCGGATATGCCGGTCGTGGTCTCGATGCTCAACTCCTACTCCGGTTGGGCGGCGGCGGCGGCGGGCTTTATGCTCAGCAACGACCTGCTGATCGTCACCGGTGCGCTGGTAGGCTCGTCCGGTGCGATCCTCTCCTACATCATGTGTAAGGCGATGAACCGGTCATTTATCAGCGTAATCGCCGGCGGCTTCGGTACCGATGGCTCCTCAACCGGTGAGGACGACGAGGTGGGCGAGCACCGTGAAATCAGCGCGGAGGAGACCGCCGAACTGCTGAAGAATTCACACTCGGTCATCATTACCCCAGGCTACGGCATGGCGGTAGCTCAGGCGCAGTATCCAGTGGCGGAGATCACGGAGAAACTGCGTGCCCGCGGCATCAAGGTGCGCTTCGGTATTCACCCGGTTGCCGGACGTCTGCCGGGCCACATGAACGTGCTGCTGGCGGAGGCGAAGGTGCCGTATGACATCGTGCTGGAGATGGATGAGATCAACGATGATTTCTCCGATACCGATACGGTGTTGGTCATTGGCGCGAACGACACCGTCAACCCGGCGGCGCTGAACGATCCGCGTAGCCCGATTGCCGGGATGCCGGTTCTGGAAGTGTGGAAGGCGCAGAACGTCATTGTGTTTAAACGCTCGATGAACACCGGCTACGCTGGCGTGCAGAACCCGCTGTTCTTTAAAGAGAACACCCAGATGCTGTTTGGCGATGCCAGGCAGAGCGTGGATGCGATTCTGAAAGCGTTATAAGACGCGCATAAAATAAAAAAACCGCCGTAATGGCGGTTTTTTTATTACTTCAACGACTCAATCGTCTTCGTCGTCATCGATTTCAACCGGCGATCGGTAGTCATCCGGTTTGATGACCAGCAGGTCGCAGCGCAGGTGGTCGATAACCTGCTCGGCGGTGTTGCCTAAAAACGCGGCGGAGAGGCCGGTACGTCCGACCGTTCCCAGCACAACTACCCCTGCCTGCAGATGCTCTGTCAGATCCGGGATCACCTCTTCCGGCAATCCTTTTTCAACGTGGGTCAACTTCTCTGAAATACCAAACTTCTGGCGCAGGGCCTTCATCGCCAGCAGATGCTGACCACGGATAGCGTCGTTGTAGACGGTAGGATCAAACTCTGGCAGTTCAATGGCAATGTTAATCGGGGTGACAGGGTAAGCACCGATCAGATGCACTTCCGTATGGTTCACCTGCTCGGCCAACTGGATGGTTTCCCGGACCAGTTTCTCGTTCAGCGCATTATGGTAGGGCTCTTCACTGGCCAAATTAACCGCCACCAGCGCCTTACCGCCCTCAGGCCACGGCTGGTCTTTCACCATCCACACCGGGCAGGGGCACTTACGCAGCAGATGCCAGTCTGTGGGCGTAAAGATCACCGACTCCAGCTTGTCGTGCTGGTGGGCCATCTTCAGCACCAGGTCATGATGCCCGGTTAACACTTCCTGAATGATGGCTTCGAAAGGGCGGTTATGCCAGATCACCTTGATATCAATGGGCACCCCGGCATCGATGTAATATTTTGCCTGCTCGCGGATCCAGGCGGTCCGCTGGCTAATGACGCCCTGACGCATGGCGGTCCGCTCGTCGGGCGACAGAAGGGTGGTCATCTCATATGAGAAGTCATAGATTGGCAGAAAAGCTTTGATGCGGCCGCCAATTTTCTGATGCAAATACACAGCGCGCCGTAGCGCTGGCTGGTCATCCTGATTGGGATCGATGGCAACCAGCATATTTTGATACATGGCCATACAGGGTCTCCTTACATCTGTCACCGCAGTCTGTAATTAAAAGAGTAACCTATATGTGGAGAATGAAACAGAGGCTAACCTTTGCCAGATCAACAAATCGGACTATTTTGTTGCTAATAAGCGTATGACACTAGAATCAAACGACTTTTCTCAGTACGTGCTTCCCTATGGGGCGTCCTGGGGGCAAAGCTATTGGCAAACGGCTATTCAATATGTCGATCTGATGATGGTTCATGTCGCCTGACCACTTAGAATAGACTTCGTAGACCATGCGCGCATCTTCGTGCGCCATCTGGCTGACGCTGGCTCAGACTGGTCAGATTATGCAGCAAATGGAAATGATGCGACAGACTATCATGCAGCAGTACAACAGCTGCAGCAACTAATGATTCAGTTGGTCAATGGTGGGGCAAAAATGGAGCTGGGGGTCTAGCCCCCACAGCATCAGAACTCACGGGATAATGTTAAATAGCCGTTATAGCGCACAGAACATTCATCAGCGTTGATGAGGCCAGAGGCTATAAATATATCCTTTTTGCCGTCTTTGTTCTGATAAGTATACTTTGCAGTGACATTTTTTACTCCATTATCGTAGTAAGAAGAAAGGTACTGAGATTCAGATAACTCAAGCCCATCCTTGCGTGCAATATCAGCTTTATGATCCACTGCGGCCATTTGCGCAGCGAAAATACGGGACACGGGCGAGATATTCAAAACCTCAACTGAGGTCATATCTTTGATAATTGATGAAGGCGCAATATTCATTGACCCTGTGATATCCTGGAATAACCCCGTTTCGATCGAGGCTCCAACATTTGCACAATCTGTATCGCTTGCGTGTGAGATCATGGGAAATAGTAGAATAATGAGTGTGATTTTATTCATGATATCATTTCACGATAAGAACATGATCATGACTAGTGCCAATTTTTATTCTGTAATTGAGATCGAGGATTATACATCCATTGGATGCATGCCCTGGCTTTGATATGCTATCACCATGAATAAGAAAACCATCGCGCCCACACATGTTGTTAGAGGACGAAGGCGTTAATCGCATCGTGTATTTTTTTGCGTGCGGATGAAAAAAAGGGGCCCCGATGTGGTATGTGCCTCGTGGGAGTGGTCCTTTACCCATAACACACTCTTTTGATGGATCGTTGTAATAACCTTCAGCGCCAGCATATCTAGCTGAAAATACATAAGTTCCATTGTGATAGAATTGTGCGGTTTTTACGTCATATTCCCATGTCATTATGCTTCACCCCTTTCTTGCCATGTGTCACTGTGAATAATATTCCCGTCAATATAATGCCACGTTATTTTTTCGTAGCTTAGGGATACGTACTCCTGATGAGTTTGCTTTTCGAATTGGGGATCTTTGATGTCTAACATGAATGATTCAATATCAGTGACTCTGGCATTTTCGAGTGTAGTCCTGAAATATTCCTCTTCCTGTCCGTTGTGGTTTATCCGATAGTGGCGAAATTGTGCGCTTTTAAAATTTCTACCTGATGTAATTCCTTTATACAGGTAAGGGGAGGTGCAATCGATCTCCTTTCTGAATGCCAGTTCACCATGAAAGCGAGTGCCAGTTATTTTTCCGGTCAAATCATCTATAGGGAGTTCAACAGTATGCATCAATTCTAAAGTTTCTATACTACCTTCCCGATCTTTAACATCAACCGGCCCCTTCACTGAGTTTCCAGCATCGTCGGTGAGCCAAAGATATACTGGTATTGCCATTTACATATCCTCGTTAATAAATTGATAAGTAGTGTGGCGCTGATAAAGCCTGGATTACACAGAAAATTGGTTACAATTCATGTATATATGCATATATCAAATTTAATTTTAGAAAGTATTCACTATTAATATATGACGCATGAACTTCAAAAGGCACTGCTACAGGTTCAAAATCCAAATAATAGTCTCATGCCAATTTAACCCGCCATGTGCGGGTTTTTACGCTGCCTGAATCTGCTATCCGTCAGCTGCTGCGCGTGACCGCCGCCCCGAAATCCTGCGCTGGTAGTGCCAGGCATATACTGACTGGGTAAAAACTCAGATGTGATGCGGTTGTGGCGTGCCTGCCGACGATCAGCATCATATTATCGGTCACGATTTCGAAGACTGATATGAAAGCGGGGGATTTCCATGTCATACCTATATGCCGGATTTGCCATCAGGATCTGCATGATAATGTTACAACCTGGGAATAGAGGCACGGCAGTCAGCTCAAGCATGTTCTGCGGCTACAGCACCGGGCGCTGGGCCTGGGTGTGATCGTTATGGGGCGGTCGTGATGAGAAATGCTATCGATGTGCTCGATGCAGTGAAAAGCCGTGCCGGGGTGGCACCTACAGCAATCGGGGCTTGCGTTGAGTCGGAAAGATGAGCGCCAGATACGGCTGGGAAGGTTAGGGGAATATGACCCGATCTTATGATGATTTTGCCCCTCTCTGGAGGGGTAATCATGGGGGCGGATTTGGGGGCGAATGATTACCCGCTATTTACCGCTATTGTCTTAAAGCACGATGTCGTATGTAACTGATATCTAAAAAAGTGTCTGAATTCAGAGGCTAACCTTTGCCAGATCAACAAATCGGACTATTTTGCTGTCTGGCAAGAGGTGATTTGCGGCGAGACCGTCAGGCGACGTTGCGCGCGTGGCCGGCAAGCTCGGCGAGAATATCGCCGTTTTCGATAGTAATATACTTACCTTTTACCGCCAGCATACCGCTCTTCTGGAAACGGCCGAGCAGACGGCTGATGGTCTCGACCGTGAGGCCCAGGTAGTTACCAATATCGCCGCGGGTCATAGTCAGACGGAACTCCCGGGGCGAGAAACCGCGCTGGGCAAACCGGCGAGAGAGATTATAGATAAAGGCCGCGAGGCGCTCTTCCGCATTCTTTTTCGACAGCAACAGGATCATGTCCTGGTCGCCTTTAATTTCACCACTCATCAGACGCATCATCTGCTGACGCAGATTGGGCATCTTGCCGGAGAGATCGTCCAGCGTCTCAAACGGTATTTCGCAAACCATTGAGGTTTCAAGCGCCTGAGCAAAGCTTGGATGATGACCGGTACCAATGGCGTCGAAGCCTACCAGGTCACCCGCCAGATGGAAACCGGTGATCTGCTCATCACCCTGTTCGGTAATGGTGTAGCTCTTAATGGTACCGGAGCGGATCGCATAGAGCGATTTCAGTTCGTCGCCCGCTTTAAACAGCGTTTGTCCTTTCTGAATCGGCTTTTTGCGCTCGATGATGTTATCAAGCTGGTCCAGCTCGTGCTCATTAAGGGTGAACGGGATACAAAGCTGGCTGATGCTGCAATCCTGGCAATGGATAGCACAACCGCCAGACTGAATGCGTCGTATAATTCGCTTTTCCGGGATCATAGGTATGCTCAGGCCGTAATTGATATTGGTCAATTTTAACATCTTTTTGCTGAGCACGTAAGCCTGGTTAAACGCCAAACAGCGTTTATTGGAACCTTTGAAAAATCAATAAGTTTAACTCATTGAAATTCCTTATGTTGATTAGGGGTTTATCGACTAATAGCGCTAAAAAAAGCACAAAACGCCCCCTTTTAGAGGAGGAGATACCCCTCGTGGCGCAGAAGCCACTCTTTACGCTGCACGCCTCCGGCGTAGCCGGTCAGGGTACCGTTACGGCCTATTACCCTATGGCAGGGAACCACAATACTAACGGGATTCGCGCCGTTCGCTGCCCCTACCGCTCGCGCTGCACCGGCTCTGCCCAGCATATCCGCCAGCTGGCCATAGTGGATAACCTGACCGCAGGGGATCTCGCGCAGCGCTTGCCATACCGCCCGCTGAAAAGGGGTGCCGGCCGTTTCCGTAGGAAGATGATCTATCACGCTAAGATTACCGGCAAAGTAGTCGTGTAGCTTGTCGCTTAGCCCGCCGGGATTGCTGGAGGCAACACGGCGGTAGCCTGGCTTGCGATAGTGAACGTTGAGCAGCAGCGCCATACGATCGGCGTGCTCATCCCACTCAACGGCACGGAGGCGATACTCTTCGTCGCAGATGACCCACAGAGGGCCAAGAGGGGTGTCAATTTTGTCTTCCAGCAGGGTGAGCATGGCGAGATCCTAAATTTGCAGGGTTGCAATATAGGATATTATCTTACAGATTTTGGCGTAAAAAAATAGAGCCTGTCGACATCCGCCAGACTCTACAGTACACACAGCAGTGCATCCCTACATTATTTTAACGCAACCACTCCTTGTGCGGGTTTATTTTAGTATAGACATCTTTAATACTATTTCCAGTAAAGATTGGTAATGACGTTATCAGCGGTTTAAGTTAAATCATTTTGTTTACTGTAATTGTGGTATTAGTTAAGTGGCAGTTAATGTACTTATAACCGGGTACATTCTGCTGGCATAGCGCCTTTTCAGCAACATGATAGAAATTAAACAACGGCGTTGAGACCTGCTCCCCAGGTGGCTATAGTAGCGCCTGAGCTGTCAAACGTTGCACGAGGAGTGACCATGAACCTTGACGACAAATCGCTATTTCTTGACGCCATGGAGGATGTCCAACCCCTGAAACGCTGTGCCGACGTCCACTGGCATCCCAGCCGTAACACGCGCACGCCGCCGCGTATCGATCTGTTACAGCAGGAAAATTTTCTGACAACCGATTTTCTTGAGGTGCTGCCGTTAGCGACGCCGCTGGCGTTCCGGCGCGAGGGGCTGCAATCCGGAGTTATTGATAAGCTGCGTCTTGGTAAGTACAGCCAGCAGGCGAGTCTCAATCTGCTCAAGCAGCCGGTGGAACAGTGCCGTCAGATGCTGTTTAGTTTCCTGCATCAGGCCCGGCAGGATAATCTGCGTAACCTGCTTATTATTCACGGCAAAGGACGTGAAGATAAATCGCACGCTAATATTGTGCGTAGTTATCTTTTCCGCTGGTTACCCGAGTTTGAAGAGGTACAGGCATTTTGTCAGGCGCTGCCACATCATGGTGGGAGCGGGGCGTGTTATATTGCACTGCGTAAATCTGCGCAGGCAAAACAGGATAATTGGGAGCGCCATGCTAAACGGAGTCGCTAGATAATAGGTGTAGTGGATTTTACATCTATTTGCTCGCGGCTAAATAGCCACCATTTAATTAATTACGCAGCGTTATTAGCATGGGTATATTATGTATTGACCTGCGCGGACAAAATTACTCTTGCAGGAGAACTGCCCGCTTCAGAGCGAAACGGGCAGGGGGGACAGTTAGCGTTTAGCTTCGGTATTTGGCTGGGCAGAGCGTGACAGGAACTGCTGAGTCACATCAGGCAGGTGGGTCTGACACCAGTCGGCCATCGCAATCTCCTGCTCGCGGATCTGTTTGAAAACAGCCGCGCCTTCGTGGTCACCGGCCATCTCGGCGGCGCTGATCAGTGAGGTGTAGCAGGCAATTTCGAAATGCTCGAAGACGTAGCCGCTGATTGCGCCTTTAACAACTTCATCAGGCGTCATCATACCGCCGATAGCCTGGCCCATCGCAGAGAGTTTACCCATCGCATCTTTCAGCGTAGAGGTCGAGATGTTATTGCGGGCAAGAACCTGATCGACCAGCTTCTGCTGCTGGCGGGTCTCTTCAATATGTTGCACGATACGCGCACGCAGATCCGGGTAGTGCTCAAGACGGCCTGCCATCTTCTCCAGCATGGATTCAGCCTGTTTCTCCATCGCATGAGCGTCGCGTAACCAGTCATGATAGTGTTCAGTATAGTTAGTCGCCATCGTTAATCACTCCTCGTAAGATCCAATTATTTATTGCACTCTTCTTTGGGTTTAACAGAGCACTTACGCTCTGAAGTATAGAAGCCTTAAGTGAAATCGTCAGACGTGCCACTGCTTTTCGCCATCACGGAAGCGTGACAGCGCGTCGGCAGCACAAATCAGCGACAGATGGCTCAATCCCTGTGGGACATTGCCGCGCCATTCGCCGGTGCGCACGTCAAACATCTCGTTAAAGTTCTCGACATTGCCTTTGTCACACAGGTTGCCGAGGATCGTTTCCATGTAATCGGCCGCTTTTTGCGTATCACCTAAACGCGCCCAGGCCTCCACCAGCCAGAATGAGCAGGCCACAAACGTGCTCTCCTCTTTCTCTACCTCGCTGTAGCGATAGAGCATGGGCGAATGGTGCCCCAGCTCGGCGTAAATCGCGTTGTAGGTAGATTTCATGCGCTCCGGATTCACTTTCTTGCCGTAGTACCAAGCCAGGCACATGGCGGCATCCAGATGATCGCTACCGGCGTAGAAGGTGTAGGCCTGTTTCCCTTCGGACCAGCAGTGCTCTTCAATCCAGGCGCTGACGCGATCGCGCTCGCGCGACCAGCGGTTTACCCAGGTTTTTTCGATATGACCGTCTTCTGCCAGCCGTACGGCGATATCCAGCGTCACCCAACAGGCCATTTTGGAGTGGGTATAGTGACGCCGCTCGGGAAGCTCCCAGATACCGCAGTCATCCTGGCGCCAGGTATCCGCGCACTCGTTAGCCAGCGAAGCCAGCAGACGGGCGGTAGTGAGATCCAGCACGTGACCGGCATGGACGAACAGCAGCGCGGTATCCAGCATGTCACCATACATGCTGAGCTGCTGCTGGCTCTGGGCGTTATTGCCCACGCGCACCGGCTGAGATCCCTTATAGCCGTCAAGCGGCAGGTAGGTCTCATTGGGCACCACGTCGCCGTCCAGGGTATAGCAGGCCCGCAGCTTGCCTTCGTGACGCACGATGGTGTGGGTCAACCAGGAGAAGGCCGCCTTACACTCTTCAAGTGCGCCGATAAACGCAAAGGCGCGAATAATCAGGCAGGCGTCGCGTATCCAGGCGTAGCGGTAGTCGTAGTTCTTTTCGCCGCCGATGCCCTCCGGCAGGGAGGTGGTCGGGGCAGCCGCAAGGGCACCGGTTGGGGAGTAGAGCAGGAATTTTAGCGCCAGCGCAGAGCGAACTACGTGCTTCTTGTGTACACCTTCATAGCTCAGGTGCTCTGCCCAGGATGCCCAGTTCTTATCGCTAACGTCAATCCGCTCGTCGATTTTTTCCAGCGGCGGAACGGCCAGTGGCTCGTTATCGCTCACCAACAGGGCCACCAACGAGCGCGAGCCCGCTTTAGCGGTAAACACGCCTTCGATCGCCTGATCGTCCACGCAGGTGATCTCAATGTCGGAGGTGGTACGCAGCATAGCCATCAGATCGCCAACGTGAACAATCTGGCCTTTCACTGAGTCGCCTATCCATGATGAGCGGGTACAGGCGGCGGTACCGGGGACAAAGACCAGCTTCAGGTCCACTTCACCCTCCAGCCCCTCGACGCGGCGCGCCAGCTCGCACCAGGGCAGGCGGCCTGCGTTATTACTGTTCAGGGACTCGGTGAATCTGACCTTACCCTTTTTAGTGGTGTAACAGGTTTCCAGCACGTTGCTGTTTTCCCGATACTGGCGCTGCATGCAGTAGTCATCGACCGGTTCGATCTGAAAATAGCCCCCAAATTTGGCGTCCAGAATGCGATCGAACAGCGGCGGCGAATCCATGTTAGGCGCGCACCACCAGTCGATAGCGCCATCTGGTGCTATCAGCGCTACCGAGCGGCCATCGCCAATGGCGGCATAGTCGCCAAGGCCAGCATAGCCGTCGGTACGCGCAGTTCGGGGTAAAGGTTGATTCTTCATTAATGCTTATCCTGCAAAAATCGACAAGGCAGGCGGGGCCTGCCCGAGTATTACACCGTGCCGGTGCCGCCGTCAGAGCACCAGACCTGGCCGGAGGAGAAGGAGCTCTCATCAGACGCGAACAGAACATAGAGCGGGGCGATCTCTACCGGCTGGCCTGGACGGGCGAGCGGGGCAGTTTCACCGAAGGCTTTTACTTTTTCCATCGGCTGTCCGCCACACACCTGCAGCGGCGTCCAGTAGGGACCCGGCGCGACGGCGTTGACGCGGATGCCTTTCGGACCCAGTTGCTTGGCCAGCGCTTTGGTAAACGCAACGTTACAGGCTTTGGTCTGGGCGTAATCCAGCAGGATATCGCTCGGCTGGAAGGCCTGAACGGAAGAGGTGTTGATAATGACAGCGCCCTCTTTCAGATGCGGCACGGCTGCCTTGGTGATCCAGAATGGGGCATAAACGTTGGTCTTAAAGGTTTCATCGAACGCTTCGGTAGTCAGGGTCTCGATGGATTCACAGAACTGCTGGTGGCCGGCGTTGTTAACCAGAATATCCAGGCCGCCGAGCTTGTTGATGGCTTCTACCACCAGCTGCTGGCAGAACGTTTCTGAACGAATGTCGCCCGGCAGCGCCACGGCGTTACGACCTTCAGCCTTAATGAGTGCAATCACCGCTTCAGCATCAGATTCCTCTTCCGGCAGGTAGTTAATAGCGACGTCTGCCCCTTCTCGGGCATAGGCGATTGCTACGGCACGACCGATACCGGAGTCACCGCCGGTAATAAGGGCCTTTTTACCTGCCAGCCGACCCGAACCGGTATAGCTGGTTTCACCATGATCGGGGATCGGCTTCATTTCTGACGCAAGCCCCGGCACTTTCTGAGTTTGCTCTACAAAAGGAGGGCGTGGATAGTGAGGGAGGTTGTTATCTTGTGTCGTCATAATAATCCGTCTCGTTGAATGAACCAGTAATAACCGTAGTCAGCAATACGCCGATCCGCTATTTTTTTTAAAAATTATGCTGATACTTTAAAAACTTTACCTAAAAGTTATTTTGGCGTTGGAATTATGCTATTAGGTTAAATTGTAAACTTTTTAAGTCATTTTCTGGCATTCAGTAACGCTTGTGCTAAATAAAATGCGGGAAGGTGCAAATCATACGAAAGTACTGTTAACGTTTTGCAGAAAAGGCTTCAGAATGGTCCTGGTTACAAGCTTATAGCCCTTAATTCTTAGGGTTGGCTTGTGTCTGCCTGGCGTTAGGCTAAACTGAAAATTACGCTGGTGAGTTTAAGATGAATCTTAAGACGCGCTGACGAGATTGGCTGCAAAGGTTACCTATTGCATCACGTTTATAAGGAGATTTTGGATGAGCAAAGAGCCCGTATTACCTGCGTTTCCTGTCGTAGGCTGGCAGGTCGGTCCGGAGGAGGACCACAACGGCGTTGTAATGAGATTTGGTTTCAGTACCTCTCCGTACACGGCAGGAGCCAGCACTTTTGATTCACAGTTCTTTCACCTTTCCCCGGAAATGGTAAAAAGTCTGATTTACGACCTGCAGCTTAGCCTGCGCCAGTGCGAAAATCCCGTAGTGGAAAAAGTGGCCTGAGCTTGTACCACGTTTCAACCGCAGTAGTACGCACGACATTTGCTGCTGCGGAAATTCCCGCCTGACGACCTCTATGATTTAATAAAAATAGTTACGGCTGCGTTTTCATTGCTAATCTTGATCAAACGCGATAGCCTGGAAAGGTTGTAGAGGCATATATGAACTTTGTCTATTTCAAAGCTGAATATCCCACCTATGAGGGGTCCCATTCAGTTAATCTGGTTTTGAAAGCGCTTAAGCTGATTCGGGACGGTGAAATTATTGCCGACTTTGGTGATTTAAAAATAACCAGCCTGCCGTTTTATCTTTTCACCACCGCCTCTACCGGCTTTCGCAAAATTGAATATGATGTTAAAGCCCCACCTATGCGCAGAATCAATTACTCATGTGGTTATTTACCGAGCGGAAAGTATATTGTTAATACCCCAGAGGGAGAGTTGAAGCTCACGTTTAATGCCCTGACAGGACGTTGGCAACACGACAGGCTGGGGGGGGAAACGATGGATAACCGTGAGTTTACCGAAATGGGTTATGTACTTGTACGTCCGGCTCGAGACAGGGGGCGAAAGCGCTCCTCGTTGCGGGCATAGAATCAGTTACCCGCTTACTGAATCGTTGACTAAACTTCAGATGAGGTAATAACAGGAGAACATGATGACGGACAACTACGCTTCCCCCTTAAAAGCAGAAGAGACCAAGCCGGTTAAGGATAATCCAGCCAAGCAGGGCGAGCTCCCCCGCAAGCGGGATGATAGCCAGGACGATCGTAAAGATCCGTTCAAAGCCAGCTAGCAACATCCTGAAAATCTGCAACAAAGCCCTTTCGCTGCCGCTGCAATCGCCTGAACTAGTGCGATTAATGCGCAGCGAAATCGGCCGACTGGATTACGCTTATTTTAGAAAACCAATAAAAAGATGATGGCCGTTCAGACGGATAAGAGGGCGGTGAATGTATAAACCGTTAAGCTGGCGTAATATCCCTACCGCAAGAACGCTATCGATATTGATTTTTGTCGCTGGTATTGGACTGATTGTGTCCGTGGTGGCCTTGCTCTATCTCTCCCTGCATCTTGTTAGCACTAAAACGAACGAAATAGATGAACATCGCTCGGCACTCTCTGTGCAGGGTGCCATACAGACCTCGGTTAACCGCGTCTGGTCGCTGGTTATAGATAATGCCGTGTGGGATGACGCGGTTCGTGAGGTCTATCGCCCAAAGCTTGATACTCAGTGGCTCAATAATACCTGGGGTGCAGAGTATAAAATCACTAATCTCTACGACGGGACCTTTATTCTGGATGAACGGTACTCCGTGCTATGGGGATCGTTTCGCAATAAACCTTTTAATGAGCACACGCTCGATTTTTTTGGCGCTGGCTTCCAGGCGCTTATTAACCAGCAGCGCCATGCCTTGCCCGGCGAACAGAATATCTATGCCGGGATCACCCGAACCCGGCGCGGCGTAGCCTTCATTGGCATTGGCCTGATTCGGCCTGCGGCTGGTTCACTGACCGAGATGGGAAATCGCCGCCGTTATCTGGTCATTACCCGCCATATCGATACTCAAAATCTTAAAGCGCTGGGTGATACTTTTCAGATTGAGAAGTTGCGCTTCAGCCTTAACCAAATCCATGACTTCAGCGTGCCGCTGAAAAGCTCGGCGGGCGATCTGCTGGGCTATTTAAGCTGGGAGCCACAGCTCCCCGGTGCCAGAGCGGCGCATGCGGCAGCATGGGAGATCCGCCAGATTATTGCCCTCGTCGCCGGCCTGATTTTGCTGTTTATCATGCTGAGCAGCGCCGGTCTCTATAAGCTGGCGAAGGGAGAGAAGCTGGCCCGCAGCACCGCCATGACCGACTGGCTAAGCCGCCTGCCGAACCGGCGGGCGCTGCTGGCGCGTCTGGAGGCACTTAGCCTGGCCAACCCCAATGAGGCGATAAGCGTAGTATTTATCGATCTCGATGGCTTCAAAGACGTCAACGATATCTATGGTCATGACGTGGGCGATCGCCTGATTGTGGAGCTTTCCAGAACCCTGCGCGATAAGGTTCCCGCCGGTGGCATGCTGGCCCGGATGGGCGGGGACGAGTTTGCCATGACCATTAGCGGCGAGCAGGCCAGCGAGAAGGCGAGCCGCTTTGCCGAGCAGGTACTGATGATGCTCAATCTGCCGGTTCGCCTGAGCGAGCGCACTATCTATATCGGCGCCAGCATTGGTATTGCCAGCGGCACCCTGCTGGAGTGTACCAGTTCAGAGCTGTTTCGCCGGGCGGACATCGCTATGTACCACGCCAAAATGAATGGCAAAGCACAGGTCACCCATTACGATGCCGAGCTGAACAGCGCCCGCGAGCGCAAGGTTGCCATCGAAAACGATATCCGTGACGGTCTGCTCCGCAACGAATTTGACGTGTGGTACCAGCCTATCGTTGATGCCCGCAGTCAGCTGACGATGGGCGTTGAGGCGCTGGTGCGCTGGCCACGTCGGCCCGCAGGCCCCTTGCCGCCGGATGCGTTTATTCCCATTGCGGAGAGCAGCGGTCTGATCCATGCCCTCGGCCAGTTCGTTCTGCGCCGCGCCTGTATGGACCTGCAACCGCTTAGCGATCTCAAGCTCTCGGTAAATATCTCTCCGGCGCAGTTTCGCGATCCCGACTTTGAAAATAAGGTGGCTGGCGTACTCCGGGATAGCCATTTTCCCGCCCATCGCCTGCAGCTGGAGGTGACAGAGACCTATGTCCTGGAGAACCCGGATCGCTCCTGTTCGGCTATCCGCAATTTAAAGACGCTGGGGACGGCCATTGCGCTGGACGATTTTGGTACCGGGTACTCCAGCATTGGCTACCTCAGGCGCTTCAATTTTGACACCATCAAGATAGACAAGTCGCTGGCCGGGCTGGTGGATCATGATGAGCAGGCCGCGGCGCTGGTAGGCGGTACAATACGTATTGCCAGCGCGCTGGGGATGGCGGTAATTGCGGAAGGGGTCGAGAATGAAAAACAGATGAAGCTGCTACGCCTGGCCGGTTGCGATCGGCTTCAGGGGTACTTCTTTGGCGCGCCGATGCCGATTGACGCGCTGCGGCAGCACCGCCAGCGCCGTCAGGGTTAACTACTGCGCCTGGGCGAGGGCATCCAGCCGATCGCGAAAGCCGGTAATGGCAATAGCCCGGTTATCGGCACGCCAGCGATCTTTCGCTCCGGGCGCGGAGCTTTGTACCGCAATCAATCGCCAGCCGTCGTCGGTCTTCAGCATTAGCGGAGAGCCGCTATCGCCGGGCAGCGTATCGCACTGGTGCGAGAGGACACTATCCTGCGCCCAGCCGGTTACAACGCAGTTTTGATGGCTATAGAGGTTGTCCAGGTGATCCTGCGGGTAGCCGGACTGCGTTACCTTTCGGTCGGTCGCTTTTAGCGCGGCGGTAAGCGCATCACGATCGCCGTCAAACAGCGGCAGAGGCGTAATCCCCGACGGAGGATAGCGCAGCACGATCAGACCAAAATCCCACGGCGCAGCGGCAGGCGGAACGATCCACCCTTCACCGTCAGGCTTCAGGCGTTTGCCCAGGGTTGGCTCAACCCGTCCCTCAATACCGTGGATCTCATAGCGCCAGATGCCATTTTGCGCCACAAAGCGCAGCGCCACGGCTTTATCAGCCTTGCCGCGGGGCGGCGTCAGCAGACAGTGTCCGGCGGTTAACGCCAGATGGGGTGAAATCAGCGTAGCGGTGCAGAGATTGCCGCTGGCGGTCTCCAGCTGGCCGATAGCGTCCCACGGCGACTGCGTCGGATTACTTACCCGGACCCGATCGTCGTGGTTAAAAAACAGCGTCTTGATCTCAGCGGCGGCAGCGGCATCATCATCGGCGTGGCTGTAAAAAGAGATAAAGCAAAGCGAACCCAATAGCAGAATACCGAATTTATGCATATCACACTCTGGTGGGGCAATAGTGATTATTCAAACCCTAAGCAACAACTATAGACGGGACGGGAGGAAAGGGGGAGTAAAATCAGCGTGCTACAGTCAGGAAAGATAGAAGCGCAGGGTGACCAGCGCGCAGGCAATCAGCATGAGCAAAATCAGCTCAAAACGGTAGCGTTGCAGCATAGACCCTCCGAAAGAAGCAGCGCCCGACAGGCGGGCGCTGAAGTAGGTATCAAACTTAGGCAGCAGGCTGGGCAGCCGGCTTAGCCGCAGTGTGTTTCACTGCTTTTTTGGTGTGTTTCTTAGCAGCCTGGGCTTTCTGATCGGCGGCTGGTTTGGCAGCGCTCTGGTCTGCAGCCGGTTTAGCGGCTTTTTTGTGGTGCTTTTTAGCAGCCTGCGCTTTCTGGGTCGCGGCAGCTTTGTGGTGTTTTTTGTGGTGGGTGGTTTTGGCAGCCGGAGCAGCGCTCTGAGTCTGAGCGGTAGCCGCTGGCGCAGCGGTGGTCGCAGCGGTGTCAGCAGCGAACGCAGCAGAAGAGAGACCCATAGCAGCGGCAACAACCAGAGCTAATACTTTTTTCATTCTGATATCCTCGAATTGGTTTCATCATTCAACCCCACTGCGGGGCCGGTGAAGAGACTATATGCTTCTTAATACGAGGCTTCCGTGAGTGATTGGTATCGTCGTGTAACCGTTTGTACAATCCAGAAAGAAAGGCCGGGTACGCTTGTCCCGGTCTGCAAAGTTACAGATAGCGGGCGGTAAGATGCTGACGGAAGTAGCGGCTGTTTAGCGCTTCCCCAGTTGCGGACTCGATCAGCTGGGTGGTGGTAAAGCGGCTGCCGTGCTGCCAGATATTCTGCCGCAGCCACTCAAACAGGGCGCTGAAATCCCCTTCGGCAATGGCAGCATCAAGGTGAGGCAGCGCGGTACGTGCGGCATGGAACAGCTGCGCGGCGTACATGGCGCCAAGGGTATAGGACGGGAAATAGCCAAAGCCGTCGTCGGTCCAGTGAATATCCTGCATGCAGCCGTCCCGGTAGTTGCCCACGGTCGAGAGACCCAGCCAGTGCTGCATCTTCTCATCCCACAGCGCCGGAATATCGTCCACCTCGATTTCACCGTTGATCAGCGCCCGCTCAATCTCATAGCGCAGGATCACATGCGCGGGGTAGCTCACCTCGTCAGCATCGACACGGATCAGGCCAGGTTTAACCTGCTGGTTCCAGGCGATAAAGTTCTCGTCGTTAAAGGCGGGCTGCGCGCCAAAGCGCTCAATGACTGCAGGCAGAAGACGCGTTAAGAACGCCTTGCTGCGGCCAAGCTGCATCTCGAAGAACAGGCTCTGCGATTCGTGGATGGCCATCGAGCGGGCCTCGGCGACCGGCTGTCCCAGCCAGGTGCGGGGCAGGTTCTGCTCGTAGCGCGCGTGGCCAGTTTCATGCACGACGCCAAAGAGGGCGCTGAGCAGCTCGTTCTCATCGTAGCGGGTGGTGATGCGCACGTCCTCCGGCACGCCGCCGCAGAACGGATGGGCGCTGATATCCAGACGGCCTGCGTCAAAATCAAAGCCCAGCGTGCGCATCGCCGCCAGACCCAGCTCGCGCTGCTTCTCCACCGGGAATGGCCCGACCGGCGCGATAAGCTGGCGCTGCGCCTGCCTGGACACTACCTGATTAAGCAGATCCGGCAGCCAGGATTTCAGATCGGCAAACAGCACGTCGAGCCTGGCGGCGGTCATATCCGGCTCATAGAGATCCAGCAGCGCGTCGTAAGGGGTGCAGCCCTTCGCCGACGCCCGCAGCCTGGCCTCTTCACGGCTAAGCTTCACCACCTCTTTCAGGTTGGCAGAGAAGCCTTCCCAGTCGTTTGTAGGGCGCTGGCTACGCCAGGCGTGCTCGCAGCGGCTACCCGCCAGCGATTTCGCCTCTACCAGCGCTTCCGGCAGCACCGCTGCCTGCTGGTAGCGACGGGTCATCTCCCGCAGGTTGGCCTGTTCAACATCGTTGAGATCCTCCTGCGCGGCCGCATCCAGCCACTGAGCTACTTTTTTATCCGTCAGGATCTGGTGTTTCAGAACGCTGATCTCTGCCAGCGCCTCGCCCCGGGCAGCGCTCCCGGCGGGGGGCATAGTGGTCATCATGTCCCAGCCGGCGATGGATGAGAGGTGGGAGAAACGGTAAAGACGCTGGAAGGTGCGGGTGAGCTGCTGGTAGTTGCTGGTGTCCATTATGCCTCGTGTTGTGCTGATTTTATTTGCTTACATTTCAAGATAACAGGACGCTCGCACTGATACCACTGCGAGAAATTGCCCGGGGGCGCTACGCCTGCACGGGCCTACGGTAAGGCGCTGTTTGTAGGCTGGGCAAGCGTAGCGCCGCCCGGCATGTTCAGGCAGGCGTACATTACGCTACGCCGCGAGACGGTAGTGCAGGCTGCGGCCTACCAGCAGCGCAGCCAGCAGCATCACGGTAATAAACCCGCCCACGCCGTTCCAGCCGTAGCTGTGCCAGAACAGGCCACCGAGCGTCCCGGCCAGGCTCGATCCCAGGTAGTAGCTAAAGAGATAGAGCGAGGAGGCCTGGCCCTTTGCCCGACGCGCCCGCGGCCCGATCCAGCTGCTGGCGACGGAGTGAGCGGCAAAGAAGCCAGCCGAGAAGAGCAGCATCCCGGCAAAAATCAGCCCCAGCGATGAGAAGAGCGTCAGCAGCACGCCGCCCAGCATAATCCCCGTTGAGACCAGCATTACCGGGCCGCGGCCAAAGCGGGCGGTCATTGCCCCGGCTTTGGGCGAGCTCCAGGTCCCGGTCAGGTACGCTACCGAGAGCAGGCCCACCACCGCCTGACTCAGCTGCCACGGGGTCTGCATCAGGCGGTAACCAATGTAGTTAAACAGAGTGACAAACGATCCCATCAGCAGGAAGCCGGTAAGAAACAGCAGCGGCAGACCGCGATCGCGCCAGTGCAGGCGGAAGTTAATCATCAGCGATCGGGGCCGCAGCGAGGCGGGGCGAAAATGGCGCGACTCCGGAAGTATTTTCCAGAACATCAGCGCCGAGGCGAGGGCAAAGCAGCCGATAACCGCCAGGGCGATGCGCCAGCTAAAGAAGTCGGTAAACACGCCGCTGAGCAGGCGTCCGCTCATGCCGCCGATAGAGTTACCGCTAATGTAGAGCCCCATCGAAAAGGCCACCACGCTGGGGTGGATCTCCTCACTCAGATAGGTCATCCCAACCGCCGCGACGCCGCTCAGCGACAGCCCCACCAGCGCCCGCATAATCAAAATGCCGTGCCAGCTGGTCATCATCGTGGAGAGCAGCGTACAGCACGAAGCCAGCAGCAGAGCGGTGACCATCACCGGCTTGCGGCCGATGGCATCCGAGAGTGGCCCCGTGAAGAGCAGTCCAATGGCCAGCATGGCGGTGGAGATCGAAAGTGAGATGCTGCTGCTGGCTGGCGAGACGCCAAACTCATGGGAGAGCACCGGCAGAATCGGCTGCACGCAGTAGAGCAGGGCGAAGGTGGCGAGGCCGGCAGAGAAGAGCGCCAGCGTGACGCGTATAAACTGTGGCGTGCCGCGTTTAATATAGGGCGTGGCGGGAGTGGCGGTGGTCTGCACGTCGGCATCGCTCGCCGGGGCGATGTCAACGACGGTAGTACGGCTCACGGGGGATCCTTAGTGGTGTGTTGCTAATTTAGAGCGATTACCGCTAAGGGTAGGAAAATGTAAATATTCTGTCTAATATATTAATAATCTCAAATAATACATTAAAAATATGAATATCGAACTGCGTCACCTGCGCTACTTTATTGCCGTGGCGGAAGAGCTGCATTTTGGCCATGCGGCGGCCCGGCTGAATATCTCCCAGCCGCCGCTAAGCCAGCAGATCCAGCTGCTCGAGCAGCAGATCGGCGCCCGGCTGCTGGCCCGTACTAACCGCAGCGTGGCGCTAACCCCGGCGGGAAAACAGTTTCTACTCGACAGCCGACAGATCCTCAGTCAGGTCGATGACGCCGCCGCACGCGCTGCCCGCCTGCATCAGGGGCAGAGCGGTGAGCTGCGGGTTGGCTTTACCTCCTCCGCGCCCTTTATCAAAGCGGTCTCCGATACGCTCTCCACCTTCCGGCGACGCTACCCGGACGTGCATCTGCAAACCCGGGAGATCAATACGCGTGAACAGATCGCCCCCCTGCATGAGGGGACACTGGATCTGGGCCTGATGCGTAATACCGCGCTGCCGGATACCCTGGCGTGGGAGGTGATCCTGCGCGAGCCGCTGCTGGCGATGGTGCCGTGCGATCACCCCCTGGCCTTGCAGCCTGCGGTGACGCTAAGCGAGCTGGCGAAGGAGCCGTTTGTCTTCTTCGATCCTCATGTCGGGACGGGCCTCTACGACGATATACTTGGCCTGCTGCGCCGCTACGACCTGGTGCCGCGTATCGCCCAGGAGGTCGGCGAGGCGATGACCATTATCGGACTGGTTGCCGCTGGCCTGGGGGTGTCGATTCTGCCCGCCTCGTTTTGCCGGGTTCAGCTGAATGAGATGCGCTGGCTACCCATTGCCGAAGCCGATGCGGTCTCACAGATGTGGCTAGTCTGGTCGCGGCACCACGAGCAGGGCGCAGCCGCGCTGCATTTCAAGCAGCAGTTATTGAAGAGTGTTAAAAGTGACCAGAATCTACCCGGCAGAGGATGAAAATGTGCGGTAAATCACAAGGCTAATCAAAAATTTGACGGCCTTGAGGAACTGCTTCACCATAGCCTAAAGTTTATTTCGAAGCGCGAAAATAAAGGGAGCAAGAGGTGGTTGCTGATAGTACGCCCGGCCATATTGATCAGATTAAGCAGACCAATGCAGGAGCCGTTTACCGGCTTATCGATCAGCTAGGCCCGGTTTCACGAATCGATCTGTCGCGTCTGGCGCAGCTTGCCCCCGCCAGCATTACCAAGATTGTCCGTGAAATGCTAGAAGCGCACCTGGTGCAGGAGACGGAGATCCAGGAGCCAGGCAGCCGAGGGCGGCCCGCCGTGGGTCTGATGGTAGAAACCGAGGCCTGGCACTATCTCTCGTTGCGCATCAGCCGGGGTGAGATCCATCTCGCCCTGCGCGACCTCAGCAGCAAGCTGGTGGTCGAAGAGCAGCTTGAGCTGCCGTTACACTCCCACACGCCCTTTGCCAGCCGCGTTATTCATCACATCGACCAGTTCTTTATTCGGCACCAGAGCAAGCTCGAACGCCTGACCGCCATCGCTATCACCTTGCCAGGTATCATTGATACCGAGAACGGCATCGTGCACCGCATGCCGTTCTATGAAGACGTCAAAGATATGGCACTGGGGGAGGCTCTGGAGCGCCATACCGGCGTGCCGGTCTATATTCAGCATGATATCAGCGCGTGGACGATGGCAGAGGCGCTGTTTGGCGCCTCCCGTGGCGCGCGCGACGTTATTCAGGTGGTAATCGACCACAACGTTGGCGCTGGGGTGATCACCGACGGGCGTCTGCTCCATGCGGGTAGCAGCAGCCTGGTTGAGATAGGCCATACCCAGGTCGATCCCTACGGTAAGCGCTGCTACTGCGGCAACCACGGCTGTCTGGAAACCATCGCCAGCGTGGAGAGCGTGCTGGAGCTGGCGCAGCAGCGCATGAGCCAGTCGATGAGCTCGCAGCTGCACGGCCAGCCGCTTACCGTTGCTTCACTCTGCCAGGCGGCGCGAGAGGGGGATCGGCTGGCGACGGACATTATCACCGGGGTAGGCACCAATGTCGGACGCATTCTGGCGATCATGGTCAACCTGTTTAATCCGCAAAAAATTCTTATCGGTTCGCCCCTGAGCCAGGCCGCCGATATTCTCTTCCCGGCCATTAGCAACTGCATTCGCCAGCAGTCGCTGCCCGCCTATAGCCGACACATCACCGTCGAGAGCACCCAGTTCTCTAATCAGGGCACAATGGCGGGTGCCGCGCTGGTAAAAGACGCGATGTATAACGGTTCGTTGCTGATTCGACTGTTGCAGGGTTAACAAATTCGCACAGTTGGAGGAAAAATTGCGCTACCTCAAATTAGCCCCTGGCGACTTAACTTAGACTTTCTCCTCTGAATTATTTTCGTGGTGTATATTTTCGCGGCAAAACGGTGGAGTAAGTGATGCTTAAGCGTTTCTTTATTACGGGTACCGATACGGCTGTCGGGAAGACAGTGGTCTCCCGCGCACTTCTGCAGGCGCTGGCGGCCAGCGGCAGAAGCGTTGCCGGCTACAAGCCAGTGGCGAAAGGGAGTAAAGAGACGCCTGAGGGGCTGCGCAACAAAGATGCGCTGGTGCTACAAAGCGTTTCAACGCTGGCGCTGCCCTACGAGGCGGTAAATCCTATTGCCCTGAGCGAAGAAGAGAGCAGCGTAGCCCACAGCTGCCCTATTAACTATGGCCTGCTCTCAAAGGGGCTGGCACACCTTAGTGACCGCGTTGACCATGTGGTTGTTGAGGGCACCGGCGGCTGGCGCGGCCTGATGAACGATCTGCGCCCTCTCTCTGATTGGGTGGTGCAGGAGCAGCTTCCGGTGATTATGGTGGTGGGGATCCAGGAGGGGTGTATCAACCATGCCCTGCTGACGGCTCAGGCGATCGCCAGTGATGGTCTACCGCTGATTGGCTGGGTCGCTAACCGCATCAACCCTGGCCTTGCCCATTATGCCGAGATCATTAACGTGCTGGGCAAAAAGATCCCCGCGCCGATGATCGGCGAGCTACCCTATCTGCCGCGCGCCGAGCAGCGCGACCTGGCGCACTATATCGACGTGACTCTCCTGACCCGAACGCTGATCGCCGATCGCGTGCTGGCCTGATCTGGCTACTGCGGCTCGGTACGGGAGCCGTCAGGCGTCGCGCCAGCCGCAGGCACGTTTCCGCTGCCGGTACGGGTATAGAGGATCTTATAGGTATCGTTAGCGCAGTGGCCGACCACGTGCGTATCGGGCTTATCCGCCTGGTCTGCCGGGACGATGTTCAGCGTGAACGCCGACTCCGGCAGGCCATTGGCCATAATGCGCTGCTTGATCTCGCGTCTGACTTTTTCGCAATACTCCGGCGCGGCCAACGCCGGGGCAGCGGCAAACAGAACCAGAGCGACGAGCAAACGGGACGCTTTCATACACGGCTCCTGTTTTCAGGGGTATAGCTCTAGTCTAGCAGCCGCTTTACCTCAGCCACGGCTAAATCGCGACCAGATTGCGCACGCCGTGACACTCCATCTCTTCGCCTCTGCCGCGCTGAACGATTGATCCCCGGGACATCACTAAATAGCTGTCCGCCAGCTCGGCGGCAAAGTCATAAAACTGCTCCACCAGCAGGATCGCCATGTCGCCCCGTGCGGCCAGAGTTTTAATCACCACGCCAATCTCTTTGATCACCGAGGGCTGGATCCCCTCCGTCGGCTCATCGAGGATCAGCAGCTGCGGACGGCAGGCCAGCGCCCGGCCAATGGCTAACTGTTGCTGCTGGCCACCGGAGAGGTCGCCCCCGCGCCGCTGCCTCATCTCCCGTAGCACCGGGAACAGGTCGTAAATCTCATCAGGCACCCGCCTGGCCAGGGGACCGGCAAAGCGCGACAGGCCCATTAGCAGATTCTCCTCTACCGTCAGCCGGGGAAAGATCTCCCGCCCCTGCGGCACATAGGCCATGCCGCTGCGCACCCGCTGGTGGGGCTTCTGCTGGTTGATGATCTTACCCTGCCAGCTAATAGTCCCGGATTTGGCCGGGATCAGCCCCATCAGGCACTTCAGCAGGGTGGTTTTCCCCACGCCGTTACGCCCCAGCAGGCAGGTTACTTCGCCAGGATGCGTCGCAAACGAGAGGCCGCGCAGGATATGGCTGCCGCCGTAGTATTGATGCAGTTCATTCACTTCCAGCATGTTAGCGCCCCAGATAAACGTCAATAACCTGTTCATTCGCCTGCACCTCGCGCAGGGAACCCTCCGCCAGCACCTGGCCCTGGTGTAGCACCGTAACGTGGTCGGCGATGGTGTCGACAAAGCCCATATCGTGCTCCACCACCATCAGGGAGTGTTTGCCTGCCAGGGTACGAAACAGCTCGGCAATATACTCGGTCTCCGCATCGGTCAGCCCGGCGGCAGGCTCGTCGAGTAGCAGCAGGTGCGGCTCCTGCACCAGCAGCATGCCAATCTCCAGGAACTGCTTCTGGCCGTGGGAGAGAAGCCCCGCCTGACGTTGGCTCTGATTGGCCAGCCGCAGCAGCTCAAGGGTCTCGTCGATGCGATCCCGCTGCTCGCCGCTGAGCGTCGCCCGCAGGCTGGCCCACACCGATTTGTCGGTTTTCAGGGCGATCTCCAGATTCTCCGCCACCGTCAGCGCCTCAAACACCGTTGGCTTCTGAAACTTGCGCCCGATGCCCGCTCGGGCAATCTCCACCGGCGAGAGCTGGGTCAGGTCAATATTCTGGTCGTAGACCACGCTGCCGCTCTGCGGGCGGGTCTTGCCGGTGATCACATCCATCAGCGTGGTTTTGCCTGCGCCGTTGGGGCCGATGATGCAGCGCAGCTCGCCAACGCCAATCGCCAGCGTCAGGTCGGTGAGGGCGCGAAAGCTGTCGAAGGAGACGTTGATATTCTCCAGCAGCAAGACCGGATCGGTGGTCTCCCGGTAGCGATCCTGCGGTAGCGGCTGGGTAAAAAGGGTGTCAGTCATGCTTCCTCCGCTTCAGCAGGCCAATGACGCCGCGCGGTAAGAACAGCGTGACGAGGATAAACATCAGGCCCAGGAAAAAGAGCCAGTACTCCGGGAAGGCGACGGTGAAGAAGCTCTTCGCCCCGTTAACGATGCCTGCCCCTAGCAGCGGCCCGATCAGCGTCCCGCGCCCGCCCAGCGCTACCCAGATGGCGGCTTCGATGGAGTTGGTGGGCGACATCTCGCTCGGGTTGATAATGCCCACCTGCGGGACGTAGAGCGCCCCGGCGAGGCCGCAGAGCACGGCGGAGAGGGTCCAGACGAAGAGTTTAAAACCCTGCGGATCGTAGCCGCAAAACATCAGCCGGTTCTCGGCGTCGCGCACCGCCGTCAGCACCCGGCCAAACTTGCTGCGCGCCAGCGCCATTCCAATGCCCAGCGCGGCGACCAGCAGCAGCACGGTGGCGATAAACAGGCCGATGCGCGTTCCGGTGGCGGTGACCGGGAAGCCGAGCAGGGTGGTAAAGCCGGTGAAGCCGTTGTTACCGCCGAAGCCGGTTTCGTTGCGGAAGAAGAGCAGCATCCCGGCGTAGGTCAGGGCCTGGGTCATGATCGAGAAGTAGACGTCCTTGATGCGCGAGCGGAAGGCGAAGTAGCCGAACAGCAATGCCAGCAGACCCGGCAGCAGCACGATCAGGCACAGCGCCCACGCAAAGTGCTGGGTGCCGGTCCAGAACCACGGCATCTCGCTCCAGGAGAGAAAGGTCATAAAGGCCGGGAGGCCGTCGCCTGCCGCCTGCCGCATCAGGTACATGCCCATCGCGTAGCCGCCGAGGGCGAAGAACAGCCCGTGCCCCAGCGACAGCAGACCAGCGTAGCCCCAGACCAGGTCCAGCGCCACGGCGACGATGGCGTAGCAGAGGATCTTGCCCACCAGGGTCAGCGTATAGGCGGACATCGCCAGGGGATGATCCTGCGGCAGCAGGGCCAGAAACGGCAGGGCCAGCAGCAGGGCGATAGTGCCCAGCGTCAGGGTGCGCGTCAGACGGGGCGCGCGCTGCGCCAGCGTCAGGGTGATAGGTTGGGTCATCAGTCGATCGCTCGCCCCTTGAATGCAAACAGCCCCTGCGGCCGTTTCTGGATAAACAGCACGATCAGTACCAGAATGGCGATTTTGCCCAGCACCGCGCCAATCTGCGGCTCCAGCAGCTTGTTGATGATGCCGAGGCCAAAGGCCGCCACCACCGTGCCTGCCAGCTGGCCGACGCCACCCAGTACCACCACTAAAAATGAGTCGATGATATAGCCCTGGCCCAGTTCAGGACCGACGTTGCCCAGCTGCGACAGCGCCACGCCCCCCAGCCCGGCAATGCCGGAACCAAGCCCGAAGGCCAGCATATCTACCCGCCCGGTGGGCACGCCGCAGCAGTCGGCCATCCGCCGGTTTTGGGTAACCGCCCGCACGTTCATCCCCAGCCGGGTCTTGTTGAGCAGCAGCCAGGTGAGAGCCAGCACCAGCAGCACGAAGACGATTACCGCGATGCGGTTGTAAGGCAGGATCAGGTTGGGCAGCACCGCCCAGCCGCCAGAGAGCCAGCCTGGGTTAGCCACCTCCAGGTTCTGCGCCCCAAACAGCAGGCGCACCAGCTGGATCAGCATCAGGCTAATGCCCCAGGTGGCCAGCAGGGTCTCCAGCGGGCGACCATAGAGATGGCGAATGATCAGCCGCTCCAGCGCCATCCCCATCGCGGCGGTAATGAAAAAGGCCACCGGCAGGGCAACGATGGGATAGAGGGCCAGCCACTGCGGGGCGAGACGGGCAAAGAGATCCTGCACCAGCCAGGTGGCGTATGCCCCCAGCATCAGCATCTCGCCGTGGGCCATGTTGATCACCCCCAGCAGGCCGTAGGTAATGGCCAGGCCAAGGGCGGCCAGCAGCAGGATAGATCCCAGCGACAGTCCGCTAAAGGCCTGCCCCAGCCAGTCACCCCAGCGCAGGCGCTGCTGGATCTGCTTCAGGCTGTCGGCAGCGGCGGCGCGCACGCTGGCATCCGGCTCGTTCTGCGGCTGGGTGAGGCGCTGAAGGCTGGCCTGGATCGGCGGGGCGCTACTCTCGCCCAGCTGCTTAACCGCCTGCAGGCGCACCTGTGGACTCGCATCGGCGAGCTGGAGAGTGGCGGCGGCCAGCAGCAGGGCCGCCTTCACCTCGTCATCCTGCTCCTGGGCCAGCCGCTGTTGGATCAGCGGAAGCTGCTCCGCCGTGGCGTCGTTTTGCAAATTACGCGCGGCGGCGAGACGCAGGGCGCGATCCTCACTCACCAGCTGGTGGGCGGCGAGAGCGTTAGCCACCAGGGTACGGATGCGGTTATTCATAAAGACCCGGCGCGGGCTCCCCTCGGGGGCCGCGTTGCCCTCCAATGGCGTAAGGGTCTCTCCCGACTGGGTAAAAAGCTGGCCGCGCTTATCGACGACCACGTTCTCCTGGCGAAGCGCCTGAAGCAGGGGCAAACGCGACGCATCGGGCGCGGCGGACCAGGTTTGTAAAAGCTGTGCCTGCTGGGTTCGGCTGGCAGCGCCGTACTCGCTTGCCGGTCCGGCAGAGGCCGTGCCGATGAGCAGCAGGCAGCAGGCAAAGAAGAGGCCGAAGCGCGTGGCTATTTTCATGGTCGCTTGTTCCGCTGATGGAGTCATTGCCCGGCAGCCTATGCCGCCGGGCGCCAGGGTTACTGCCCGGTAGATTTCACCGGCGTATCCGGCTTCTTATCGTTACCGGCGATAAACGGGCTCCACGGCTGGGCGCGAACCGGCTGTTCGGTTTGCCAGACCACGTTAAACTGGCCGTTATCTTCGATCTCGCCGATCATCACCGGCTTGTGCAGGTGGTGGTTGGTCTTGTCCATCGTCAGGGTGAAGCCGTCCGGCGCTTTATAGGTCTGTCCGGCCATTGCGGCGCGCACCTTATCCACGTCGGTGGTGCCCGCTTTCTCTACCGCCTGGGCCCACATATGCAGCCCGACGTAGGTGGCCTCCATCGGATCGTTGGTCACCACGGTGTCGGCGTTCGGCAGGTTATGCGCTTTGGCATAGGCCTTATAGTCGGCAACAAATTTGGCGTTGGTGGGGTTATCGACGGATTCAAAGTAGTTCCACGCCGCCAGATGGCCTACCAGCGGTTTGGTGTCGATGCCGCGCAGCTCCTCTTCGCCCACCGAGAAGGCCACGACCGGCACATCGGTGGCCTTGATGCTCTGGTTCGCCAGCTCTTTATAGAACGGCACGTTGGAGTCGCCGTTGATGGTGGAGACGACGGCGGTCTTGCCCCCCGCGGCGAACTTCTTGATGTTGGCGACGATGGTCTGGTAGTCGCTGTGGCCGAACGGGGTGTAGACCTCTTCGATATCTTTATCCTGTACGCCTTTGCTGTGCAGGAAGGCGCGCAGGATCTTATTGGTGGTGCGCGGATAGACGTAGTCGGTACCTAACAGGAAGAAGCGTTTAGCGCTGCCGCCGTCCTCGCTCATCAGGTACTCTACCGCCGGGATCGCCTGCTGGTTAGGCGCTGCGCCGGTGTAGAAGACGTTCGGTGACATCTCTTCGCCCTCGTACTGCACCGGATAGAAGAGCAGGCCGTTCAGCTCCTCAAATACCGGCAGTACCGATTTGCGTGAGACCGAGGTCCAGCAGCCAAACACCGCCGCGACCTTATCCTGGGAGATAAGCTGGCGGGCCTTCTCGGCGAACAGCGGCCAGTTAGAGGCGGGATCGACCACCACCGGCTCCAGCTTTTTCCCCAGCACGCCGCCGTTGGCGTTGATCTCATCGATGGTCATCAGCGCGACGTTTTTCAGCGGCGTTTCGGAGATCGCCATCGTGCCGGAGAGCGAGTGCATAATGCCCACCTTAATGGTGTCGGCGGCCCAGGCCTGCCAGGAGATCCCCATGCCGACCATAGTGGCGGAGAGGGCAAAGGCTTTAATTAACGAACGTCTTTTCATCATTAACCCCTAAAAGTGTAAGAGAATTATTGCGTTATATCTGCGATGAAACCGGCGGTAGCCGCGATTGCTGAAGCCTGTGTAGTGTGATTTTTCTGACCACCGCTTTGCTCTGTAATATGTGGTCGGTCAGGATCCGCTGCGCCTCCTCTGTCTGCTGTGTCAAAATGGCGCGTAGCACACGCCCGTGTTCCTGATAGGTCGCTGCCACTCGATCGTCCCGCGTAAAGTCGAGGTGGCGAATAATGCGTATCTTCTCCGTCAGATCGACGTGCACCCGGGTCATCTCGCTGTTGCCCGTTGCTGCCACCAGCGCGGTATGAAACTGCTCGTCATGGGGCGAGACCGCCAGACCGTCTTCCAGCGGTAAGGCATCCACCCAGAAGGCAATCAGCGGAGCGAGATGCTCGGCGCAGGTGCCGGGGGGCATCCCGCACAGGCGGCGTACCGCCTCGCGCTCCAGCACGATCCGCAGATCGTACAGCGCCTCGAACCAGGCGAAGTCGAACGGCTTTACCTGCCAGCCGCTGCGCGAGGCGACCTCGACGTAGCCCTCGTGCTCCAGCCAGTAGAGCGCCTGGCGCACCGGGGTCCGGCTGGCTGCCATCCGCCCGGCAACCTCGCTCTCGCTAAACCGATCCCCCGGCATCAGCTGAAAAGTGAAAATCTCATTTTTCAGCGCGCGGTAGATGCGCTCCGCCAGCCCCGGCTTGCCGCTCATGCTCACTGCTCAAGCCAGAGCAGGGCATCGCCAGGGCTTACCGGGCGGCCCGGCTGGCAGCTGATGCGCTTGATGCGGCCCGCCTGCGGGGCGTGGATCGCCAGCTCCATCTTCATCGCCTCGACAATGACCAGCGGCTGGCCGGCGATAACCTCATCGCCAGCCTGGACCAGCACCTTCCAGATGTTGCCGTTCATATCGGCATTCACCGCCAGCGCGCCGTCGTCCACCGCGTCGGCTACAGGTAGCACAATCTCCTCGGGCTGCGGCTGCTCATCCAGCTGCCAGCGGGCGACCTCTTCGCTAAAGGCGGCGGCCTGACGTTCGCGGAACTGGGCAATGTCAGTCGCGTTCTGCGCAAGGAAACGCAGATGCTCGGCATAGTCGAACTCCGTCTCCTCAATGCGGATGGTGGCCCGACCTTCGCGGAAATCGTCCCGCAGGCGATCCAACTCCTCCTCGCTGACCGGGTAGAAGCGGACCTGGTCAAAGAAGCGCAGCAGCCACGGCTCGTCCTGCTTGAACTGGCTGTTTCTGAGGAATTTGTTCCAGATAGGCAGGGTGCGGCCCACCAGCTGGTAGCCGCCGGGCGAGTCCATGCCGTAGATGCACATATACATCCCGCCAATGCCTACCGTCCCCTCGGCGGTAAAGGTGCGCGCCGGGTTATATTTCGAACTCAGCAAGCGGTGGCGCGGATCCACCGGTACGGCGCAGGGCGCGCCGAGGTAGACGTCGCCGAGGCCGAGGATCAGGTAGCTGGCGTCGAAAATGGTGTCGCGCACCGCGTTACGATCCGCCAGGCCGTTAATGCGCTGAATAAAGTCAACGTTGTTCGGCAGCCAGGGGGCGCTGGCTCGCACCGTGTCCTGATAGCGGCTGACCGCGCCAAGGGTGGCGCTGTCCTCAAAGGCCATCGGCATCCAGACGATGCGCGACGGCACCTTCATCTCGCTGACGTCGCCCAGACGGCCTTCAATATCCAGCAACATCTTCACCAGCGATGGCTGGCTGATAACCAGACTGTCGTAACGTATCTGCAGCGAGCGCACGCCAGGAGAGAGCTCTTTGATACCCGGGTGGGCCAGAGCCTGAAGCTGCTCCATCAGCAGGCTGACGCGCAGGCGCAGGGCGAGATCGAGCACGTTATCGCCATACTCGATCAGAATGTAGTTATCGCCCGCCTGGCGATAGCAGATGGCGGGCGCCGCGCCGCTGGCCGGAATAGAGACCAGCGCGGCGGCGGAGGCCCCGTCGCGATCCGCCAGCGATGGGGTAGCAAACGCGGGCAGCGTTTCGGCAGGCTCCAGCGTCTCGACGATGCGGTGCTGAGCTTTCTCCAGCGCTACCGCCTCCTCAACGCTTATCGGATAGAAGCGCAGGCGATCCCCAGGCTTCACCTGGCCTACTTTCCACAGCTCCGCTTTGGCAATGGTCACCGGGCAGACAAAGCCGCCGAGGCTGGGGCCGTCGCGGGTGAGGATCACCGGAAAGTCGCCGGTAAAGTTGATCGCGCCGATGGCGTACTCGCAGTCGTGGACGTTGGACGGATGCAGGCCTGCCTCACCGCCGTCGGGCCGAGTCCACGCGGGTTTCGGCCCGGTCAGGCGTACGCCGAGACGGTTAGAGTTGTAGTGCACCTGCCACTCGCTGGCGAAGAACTCGTCGATAGATTCCTGGGTAAAGAAATCCGGCGCGCCGTGGGGGCCATAGAGTACGCCGATGTGCCAGTTCTCCCCATACTCCGGGATCAGCCCGGCGGCCAGCGGCTGCGGATCCCGCTCCGGCGCGGGCGTGGTGCAGGCGGCCAGCTCCGGGCGGGAGATAGGCAGCAGATCGGCCACCTTCAGCGTGCGTCCGGCGTGGCCGCCAAACTGACCGAGGGCAAAGGTGGCGCGGCTGCCAAGATAGCAGGGCACATCAATACCGTTGCGCACGGCAAGATAGGTGCGGCAGCCGGACTGGGCGCGGCCCAGCACCAGCGTCTGCCCTGCTTTGACCGCCACCGGCTGCCAGTACGCGACAGGCTGGCCGTCAAGCTCGGCATGACAGTCGGCGCCGGTGAGGGCAATGGTGGTATCGCTGTGAAACAGCAGGGTCGGGCCTTGCAGGGTAAACTCCAGCCCGGCGGCGGAGGCGTGGTTGCCGACGATGCGGTTAGCGAGGCGGAAGGCAAAATCGTCCATCGGGCCCGAGGGCGGGACGCCGACGTCCCAGTAGCCCGGTCGGCCAGGGTGATCCTGTACGCTGCTCCAGGTGCCGGGCTGCACGACCTCAATGGCCGCCGTGGCGGGCATAAAGGTGTCGAGCATCCGCGTCCAGACGCTGCCTTGCGTGAAGGCTTCGCTGGCGACAATCTGTCGCAGGTAGTCAAGATTAGTGGCGATGCCGTGCAGTTGAGTGGCGTCCAGCGCCTCGCGCAGCTTAACCAGGGCTTGATCACGCGTCTGTGCATGGACGATCAGTTTGGCGATCATCGGATCGTAGAAAGCGGAGACCTCGCTGCCGGTGGTCACGCCGCTGTCGACGCGCACGTTCTCCGGGAAGCTAACGTGAGTCAGAACGCCAGGGCTCGGCTGGAAATTCTTCAGTGGATTTTCAGCATACAGACGTACCTCAATCGCCGCGCCCAGCGGTGGGCGCTGGAGCCGTTCCCAGTCGATGCTATCCCCGGCGGCGACGCGCAGCATGCACTCAACCAGATCGAGACCGGTAACGCACTCGGTGACCGGATGCTCTACCTGGAGTCGAGTGTTGACCTCAAGGAAGTAGAATGCATCCTGCTCAGCGTCATAGATATACTCCACCGTGCCCGCGCTGCGGTAGTTCACCAGCTTGCCTAGCTCAACGGCAGAGGCGAGCAGCGCGGTGCGGGTAGGTTCTGGTAATCCCGGCGCGGGGGTCTCTTCCACCACCTTCTGATTGCGGCGTTGCAGGGAGCAGTCACGCTCGCCGAGGGCCACGACGTTGCCCAGGCCGTCGCCGAAGATCTGCACCTCGACGTGGCGGGCGCGATCGATGCAGCGCTCAATAAACACCCCTGCGTCGCTGAAGAACTGCTCGCCCAGACGGCGGACGCTCTCCCACGCCAACTGCAACGCCTCGGCGTCGGCGCAGCGGGTCAAACCGATCCCACCCCCGCCCGCGGTGCTTTTTAACATCACCGGGTAGCCAATCTCCTCTGCGGCCCGCAGCGCCTCGTCGAGGCTATTTAGCAGGCCGGTACCCGGCGTCATCGGCACGCCCGCCTGGGCAGCTAACTCCCGCGCCCGGTGCTTGAGACCAAACTCGCCGATCTGCCGCGCCGTGGGGCCAACAAAGACGATACCCGCCTGCTCGCAGGCGTCGGCAAAGGCCAGGCTCTCAGAGAGAAAGCCGTAGCCAGGCCAGATAGCCTGGGCGCCGCTTTGCTTAGCGGCGTCGATAATGCTGTCGATGCGCAGATAGCTATCGCTGGCCTTCTCGCCGCCGAGCGGCAGGGCAATATCCGCCGCCTTGACGTGCTCGGCGTTTTTATCCGCGTCGGAGTAGACGGCGATGCTCACGATCCCCAGACGTTGCAGGGTGCGGATAGCGCGGCAGGCGATTTCGCCCCGGTTGGCAATCAGTACGCGATCAAACATGCTGGGTCTCCTTGCTGGCGAGCCAGTTCCGCCAGCCTTTGTAAGCCGTAATGTCCTGCGCGTCGCCAAGCGCCGCACCCTCACAGATAAAACCTTTCACCCAGCGGCCATCGGCCAGCTCCAGAGAGCCGATCCCCAGCGGAGCCGGGATCTCGGCGACAAACTCCCCGAAGCGCGCCAGCGGGATATCCCACAGCTCAACCTGAATAGATTCGCCGCTGCTGGCCCGGGCCAGACCGGGTTTTGCCGGTTGGGTATTGGCCAGGGCGTAAAGGCGGTAGCAGGCTGCGGTTTCGCTGGTCCCGACAAATACCGCCCGGCGATTAATCAGCTGGTGGTTGAGCGGCATACCGCGCAGATGCGCCCCGACGACCGCGATACGCACGTGATCCTTTGAGAGAGGCAGCGCGGCCTGGTCTGCGGGGAGGCGGGTACCGGTCGCGCCCAGGCTCAGGCCGCTCAGCTGCTGCCAGCGGACGCCGAAGCTAGCCAGGGCACGATCGTGCCAGGCGGGAGCGAGCAGAGTGATCCCGGCGGGCAGGCCGTCGGCGCGGAACGGCGCGGGCAGGGCCAGCGCGCTGAGATCGGCCAGGTTGGTAAAGTTGGTGTAGGTGCCAAACTCCGAGTTGTAGCGGATCGGCTCCTGCTGCATCTCCTCCCTGGTGCGAATGGTCGGCGAGGTGGGAACGACGAGCGCATCAACCTCGGCCAGCGTCTGCTGAATTTTACGGGCCAGTTCGGCACGCAGATACTCGGCTTTGTAGGCCTCCACCGCACTGTAGCGACTGCCTCCGGCGACAATCTGATACACCGTCGGATCCATCTCTTCCGGGCGTTCGATAATGTCTCCTACAGCCGCGGTGCGCTCGGCAACCCACGGTCCCTGATAGAGCTGGGCGGCAAGCTCGGCGAACGGCGTGAAGTCGATGGTTTTCAGCGTTACGCCGCAGCTGCGCAGCTGCTCAAGGGCGCGCTCCCACGCCTCTTCAGCCTGAGCGTCAGCAAAAAATTGCAGCGTGTCGGGAACGGCAAACACCGGGCGCTCAGGCAGCGCGGCGGGCGCGGTGGCCGGTGCGTGGCGGGAGTAGGCGTCGCGGGCATCGTAGCCTGCTGCCGCCTCGGCGATAGTCCAGGCATCGCTGACGGTCAGGGCGAATACCGAGACGGTATCGTTAAGGCGGCAGGCCGGAACCACGCCGCTGGCTGAGAACCAGCCTTTGGTGGGTTTCAGCCCGACGATGTTATTAAAACCGGCGGGCACCCGGCCGGAACCTGCCGTGTCAGTCCCCAGTGAAAAGGGGACCAGGCCGCGCGCGACCACGGACGCCGAGCCGGAGCTGGAGCCGCCGCTGACATACTCAGGATTAAAACTGTTGCTCACCGCGCCCCACGGAGAGCGAGTCCCCACCAGGCCGGTAGCAAACTGGTCGAGGTTGGTCTTGCCAATGACAATCGCCCCGGCGGCTTTAAGCTGGGCAACCGTGGTGGCGTCCTGCTCGGCAATATAGCGAAACGCCGGGCAGGCCGCCGTGGTGGGAAATCCAGCCGCATCGATATTGTCTTTTACTGCGAAGGGAATGCCATACAGCGGCAGCGCCGCAGGGTTTTGCTGGTAGCGGGGCGTTAGCGCTGCCAGCTGGGCGGCGATCTGCTCGGGCGTAGCGAGGGTGATCCATGCACTATCATCAGTAGAGAGGGCCGCCAGGTGCGCCGTCAGTAGGGAAAGAGCGTCGCCATGCTGCTGTTGGATCTGCTGCTGCCACCCCTTCAGGGTCTGGCCGATCATTATTGTCATAGTGGGCAATTCCATCTGGTATACAAGATGGAATTCAAATAGCAAGCGGCGTGCCAGTTTTTAATGTATTGTTAAATAATAATATTTTAATAATTTTACGTGGCGGCGAGGTTATGGCTGCACCCGGCCTGCGCAGCGTTGAGCAAAAAAGGTGCGCGTGGTCACGGTTAGGCTGCACAGGTAATACAAAGGGATGATGTTACATAAATTACTGAATTTGCTAAGATGCTTTAATAGGGTGCAACGGGTGGGAAATTTATGAAAAAGTTAATGATGCTGGCGGCGGTGGCGGCAGCGCTGACCGGATGCGATGACGGCAAAGCGCCGGTGTCGTTTACGCCGGAGATGGCCAGCTTCTCCAATGAGTTTGACTTTGACCCGCTGCGTGGCCCGGTGAAAGATTTTAGCCAGACGCTGCTCAATGAGAAGGGTGAAGTATCAAAACGCGTAACCGGCTCGCTCTCGCAGGAGGGCTGTTTCGATACGCTGGAGCTTCACGACGTGGATAACAATACCGGACTGGCTCTGGTGCTCAATGCCAACTTCTATGTTGATGCTGTAACCCATGAGAAGCGCCTGCGCTTGCAGGGTAAATGCCAGCTGGCGGAGTTCCCCTCGGCGGGCGTAACCTGGGATACGGATGAGAAGGGGTTTGTGGTCCTTGCCCGCGGCAAGGAGTTACAGATTAACTACCAGTACGATGCGGAAGGGTATCCGCTCGGTAAATCGACCACCAGCAAGGAGATGCATCTGTCCGTGGAATCAACGCCCTCAACGGACAGACGCAAAAAGCTCGACTATACCGGCGTCAGCACGCTGAACGATAAGCCTATCGGCAGCGTGAAGCAGGCCTGTGAATACGATCGTCATGACAACCCGGTGAGCTGCTCATTAACCATCGTGGATGAAAGCGTGACGCCTGCCGTTGAGCATAAGTACGCAATCAAAAATACGATCGCCTACTACTAAGGTTACTGCCCGATTGGCCGCCCGGTGCGGCGGTCGAGGCAGCGCAGCGTATTCTCTTCCCAGTAGGCGTTAACATTGGCGCTCTTTTGGCAATTATCGCGAGCGTCGAAGGCCACATCAGCCTTATCAAACTCTTTTTCCACGCGCGTGTTCACCTTGTGGCGCAGATTGCGGGTGTCGTTCCACTGCTCTTTTTCCATCGCGGCCTGCTGGCGGCTCTGGGCACTGTCGCCGGACTCAATGATAAGCTTATTGGTATCGGCATTGGCTGCGGCACTCATCATGCCAGCACTTAGCGTCAGCATAGCCGCCAGGCACAGGCGTTTACTAAAGGTCATGTTCATTGTTATTCCTTGTTTCGCCAGGGAGGACGTGGCTCCGGTCTCACGTTATTCTACACCATTCTTCTTAGACGATATAAGGCCGTTATCTTTAATGTTTAATACCGCCGTTCTTAATACCACGCTGCTCTTTTTTATTACCGCGTTATGCGAGATTGTCGGCTGCTTTCTGCCCTGGCTGTGGCTGAAAAGGGGAGCAAGTCCGCTGCTGCTGATCCCAGCCGGCGTGGCGCTGGCGGCTTTTGTCTGGCTACTAACGCTTCATCCCGCCGCCAGCGGACGCGTTTACGCCGCCTACGGCGGGGTCTATGTCTGCACCGCGCTAATCTGGCTGCGGGTCGTGGATGGCGTCAAGCTCAGCGTTTATGACTGGCTGGGTGCGCTGGTAGCGCTCTGCGGGATGCTGATTATCGTGGCAGGATGGGGGCGCGCATAGCGCCTTTTTTTGTGATCCAGGGACAGTTTTACGATCATCATACTTGTATGGTAGTAGCTCAGTTGCGTAGATTCTCTCCATCGCAACCGAGATGTAAAGGATCAGAAGATGAAGATTGTAGGGGCTGAAGCATTTGTTACCTGTCCGGGGCGCAATTTTGTCACCCTAAAAATTACCACCGACGAGGGGATTGTCGGTCTGGGCGATGCCACGCTGAACGGGCGTGAGCTCTCCGTAGCGTCCTATCTTAGGGATCACCTCTGCCCGCAGCTGATTGGCCGCGATGCACATCGCATCGAAGATATCTGGCAGTTCTTCTACAAGGGCGCTTACTGGCGTCGTGGTCCGGTCACCATGTCCGCTATCTCGGCTATCGATATGGCGCTGTGGGATATCAAAGCCAAAGCGGCCAACATGCCGCTCTATCAGCTGCTGGGCGGTGCCTCCCGTGAAGGGGTGATGGTCTACTGCCACACCACCGGCCACAGCATTGACGACGTGCTGGAAGATTACGCCCGCCATAAAGAGATGGGGTTCAAAGCCATTCGCGTTCAGTGCGGCGTGCCGGGAATGAAAACTACCTACGGTATGTCTAAAGGTAAAGGGCTGGCCTACGAGCCTGCCACCAAAGGCCAGTGGCCGGAAGAGCAGCTCTGGTCAACGGAGAAGTACCTCGACTTCACGCCGAAGCTGTTTGACGCGGTACGCAGCAAGTTTGGCTTTAACGAGCACCTGCTGCACGACATGCACCATCGCCTGACGCCCATTGAGGCGGCGCGCTTCGGCAAGAGCATTGAAGAGTTCCGCATGTTCTGGATGGAAGATCCGACCCCGGCCGAGAACCAGGCGTGCTTCCGCCTGATCCGCCAGCACACGGTAACCCCAATCGCGGTAGGTGAAGTCTTCAACAGCATCTGGGACTGTAAGCAGCTGATCGAAGAGCAGCTGATTGACTATATCCGCACCACCATTACCCACGCGGGTGGCATTACCGGCATGCGCCGTATCGCCGACTTCGCCTCGCTCTACCAGGTGCGTACTGGCTCTCACGGCCCGTCGGATCTCTCGCCGATCTGCCATGCGGCGGCGCTGCACTTCGACCTCTGGGTACCGAACTTCGGCGTGCAGGAGTACATGGGCTACTCCGAGCAGATGCTGGAGGTCTTCCCGAATAGCTGGACCTTCGACAACGGCTATATGCACCCCGGCGAGAAGCCTGGTCTCGGCATAGAGTTTGACGAGAAGCTGGCGGCGAAATATCCCTACGATCCTGCCTACCTGCCGGTAGCCCGCCTCGAAGACGGCACGCTGTGGAACTGGTAAGTTTTAACGACACACGGTCAGAAAGTTAATTAACCCTATACCCTACATAGGTACATATTTATGGTTAGTTCAGTTGATATTAAAAACGGCGTAGATAATAAACCCATCATTCGCCGGGTTGCCTCTGCCTCGGCAATTGGTACCGCTGCTGAATATTATGATTTCTTTGCCTACGGTACCGCTGCGGTACTCTTTTTCGGGCATCTGTTTTTCCCCAGCAGCGATCCGTTAATTAGTACGCTGGCCGCGTTTGCTACCTACGCGGTGGGATTTTTAGCAAGACCGTTAGGCGGAATTGTGTTCGGTCATATTGGCGATAAGGTTGGCCGCAAAAAAGCGCTGGTTATTACTATCTTAATCGTTGGCTTGGGTACGTTCTGTATTGGGCTGTTACCGACCTATGAAAAAATTGGTATTTGGGCACCGGTACTGCTTATTTTCATTCGTGTGCTGCAAGGGTTTGGTGTTGGCGGCGAGCAGGCCGGGGCAGTGCTGATGACGGCGGAATATTCAGAGCCGAAACACCGCGGCTTTTTCGCCAGCTGGGTACAGATAGGCGCACCGGTGGGCTTTCTGCTGCCGTTAGCGTTGTTTGCGCTGCTTAATGCAACCCTCTCTCCGGAAGCGATGATGGACTATGGCTGGCGTATTCCGTTCCTGTTGAGCCTGTTGCTGGTGATCGTTGGCCTGTTTATCCGCCTGAAAATTGATGAGTCGCCGGTATTCGCTCAAATTCGTGAAACCAAAGCCGAAGAGTCGCGTCCGCTGGTGGAAGTTATTCGCGACTTCCCGGGGATCGTTATTAAAGGCGTCTGTGCCAAGCTGATTGAAGCCTGTACCTTCGCGATGTTTACCGTCATCGTCCTTGCCTACGGTAAGGCTAATAATCTCGATGCCAATATTCTGATGGAAACCATGATTGTAGCGGTCATTCTGGAGATCTTTGCCATACCGTTGATGGGTTCCCTGTGCGATAAGATTGGCCGCAAGCCGGTTTATATTATGGGCGCGCTGCTGCAGGTGATTATGATTGTTCCCTTCTTCCTTGCAATTAATCAGGACAGTTTCTGGTTAACGCAGCTGGTAATGATCCTGGTTCTCAGCGTAGGGCATAGCATGTGCTACGCGCCACAAGCCTCCTATTTCCCTGAGCTTTTCCCAACGCATATTCGCTGCAGCGGTATCGCACTGATCTGGCAGATGGGGTCGCTAATCGGTAGCGGTATCCTCGGCTTAGTCGCAGTGAAGATCCTACAGGTCACTGAAGGGCACTATTACGGGCTGGCTACCTATGTGGCTGTTCTGGGCGTCATCTCGGTGATTGGCCTGCTTATGATGCCGGAAACGGCGCCGCAGCGGTTAAAACGTGAATATCAGCAGTGGCAAAAGCATTAATTCACTCTCTCATTCCCTCTGGCGGCAAGGAGGCCGCCTGTCACATAACTTCCCTATGATGTTATACCAATTGCAAAAAGCTTAATTCAGGTCAAAGCATACAACCATACAAGCGTTACTCTCAACCTGTCCCGATCTTAATAAACCATAGGTTATATAATGCAAAACACGCTCTTAACGGCAAAGGCTACGCTGCCTGGCTACGATCGCACCAAACTGGTTCCGCGTATCGTCCATTTAGGTTTTGGTGCATTTCACCGCGCCCATCAGGGTGTCTACACGGATATCCTGGCGGCAGAGCATAACAGCGACTGGGGATACTGCGAGGTCAACCTGATCGGCGGTGAGCAGCAGATTGCCGATCTTAAGCAGCAGGATAACCTCTATACCGTGGCGGAGATGTCCGCCGATGCCTGGACCGCGCGGGTGGTTGGCGTAGTTAAACGCGCACTGCACGCCCAGGTCGACGGGCTGGAAACCGTTTTTGCCGCCCTATGCGAACCGCAAGTAGCGATTGTTTCTCTGACCATTACCGAGAAAGGCTACTGCCATGCGCCTGCCACCGGTGAGCTGATGCTCGATCACCCGCTGATCGTCGCCGATCTGCAAAACCCGCAGCAGCCGAAATCCGCACCGGGCGTCATTGTTGAAGCGCTGGCCCGCCGTAAGGCCGCTGGCTTGCCAGCCTTCACCGTGATGTCCTGCGATAACATGCCGGAAAACGGTCACGTGGTGCGCAACGTGGTTTGCGCCTACGCCCGCGCGGTAGACGCTGAGCTGGGAGAATGGATCGCGCAACACGTCACCTTCCCATCAACGATGGTGGACCGCATCGTTCCGGCGGTGACTGCCGATACGCTCGACAAAATCGAGCAGCTGACCGGCGTACGGGATCCGGCGGGCGTCGCCTGCGAGCCGTTCCGGCAGTGGGTGGTGGAGGATAACTTCGTTGCCGGACGTCCGGAATGGGAGAGGGCGGGTGCGGAGCTGGTCACCGACGTGGTGCCGTTCGAAGAGATGAAGCTGAGAATGCTCAACGGTAGCCACTCTTTCCTCGCTTATCTCGGCTATCTGGCCGGTTACCAGCACATTAACGAGTGTATGGAGGATGAAAACTACCGCCTCGCCGCGCATGTGCTGATGTTAAACGAGCAGGCGCCGACGCTGAAGGTGAAGGGCGTCGATCTGGCTCACTATGCGGATCTGCTCATTGCCCGCTACAGCAACCCGGCGCTGCGCCACCGCACCTGGCAGATTGCAATGGACGGTAGCCAGAAGCTGCCCCAGCGTATGCTGGACTCCGTGCGCTGGCATCTGGTGCACAAGAGCGATTTCTCTCTGCTGGCGCTGGGCGTGGCGGGCTGGATGCGCTACGTCGGCGGCGTTGATGAACAGGGGCAGGCAATTGAGGTCAGCGATCCGCTGCTGTCTACAATTCAGCAGGCGGTTAACGGCAGCGAAGAGGGCGAACCCCGCGTAATGGCGCTGCTGGGTATCGAAGCGATCTTTGGCAAAGAGCTGCCGCAGGAGCGTGCTTTTGTGGAGCAGGTGCAGCAGGCCTATCAGCAGCTGCTGGCGCAGGGGGCGAAAGCCACCGTGGCGCAATACATCCAAAGTCAGCGTTAAATTGTAGGTCGGGCAAGCGAAGCGCCGCCCGACATAGCCGCATCAGCCCGTTACGCCGGGTGGCGGCTTAACGCCTTACCCGGCCTACATCTCACCACAGCCGATGACTACTCCTCGCTAAACCAGTCGCTGTTCTCCTGGCGGATTAGCTGTACCGTCTCGCCAATCTCCTCCAGATGCGCCGTCATCGCTTTATCCACCCCCTCAACGTCATGCTTCGCCAGTGCGTCAAAGATGGCCTGATGCTGGCGCAGCAGCTTCTCGGGCGGGGAGACGTGATCGAGACTCATATAGCGCACCCGGTCGATGGTTGCCTTGATGTTTTCCACCGTATCCCACGCCAGCTGGCAGTCGGCAATCAGCGCCAGCTTCTGATGAAACTCGTCGTCAAGCTGGAAAAAATCATCAAGCTGCTTGTGGTCGATAGCGATCCGCTGCTGGTGGAGGTTCTGCTCCAGCTGATAGCGCTGGCTGTCGGTGATCAGCGTCGCGGCCCGACGGGCGACGGCGCACTCAATCGCCTGGCGGACAAAGCAGCCGTTGCGGACCTGAGTCATGGAGATCTTATTTACGTAGCTGCCGCGCTGGGGGCGGATCTGAATAAGGCCATTCTCAGCCAGCTTAATAAAGGCTTCACGAACCGGCTGGCGCGAGACGTCAAATCGCACCGACACCTCTTTCTCCGACAACGGTGTGCCGGGGGGGATCAGGCAATGTACGATATCCTGGCGCAGGATACGGTAAATTTGCTGATTGACGGGCAATACAGGATTAAGGTGGGTTTCGACGGCCATGCGCTCATACTTAATAGAATAGTGACTGGCCTACCATACCATCTATTTGATCTGCATCCCATACCCGGCCCGCAGGCCGGGAGGGAAATATCAGCTGCGATGTACGCTCAGGCCAGCCCAGGTTTGGCTAACCGGCATCATCTCTAGCGTATTGATGTTAACGTGTTTCGGCAGAGTCGCGACCCACCAGACGGCTTCAGTGACATCCTCTGCGCTCAACGCGTTGGTATTTTCGTAGGTTTTGCCGGCTTTATCATCGTCGCCTTTAAAGCGTACGTTGGAGAACTCCGTTCCGCCGACCAGACCCGGCTCGATATTCGTTACCCGCACCGCCGTACCATGCAGATCGGTACGCAGGTTAAGGCTGAACTGCTGTACAAAGGCCTTGGTGGCGCCATAGACGTTACCGCCCGCATAGGGCCAGCTGCCTGCGGTTGAGCCGATATTGATGATATGGCCGCGGTTGCGCTCCACCATCCCCGGCAGCACGGCGCGGGTCATATAGACCAGCCCCTTATTGTTGGTATCGATCATTGTCTCCCAGTCTTCGACGTTGGCCTTATGCGCAGGCTCAAGGCCCAGCGCCAGTCCGGCGTTGTTGACCAGCACGTCGATATCGCGCCACTCGGCAGGGAGGGAGGTCAGCGCCTGTTCGATAGCGGCGCGGTTGCGTACGTCCAGCTGCAGGGTCAGAACGCTATCGCCCAGCTCATCTTTCAGGCTCTGCAAACGCTCCTGACGACGGCCGGTAGCAATCACTTTATGACCGTTCTCAACGAAACGGCGGGTAATACTTTCGCCAAACCCTGCCGTTGCCCCGGTTACTAAAATAATCATCATTCTGTTCCTCAACGCTTTTTGTGTGTTATTACGATAGCATGGGTTAAGAGCCTGCGGTAAACGACAATGTTTAAGGAGTTGAAATGTCGGTAACAAATCCTTTATTACGCGAAAGCACGCTGCCTTATCTGGCTCCGCGCTTCGATATGATTGACGATAGCCACTATCGTCCCGCCTTTGACGAAGGGGTAAGACAAAAGCGCGCTGAGATCAGCGCCATCGCTCAGGCGACGACACCGGCGGATTTCAATAACACCATTCTGGCGCTGGAGCAGAGCGGGCAGCTACTGACGCGGGTCGCCAGCCTCTTTTTTGCCATGACCTCCGCCCACACCAATGACTACCTTCAGCAGCTTGATGAAGCCTTCTCTGCAGAGCTGGCCGATCTGGCGAATGATATCTACCTGGATAGCGCGCTTTACTCCCGTATCGATGCCGTCTGGCAACAGCGCCATACGCTTGGGCTGGACGCGGAATCGGTACGGCTAACGGATGTTATTCATCAGCGCTTTATTCTGGCAGGGGCGACCCTCGGTAGCGCTGAGAAGCAGGCGCTAAAAAGTCTTAATACCGAAGCGGCGACGCTCACCAGCCAGTTTAACCAGCATCTGCTGGCGGCGGGTAAAGTGGGTGGCCTGATCGTAGAGAGTGAACAGCAGCTCGATGGCCTGAGCGAGGGGGATAAAGCCCAGGCACGGGCCGCCGCAGAGGAGCGGGGTCTCTCAGACCGCTGGCTTATCCCGCTACTGAATACCACCCAGCAGCCTGCGCTGGCGGCGCTGCGCGATCGTCAGACGCGGGAGCAGCTCTTCAAAGCCGGCTGGTCGCGCACGGAAAAGGGCGATCAAAACGATACTCGTGCTATCGTGCTGCGTCTGGCCCAGATCCGCGCCGAACAGGCCGCGCTGCTGGGGTTCCCGGACTATGCGGCATGGAAAACCGCTGACCAGATGGCGCAAACCCCCGCCGCAGCGCTGACGTTCATGCGCAATATCGTTCCGGCGGCGCGCGCCCGTGCCGAGCAGGAGCTGGCGGATATTCAGCGGGTGATCGACGAGCAGCAGGGCGGATTTAACGCCGAAGCCTGGGACTGGGCGTGGTATGCCGAGCAGGTACGCCGGGAAAAGTTTGCCCTTGATGACGCCCAGATCAAACCCTACTTTTTGCTCAATACCGTGCTGGTTGAAGGGGTGTTCTGGAGTGCCAGCCAGCTGTTTGGCCTCAGCTTCGTCGAGCGGTTTGATCTACCGGTCTATCATCCGGACGTGCGCGTCTGGGAGATTTTTGACGCTGATGGCACCGGCATGGCGCTCTTCTACGGCGACTTCTACGCCCGCGATAGCAAAAGCGGCGGGGCGTGGATGGGGAACTTTGTTGAGCAATCCACGCTGCAAGAGACCCGGCCTGTTATCTACAACGTCTGTAACTATCAGAAGCCCACCGCAGGCGGCCCGGCACTGATTTCATGGGATGATGTCATCACGCTATTCCATGAGTTTGGCCACACCCTGCACGGTCTTTTTGCCAGCCAGCGCTACGCCACGCTCTCCGGAACCAATACGCCGCGTGATTTTGTCGAGTTCCCGTCACAGATCAATGAGCACTGGGCCAGCCACCCCGACGTCTTCGCCCGCTATGCCCGCCACTATCAAACCGGGGAGCCGATGCCGCAGGCGCTACAGGAGAAGATGCATCGGGCTGCGCTGTTCAACAAAGGTTACGATATGACGGAGCTATTAAGCGCTGCACTCCTGGATATGAACTGGCACAGTCTGGCATCAAAAACCGCGGTGAGCGATGTCGCTGCCTTTGAAGCCGAGGTGCTTGAGCGGGAAAAGCTCGGTTTAAGCGCGGTGCCGCCGCGCTATCGCAGCAGCTATTTCGCCCATATCTTCGGTGGCGGTTACGCTGCTGGCTACTATGCCTACATCTGGACGCAAATGCTGGCCGATGATGGCTACCAGTGGTTTGTGGAGCAGGGCGGACTGACCCGCGAGAACGGCCAGCGGTTCCGGGAGGCAATTTTGTCACGCGGGAATAGTTCTGATTTAGCTGAACTTTATCGCGCGTGGCGTGGGCACGATCCGAAGATTGAGCCGATGCTGGTGAATCGGGGGTTGAGCGCGTAGAGTCTACTCAGGCTGGAAACAGAACCGGGCGCGATGCCCGGTTTTTTCTTCCCCAAATGGTTTTATTTCCATTCAAACCTTGTAGTTTGCGGGTTGAAAATGATGGCGGCATATTGCCATTTTTTACCCGTGAGGATCTGTTCAATGCAGTTGGTTGCATAGAGATCGTCTGGCGGGGAAAATTTTGCGTACTCTGACTCTTCAGTAAGCTTAAATTCGTGAGAGATATTTACGGTCTGGTGGCCTTCATCATTCTCACTGCATTGACACGTAACCCTGGCTTCATAGAATTTATCCGGAAGCCCCTCTAGCATACAGCCAGTGGCCCATTGCAAAAGCTGTTCATTTGAATATTTCGGCTGAGCAGTCGGCGTCTCTTGCTGATTGCTTATTAGCCGCTTAAGCGTGTTGAGAAAGGAAAACATGGCACCTCCTTGTTTTTGCAAGCATAGCATAGTAATGCAACCAGTCTGGCGAGATCCATTCTAATGACAACAGTGGCTTGTCGTGCAGGGCCGCTCTCTGCCGCCTCGCTGGTGGGATCGGCGAAGCTTACCTATACTCCAGGTGCAGCAAAAGCTGTCATCCTACCTGGAGTTACCCATGAAAAGCGTTAGCCTGAACGTTTCAAAAGACCAGCCAAAGAATTCCGAAAGGCGGTCAGGGTCTGAGAAATCTGATAACAAAAAACCAAGACAGGATAAAAAGTAGCGTTTCGCTAACATCCTTTACTGCAGTTTATCGTGCTGGAGGTCCTATGTCCGAACGCCCCGATATTCTTGACCCGTTACCGTCTGACCGACCGGACCGGGACGATCCCGACCGTTATCCGCCAGATGATATCGACCCTATTGACCCTGACGATCCCGATTTTGACGATCCAGATATTGATGATCCGGATATCGACGATCCCGATCGCACAAGGCCTCTCTAAGATGAGCCGCCCACGGGCGGCTTTTTGCTGGCCTGGGTTTCATCCTTCTGTCATAAAGGCGCTCTATTTTTGGACCTGATGGAATCAGATGTGGCCTAAACCGCTAATTAAGGTAGTTACATTTTCTTTTTTTAGGAATAATACTATTCGTGGTGGTTTCTGTAGGAAAATTAGGTTGTCAAAATGAAAAGAAAAATGCTGTTATCGTTACCGCTTCTTATCGTGGCTGGGGCGGTATGTACCGGTTTTATGTACAACAATAAACCCGCTTACATTACGAAGGCTGAATCTCGCGTCGACTCCTATCTCTCAAACAGCTATGGTCCAGGGAAATGCGGTATCTCGCCAGCAGAACAGGGTCGTTGGGATATGGAGTGTCAACGCCGGGATGGCAAGCTGGTATTAAAATATGCGGTCTACCCAGCGGATAAAGCACCCTACGCGGTAGCCACAGACTACTATCTGGTAGCGGTAAACGACGAAGCGAAAAAGAGCGCGACCACAGGGTTGATGCGTTATTTGAAAATCGATACGGGTATCCAGAAAGGTTAACCGCGTCGTTTAACCTTTGTTAAGAAATGCTATGCGATGATAAGGCAGATCCGCTATTCCGATTGATCAATCACGGGATATCGTACAGACCAAAATAGATCTATCCATGCAAGCATTTGCCGCCAGTATCACTGGCGGTTTTTTTATGCCTGATGTTTACGGTAGTCGCGGGGCGACACGGCAAAGCGCTGGCGAAAATGGTGGCGCAACGACGCGGCCGTAGCAAAGCCCGCCTGCGCAGCCACCTCCTCCATACTGAGATCGGCGTTCGCCAGCAGCGTTCGGGCACGGGTCAGACGTTCCTGTAAGATCCAGCGCGCCGGAGTGGTCCCCGTCGCCTCATCGAAACGACGCAAAAAGGTCCTTGGACTCATGCCTGCAAGCTTCGCCAGCGATGCCACCGAGTGCGTGGCGGCAAGCTGACTGTGAAGATAATCAAACACCTGCCCGAGCCGCTGGCTCTCACGCGATCTGGCGACCGGCCGGGCGATCTGCTGACTTTGCGAGCCGTCGCGATGGGGCTGCACGACCAGTCGACGAGCAACGTTATTGGCGACGTCGGTACCGAAGTCGAGGCGAACCAGATGCAGACAGAGATCGATTCCTGCTGCGCTTCCCGCCGAGGTAAGTACGCTACCTTCATGATAGTAGAGCGCATCGTCAAGCACCTCGATAGTGGGATAGCGCTCCCGCAGCAGCGGCGTATAGCGCCAGTGGGTAGTGGCCCGCTTTCCGTTAAGCAGTCCGGCCGCCGCCAGCACGAAAACGCCGGAACAGATGGACATGATCCGACAGCCGCGGTCATTAGCCTCGCGCAGCGCCTGACACAATGCCTCCGGTACCGGATTATCCGCGCCGCGCCAGCCGGGAATAATAATGGTGTCGGCCTGCGCCAGCAGCGCTAATCCGCCGTCGGCTACCAGCCGAATGCCTCCCGTAGCGCGCAGTTCGCCCTCATCTACCGATGCCACGGCAAAACGATACCAGTTCTCGCCCAGCTCAGGTCGCGGCAGGCCAAAGATCTCGACGGCAATGCCAAACTCAAACGTGCAGAGGCCGTCATAGGCGACGGCGACCACCAGCGGTCGGGATGAAGGTAAGGTTGTCATTATCCTGGCGTTTTCTGGCATAGCGGTGGGCGGTGGGCCGATGAAGTTTACGATAGCGTAGTGTTAACACAATCGTTAACACAATCAAGGAGAAAGTACCATGAGCTACGTAAGCGAATTTCCCGCCGCCCCCGCTGAGCAAGCCGTTCACCATTTTCTACAGCGCCTGAGCGTTGAAACCGACTGCGCCGACGTCCATCATGCGCTCACTCACCAACAGCAGGATTTTGCTCTGCTGCACGTGGTTGGCAGTGCTGAAGCCTTTGCTAAACGCCATCTGCCTGGCGCGGTGCACCTCCCGCATAGCCAGATGAGCGAGGAGAAAATGCGTGAGTGGCCTGCCGGGACACTGTTTGTCGTCTATTGCGCCGGGCCGCACTGCAACGGTGCCGATCGCGCCGCCCTGAAGCTGGCGCGTCTGGGCCTGCCGGTAAAGATCATGATCGGTGGCATCACCGGCTGGGAAGATGAGGGATATTCATTCGCCAGCGGTGATTAACGTTAGCAACATGAGCATTTTTCACGTCTGGTGAATTATTCTCGGTTGCATCAAGGCGCGGAGTGTGACATATTTTTAGACATATAGCCGTCCAGAAGGCTAAATCGTTTAAATCATGAACTATCACGTCGGGTTATGATTACCCGACGGCAAGGAGATCACCATGCAGCGTCACCACTCCCCGTTCCGCGCCGATGTCGTCGGCAGTTTCCTGCGTCCTGATGCCATTAAGCAGGCACGCATTCAGTTTGCCGCGGGTGAAATCGATGCGGGCCAGCTGCGTGCGGTTGAAGACAGCGCGATCCGCAACGTGGTAGAGCAGCAGTGCGCCTGCGGCCTGCACGTCGTCACCGACGGGGAGTTCCGTCGCGCCTGGTGGCACTTTGATTTCTTTGATGGCCTGCAGGGCGTAGAGCGTTACGATTCCGACGCGGGCATTCAGTTCAACGGTGTCCAGACCAAAGCTCACGGCGTACGCGTGACCGGCAAGCTGGGCTTCGGCGATCATCCGATGCTGGAAGATTTCCGCTTCCTGCAGAGCATCAGCGGCAGCGCTCAGCCTAAGATGACCATCCCTAGCCCGAGCGTGCTGCACTTCCGCGGAGGCCGGAAAGATATCGACAGTACGGTCTATCCGGATCTGGATGCCTATTTTGACGATCTGGCGACGACGTGGCACGACGCTATCCACGCCTTCTATGCAGCTGGCTGCCGTTATCTGCAGCTTGACGATACGGTCTGGGCCTACCTCTGCTCTGACGAGCAGCGCCGCCAGGTTCGCGAGCGCGGAGAAGATCCTGACGAGCTGGCACGCATCTACGCCCGGGTTCTGAACAAGGCGCTGGAGGGCAAGCCGGAGGATTTAACTATTGGCCTGCATGTCTGCCGCGGCAACTTCCGTTCAACCTGGATCTCTGAAGGCGGCTACGAGCCGGTAGCAGAAGTGCTCTTCGGCCAGGTTAACGTCGATGCCTTCTTCCTTGAATATGACAACGACCGCTCCGGCGACTTCGCACCGCTGCGCTTTATCCGTCCGGGCAAGCAGCAGGTCGTGCTGGGCCTGATTACCACTAAAAACGGTGAGCTGGAGAACCCGGAAGGGATCAAGGCGCGCATTCAGGAAGCGGCCCAGTATGTGGATATCAATCAGATCTGCCTCAGCCCGCAGTGCGGTTTTGCCTCTACGGAGGAGGGCAACAGCCTGACCGAGGCCCAGCAGTGGGACAAGGTCCGCCTGGTCACCACCATCGCGGACCAGGTCTGGTAAGCGTTAAAAGGGGCAGGATCCCTGCCCCTTTTTTTATGCTTTTGCCGTACGGAGACCGCTATCCCAGGGTCTGACCTGCATCCCACGCAGCATCATCAGCCAGGCCAGAACGATGATTGCCGCCAGGATAGCAAACAGCGTCCAGCCTGGCAGGGTAGTCAGAATGATGCCGGTGGCAAGTGGATTCATCGCCGCGCCGAGCCAGCCGAGAGCCTGGGCTGAGAAGTAGCTGGCTTTCATCCCCGGCGGGGCAATATGGTCGATCAGCATGTATTCCCCTGGCGCATAGACAATCTCCCCAACCGTAAATACGGCGGCGGAGACGCCCCATAGCCAGAGCTGGCTACCGGAGATCATAAAGCCGAGCAGCCCGATCACGAAGCAGAGCGTACCGATGGCCATCATCGGACGAATATTGCTGGCCTGCAGATAGCGGCCAATAACATACTGGAACATGACGACGATAACAGCATTGACCGGCAGCACCAGCGCTACCACCTTCTGCGCAAAGGCGTTATCGGCTACGGCCATAACATACTGTGAAATGCAGGAGGCAAAGGAGCCACTGACGAATGAGGCCAGCAGGCCGGAGAGGGTAAACCATAGCAGCGCTTTATCGTGAAGCAGAACCGATGGCGACCAGGGCTGGATGATCTCCTCCTCGCTCTTCACCCTGACGCGCTGTACCCAGATCTGAATAAACACCAGCGGGAAGGCGGCACAGCCCGCCGCCAGCCAGAAAGGCAGTTGGCTGCTCTGCATCACCAGCAGCGTGCCCAGCGGTGGGCCGACCGTCCAGCCAATATTCAGAAATGAATAGTTTAGCGAGAACACTTTTGATTTCGCCGCGGGTGGCAGCGTATCGGAGAAGTAAGCTTTCACAACGGTGGCGAAGACCGAGTAAGCGCAGTTAATTACCGAGAAGAAGACCACAACCAGCACCGCATTATGGCTAAGAGGAATGCCGATAAAGCTCAGTACAAACGTGGTGATAGCGATCAGCATGTAGCGCTTTTTATCAAATTTATCAGCGAGAATGCCGAAGCCGAGGCTAAAGAAGACGCCGACGGTCATTGCCACGGTCATGGCGAAACCAACCTGATCTACGGCCATGCCATACTGGCTATTGAGGTAAATCGTCATAAAGGGCAGCGTAGCGCCGCGCCCGATGGTTAACAGCAGTGATGAAGCGAGTAGTGCGATAATGGAGCGTTGCTGAGTTGTGATCATGTTGTATCCGACAGTGCGTAGTTTTTATTTTTGCTTTCGCTATCAGCAATAACATGCCAAAAGCGCACTGTATAGCGACCAGATCTGAGACACCGCACAGGCTGACCTACCGAATATTGTGATCTGTCTCTCGACAGATTTTTAAGATAACGTAAGATTTTTACAAATATTTAAACTTTAGAGGCAGGTATGACGCGGAAAGACGGACTGCTGGCGTTACTGGTGGTAGTTGTTTGGGGGCTTAATTTTGTCGTCATTAAGGTCGGGCTGCATAATATGCCCCCCCTAATGTTGGCAGGTCTGCGCTTCGTGCTGGTGGCCTTCCCGGCGCTGCTGTTTGTCGCCCGGCCAAAGGTGCCGCTGCGCCTGCTGCTGGGCTATGGCCTGACTATCAGCTTTGGTCAATTTGCCTTTCTGTTTAGCGCCATCAAGTTTGGCATGCCCGCCGGGCTAGCATCGCTGGTGTTGCAGGCGCAGGCTTTCTTTACCATCGTCCTCGGCGCGGTAGCTTTCGGCGAGCGGCTTCAGCTAAAGCAGGTGCTAGGAATTACCCTGGCCGTCTTTGGTGTTCTGGTGCTGGCGGAGTCTAGCCTTAACGGTCAGGACGTCACCGTACTGGGCTTTATGCTCACCCTGGCGGCCGCGTTTAGCTGGGCCTGCGGCAATATTTTCAATAAAAAGATTATGCAGCACCCATCGCGCCCGGGGGTCATGTCGCTGGTAGTCTGGAGTGCGCTGATCCCGGTAGTCCCTTTTATGGTCGCCTCGCTAATCTTTGATGGCCCCGCGCTGATGCTGCAAAGCCTGGTGCAGATTGATATCACTACCGTGCTGTCACTGGTCTATCTGGCGTTTGTCGCCACCATCATTGGCTATGGGATCTGGGGAACGCTGCTCGGGCGGTACGAAACCTGGCGCGTTGCGCCGCTCTCGCTGCTGGTGCCGGTGGTAGGAATGGCCAGCGCCGCGTTACTGCTGGGAGAGACGTTGAACGGCCTACAGCTGTTGGGCGCTGCGCTGATCATGGCAGGCCTCTACATCAACATCTTTGGCTTTCGTTTGCGTCGGTCGGTCACGGCGCGTTAAAAAAAAGCCCCGCACGGGGCGGGGCAAGAACGTATTAGCCGTGCTCAGTTGTAGTAGGGCACGCCTAACTCGTCGGATTTATCACTTCCTGAATCCATATGATTAAAGTCAAAAGGTGACCGATCATGGGCGGAAGGCATAATCATCGCGTCGCGCTGATTTTGTTCACTCGGGCGCGACTGCTCCGCAAAGCTGTTGCCAGAAAACAGCACCAGCAGAGTAAGGGCGGCGGAGACGGTAAACTTCATGATTTCCTCGATACGTCTAAATACAGGCGATTAACAGTTTTAATGGTTTAGCGGCAGCAGATAACGGGCTTCACCGTGCATATTAGTAATGCGATACTTATGCGGCGGCACGTCGAAATAGTTTTTAAAGGTTCGGGTCAACGTCTGCTGAGACTCAAAGCCGTAGCGTTCTGCCAGATAGAGAATCGGCTCGTTGCTCTGCTTAAGCTTCTGTGCGATTTCAGTAAGCTTGCGGCTGCGGATATAGTGACCTAACGAGTGCCCGGTCTCTTTCTTAAACATCCGTTGCAGGTGCCATTTTGAATAACCTGAACGCTCAGAGACCTTCTCCAGCGACAGCGGTGACTCCAGGTTATCCTCGATCCAGTCCAATATGCTATGAATAGTAATGGCGTCATTATTGCGTCTGGACATCATTATACCTCTTCTGTTTACGGCAGTATTTTCTTGAGTAAGTACTCAAGGGTTGCCACTTCATCTGCCGTTAAGTTTTTTGTTAGTTCCTGATGCAGGTCTTGCCCCACTAATTTATGGCCTTGCTCACAAAGCGCTGCGCCGTCGGCGGTGAGCTGGATCAGCACGCCGCGCTTGTCATGCGGATTAGGCTGGCGTTCAATCCAGCCTTTGCAGACCAGTCGATCCAACATTCGGGTTAGCGCCCCGAGATCGACAGACAGCACTTTTTTCAGCTCTACCGGCGTAATGCAGCTGGCACAGCGGATAGAGCAGAGCACCTTAAACTGCGTCGCCGTTATATCCAGCGGCGAAAGGTAATCGTTTAATAAGCGATCTTTTTTCTGGTTGACCATATGGATCAAGCGGCCCAGTGGGATAATTTCATTGAACAGGTCACTGGTGCTTTTCACGATGGTTGCCCCGGCAAGTAGATTAGTCACGGCAGATATTATTGCCGGGGCAACTATAAGTCAACTGAATGCATTAACGTATGCCACAATTTGCTAAAACGTTTCATGTATAGATTTTTTGGCAATAAACCGATAATGAATAACTCTCAGTTATACATTGGGTTACCGCATTTCCCACTGCGCATGAAGGGCTTTTGTGCATATAATAGGCGCAACTATCCCGCCTTAAGGAGTACGGCTAATGCAGGATCTGTTCAGAGCAATTGGATTGGGGTTGGTGGTGCTGCTGCCTCTGGCGAACCCGTTAACGACCGTGGCGCTGTTTCTAGGGCTTGCGGGCAATATGAACAAAGCCGAACGCGATCGTCAGTCGCTGATGGCGTCGGTCTACGTATTTGCCATCATGATGGTTGCCTGGTATGCCGGGCAGGTAGTGATGAATACCTTTGGCATCTCTATTCCGGGACTGCGTATTGCGGGCGGGCTGATCGTCGCCTTTATCGGTTTTCGGATGCTTTTCCCCCAACAAAAAGTGCATGAGTCACCAGAGGCCCGCAGCAAAACGGCCGAACTGATCGAGGAACCAGACGCTAATATTGCTTTCGTTCCGCTGGCGATGCCCAGCACCGCCGGGCCGGGAACCATCGCGATGATTATCAGCTCGGCCTCCACGCTGCGTCACAGCTCTACCTTTCCGGACTGGGTGATCCTGGTTGCGCCGCCGCTGATTTTCCTGATTGTGGCGGTGATCCTCTGGGGCTGCCTGCGCAGTTCGGGGGCGGTGATGCGGCTGGTGGGAAAAAGCGGTATTGAAGCCATATCAAGGCTGATGGGCTTTCTGCTGGTGTGCATGGGGGTGCAGTTTATCATTAACGGGGTGCTGGAGATTATCTCCAACTACCCACTCTCATAGTAACGCCCGGTGGCGCTGCGCTTACGCGGGCCTACAAATCCACACCGTGCCCATCGTAGGCCGGGTCAGCGCAGCGCCACCCGGCATAAACGCTATTGGGTCTGCTCTTCAAGCGCAGGGTGCTCTTCCAGCACCGTGGGCCAGCGGCGGAAGATCACCACCGACCACACCAGCGCCGCCAGCGCGGGGACAGCGCCCACGTAACCCACGTTAGCCATCGACCAGTGCAAGCTTACCTGGTTGCCCACCAGCGCGCCCGCGCCGATGCCAAGGTTAAAGATGCCTGAGAAGAGCGACATCGCCACGTCGGTGGCGTCCGGCGCCAGCGACAGAACCTTCACCTGCATACCAAGGCCGATAATCATAATCGCGATGCCCCAGAACACCCCGAGCACGGCGAGGTAGGTTGTGCTGTGCGAGGCGGGCAGCATCAGCACCAGTGAGATCGTGAGAATGGCAATCGCGCCGCTCACCAGCCCCGAGGCATGCTGGTTGCCTAGCTTGCCAAACAGGATACTGCCGATGATCCCTGCGCCACCCAGAATCAGCAGCAGGACGGTAGCGAAGCTGGCGCTCAGTCCCGCCACGTGCTGCACAAACGGCTCGATGTAGCTATAGGCGGTGTAGTGCGCGGTCACGACGACGACCGTCAGCAGGTAGATACTCATCAGGGCCGGACGGCGAACCAGCAGCGGCAGGCTTTTCAGCGAGCCGGAGTGTTCACTCGGCAGTTTCGGCAGCAGCTTCGCCAGGCAGAGCAGGGTGATCAGCGCGCCAAGCCCGATGATAAAGAAGGTAGTGCGCCAGCCAAAGTATTGCCCGACGATGCGGCCTATCGGCAGCCCCAACACCATCGCCAGCGCCGTACCGGTAGCCAGCAGGCTAAGCGCCTGGGCACGCTTGCCCGGCGGGGCCACGCGAATGGCGAGCGAGGCGGTGATCGACCAGAAGATAGCATGGGCAAAAGCAATACCGATCCGGCTTATCACCAGCACGGTGAAGTTCCACGCGAGGAAAGAGAGCACGTGGCTGGCAATGAACAGCACAAACAGCACAATCAACAGCTTGCGCCGCTCTACCTGGCTGGTGAGCAGCATAAACGGCAGCGACAGCAGCGCTACTACCCAAGCATAGATAGTGAGCATAATGCCCACTTCCGGGGTCTGCATCCCGAAGCTGTCGGCGATGTCGGAGAGCAGTCCGACGGGAACAAATTCAGTGGTATTGAAGATGAAAGCCGCAATGGCCAACGTCACGACGCGCAGCCACGCAACCTTGCGTGAAACAGTGTTCGTTGTCATAAGGTTATAGTAGTGTTGATGAGGGGAAAAGATATGGCGATCTTAAAACTTTCATTGGCGAAAATACAGCCATTTTGTGATTTAGATCTCATTTTAAACCCGTAATAAAAACGCTCTTTTCCCTAACGTTGATGGAAGCCATGAAAAAACGGGAATTTATTACTCAGGATCTGCTCAGCAAGATCTTCCAGACTGCCAGCGAGCCGTTGCATAAATTACCCGCCGAGCGCGAACTTGCCGAAGAGTACGGCGTTTCGCGCTACACCGTGCGGGAAGCCTTAAAAAAGCTGGTCAGCATCGGCATAATTCGCATCGTGCAGGGCTCGGGCATTTACGTTAGCGAGAATGCGCGCAGCAATCCGCTGGTTTACAACTCTATTACCGAAAAACGCTTTGACCAAATGCGCTATCGCCTGCTCAGCCTGCATAAACGGCTGCCCGGCAAGGAGGAGCAGCAGGTATTTGGCATCGGGGAAAATGATTGGCTGTGGTACTTCTGTCGCCTACGCTATGTGGACGATCGCTGCACGCAGATTGAAACTTCCAGCCTGCCGCTGGCGCATTTTCCCGATCTTAATCCACAGGTGATTGAAAGCTCATTGCAACGCTATGCGATCGGCAAAGGCCTCACGCTGTCCCACTTTCTCACTCACTATCAGGCGGTGGCGGTGGACAAAACCCAGGCCGCGCTGCTCGGCTGCAAACGCGGCACCCCCGCCATGAAAATTACTAATCGCGGCATTCTTGCGGGCAGCGAAGTCTGGATATTAAGTGAAGTGATCGACATCCATTATGAATGTACCTATGTCACGCCGTTTAATGCCGACAACCTGCGCTTTCGCAGCGGCAGTTAAGGCGTGTGTATGGCGCCGTTCGGCAGGCGGCTTTGCGTCCATTCATGCGGGCGATAAACCACCGGGAAAGTTGCCATCGCCGCTTCATCCACCTGCATACCAATGCCCGGACGATCGAGCGGATACATATACCCGCCCTCCGCCTGCGGCGCATTGGGGAATACCGCCAGGGTATTCGCCTGCACGGGGATAAACTCCTGAATCGCCGCGTTGTGCAGGTGAATATTAAGATGGGTATTCACCGCCACGCCGACAGGGGTCATATCTGGCGGCCCGTGCCATGCCAGACGCACGCCAAATGCCTGACAAAGCACCGCCAGCTTGAGCGCTGGCGTAATGCCACCAATTTGTGACACATGGCAGCGGATAAAATCGATCTGGCGATTGACGATCACATCGTGCCACTCGGCCGGATTGTTAAACAGCTCGCCCAGCGCCAGCGGCACGCTGCTGTGGGCACGGATCTGCGCTAGCCAACCGCTCTGCTGTGGCGATACGATGTCTTCCAAAAACCAGGGTTGATAAGGCTCCAGCGCCTTCGCCAGCTGAATAGCCTGCTGCGGAAAGAGTCGCTCATGGACGTCATGCAGAATATGAAAACGCTGACCGTACTTCTCGCGTAGCGCTTTAAACATGGCGACAGTATTCGCCATGTACTCATCTTGATCGTAGTAGGCGCCCAGTGTCGGTTCGCGGGTAGCGTGCAGATTCTGCGGCGTACCGCCGTAAAAACCGAGCTGGCAGCGAATATAGCGATAACCCTGCTCGAGCAGGGCATCCACCTGCGGATAGAGTTCATCCATACTCTCACCGGCAGCGTGACTGTAGACCGCAATCGCGTCCCTGGATTTACCCCCGAACAGCTGATAGAGCGGCATTCCCGCCAGCTGGCCTTTGATATCCCACAGCGCCATATCCACGCCGGCGATGGCGTTATTCATTACCGGACCGTTCCGCCAGTAGGCGTTCACCTGCATCATCTGCCACAGATCTTCAATGTGGTTGCCATCACGCCCAATCAACAGCGGTTTTAGATAGTCATCCACCATTGTTTTCACCGCCAGCGGCCGCTGTTGAAACGTGGCGCAGCCATAACCGACGATATCTTTATCGGTAGTGACTTTGACCAGCACCAGATTGTGACGATCCGGACGAGTGATAAAACATTCGACGTTGGTGATTAAAGTAGGTGTCATGGTCGCTCCTGACGGCTGACTGAAAAGCAGATTGCGGGGACTATTATTCCTGCTCTTTTTTATCAATTGCCAGCACTTTATTTTGGTCTGCGCTGAAGCTTTGAATGACGAAAAAACCAGACCAATTTGCTGTTAATTCTCTCATGAACGCCTTTCTATACAGGTTATGTGAGCATTGTCACTTTTCATTGGTCTGTTTTTATGCACGGCCATCCCGTAGACTTCCTCAGCATTGAACATGCCGTCATCAAGGCAGATAAGGAGCCAGAAAATGAGTAATCCAGCCATCATCAATGCGCTGATTCAGGGCGTTGGCGGACGAGAAAATATCAATAAGGTCTGGCACTGCATGACGCGTCTGCGCTTCGATCTGGTGGATGAGGCGAAGATCAACCAACAGGCCGTCACCCAGCTACCAGGGGTATTGGGCGCACAGCTGCAAAGCGAGCAGTACCAGGTGATTATCGGCCCACAGGTGAATCACTGGTATCAACAGATCGGCGGCGACGTGGCCGCTGAGCCAGCCGGTGCGGCACCTGCTAAAGCGAAGAGGGGGCTGGTTTCGCTGTTTATGGATACGGTGTCCGGCGTGTTTGGTCCCATCGTGCCCGCTATCGCGGGTGCGGGGATGATCAAAGGCTTGCTGGCCGGTTTTATTGCCATGAATCTGCTCTCGGCAAAAAGTGACACTGTAATGGTCATCGATATGATTGCCAGCGGCGTCTTCTGGTTCCTGCCGTTTTTCCTCGCGGTATCCGCCGCGAAGATGTTTAAAACTAACGAATATCTGGCAGCGGCAGTGGTTGCCTGCTTAATGTATCCCTCCTTGATTGATGCTGCTAAGCAACTGTCGAGCGGGGCGCCGGGCGCGGTGCAGGCCTACTGGTTTGCCGGGGTGCTGCCGGTATCGATATTCAACTACGCCTCCAGCGTGATCCCCGTCATCTTCTCGGTGCTGGCGCTGAGCTATATCCATCGCGCGGTGGATCGCATCATGCCGCAGGTGCTGAGAACCGTATTTACGCCAACCTTGACGCTGTTTATCACCGCGCTGGTGGCGTTAGTGGTGATAGGTCCGGTGGGTATCTGGCTGGGTAAAGGCCTGGCGTGGTGTATTCAAGGCCTGTTTAATACCTCATCGGTGCTGGCGGGGTTGATTGTTGGCGCGATCCGTCCGGTGGCAATCCTCACCGGCATGCATCATGCGATGACGCCCATTGCCCTGCAAAACTTCAGCGAACACGGCTACGACATGCTAATGCCGATGATGTGCATGGCAAACATGGCCATAGCTGGTGCGACCTTTGCCATCTGGTTCCAGAACCGTCATCGTGACGATCGCACCGTGACGCTGTCAGCGGCCATCTCTGCGCTGCTGGGCATCACCGAACCGGCGCTGTTTGGCGTGTTGACCAAAGAGAAGCGGGCATTTGTTGCCGCGACGATTGCCAGCAGCGTGGCGTCGGCGTTTATCGCTTTCTTTGGCGTGCGGCTGTTTGGCTACATTCTTTCCAGTATCTTCAGCCTGCCAGCCTATATCGGCCCGTGGTTCCCCTATGCCATCTCTGGCGTGCTGATCTCGCTGGTGATGTCGTTTAGCTTGACGCTGCTGTTAGTGCGGCGTGGTGCCGCACATTAGCGCTTACTATCAGGGCAGGCGGGCGATGTTTGCGGCAATAACGCTTGCCGAGTGCTGGAACTTCGCCTGCTCATCCTCCGCCAGCTGCAGTTCGATGATCTGCTGGACGCCATTCTGGGCCAGCACCGCCGGCACGCCGATGGCGATATTCTTCGCGCCATACTCACCGTCCAGCACGCAGGAGATGGCTAACGCCCGATGGCTGCCGGTAAAAATATTGCGGCAGATCTCGGCGATGGTCCCGGCAATGCCGTATTCGGTGCAGCCTTTCCGGGCGTAGATATCAAAACCCTGACGGCGAACCTGCTCCGCCAGACGTTCACGATCCAGCGGCTGACCGGTCTTGCGCCGATAGACTTCGGCGATGGGTGAACCGTAGACCGAGGAGTGTGACCAAACCGGGAACTGGGTATCGCCATGTTCGCCGAGGATAAAGGCATCGATGCTCTGGGCACCAATATCCAACGACTGGGCGAGGGAGCGGCGCAGACGGGTGGTATCCAGCCAGACGCCGGTGCCGATGACCTGGTTACGCGGCAGGCCAGAGAGCTTCCACACCTGCCAGGTGATAATGTCACACGGATTGGTGGCGATCAGAAAGATGCCGTTGAAGCCGCTAGCCATCATCTGCGGGACAATTTTCTTGACGATTTTGGCGGTATTGGTCAGCTCATCCAGCCGAGTCTGGCCGGGCTGCAGCGGCCCGCCGGAGACGGTGATCACCGCGATATCGACATCCGCGCACTCGCTGACGTCACGGGTAGAGATAGCCATCATCCCCGGCATATAGGCCGCTGCGTCTGCCAGATCCTGGGCATGCCCCTCGACGCAATCGCGGTTGAGATCGACCAGAATCAGCTCTTCAGCGATGTTCTGATTCAGCAGGGCATAGGCTGCCGATGCACCGACGTTGCCGGTACCAATAATCATGACCTTACGGGCTTTGGTATTCATTCTTTTTCCGTTAACCGTTAATGGCGACCGCTTCAAAATATCCCTTGCCGCGCATCAGCGCAATATCTTGAAACATCTATACTATTATCCTATGGCGTCTGCGGCCGCTCTTGCAGCAGGGTAATAAACGCCTCCAGCGGACGGCTCTTTGCGTCTCTGCGCCATACCAGCCAGGTGGTCAGCCAGCGCCACTCCTCCGCCAGCGGCCAGGCCGAAACCTGATGATGTCCAGGCATGCTCTCCAGCATGCTGCGCGGCATCAGCGCCAGTCCGGCCCCGGCTATTACGCAGGCCAGCATCCCGTGGTAGGACTCCATCTCGTGAATTTTGCCTGGCATAGCGCCCGCCGCCTTAAACCAGCTCTCAAAGTGGCGGCGATAGGAGCAGTTTGCACGAAAAGCGTAGATGCTTGCGCCGTTGACCCGCCTCGCGTCGTCGATGGCGGCGTGTCCCCCCGGCGCAACGATCATCATCTCCTCCCGGTAGACCGGGATCCCCTCCAGACCCGGGTGCATCAGCGGCCCATCAACAAATGCCGCGCTGAGCCGTCCCTCGACCACGCCGTCGATCATGGTGCCGGACGGGCCGGTAGCGAGATCAAACTGAATACGTGGATAGCGCTGATTAAAGTCGGCCAGGGTAGCCGGAATACGCACGGCGGCGGTGCTCTCCAGCGAGCCAAGGGCAAAAAGCCCCTGCGGTTCGTCGCCAGCGACCACGTTGCGCGCCTCTTCCACCAGATCAAGGATCTGCTGGCTGTAACGTAAAAAGCTATGCCCGGCGGGAGAGAGACGCAGCCGCTGATTTTCGCGGATAAAGAGATCCACCCCCAGATCCGCCTCCAGCTGGCGAATACGCGTTGTCAGGTTTGATGGAACCCGATGCACCCGCTGTGCGGCCTGGGTAATGCTGCCGGTCTGCGCGACAGCGTTAAACATCTCAAGCTGAGTTAAATCCATGCCATTCTCAATTCGTGAAAGGATAGGTTAATATTATTCAGTTTTCAGAAATAGCAGAGTCGGCCAGGATAATGCAAGTTCCCTGTTTATAAGAGAGATAAATAATGTCTATTTCCTCAAAAACACATGCCCTATCCATTAACCCGGCGAAGGGTGAGCAGCTTGCGGCCCGGCCGTGGGCAACGCCGGCAGAGGTCGAATCCTCTTTGGCCGCCGCGCAGCAGGGTTTCCGCCAGTGGCGGGAGCAGAGCGTAGCGCAGCGTGCCCAGGCGCTGCGTAACGTCGGTGCCGTTCTGCGTCAGCACGGTGAGAAGATGGCCCAGCTGATTAGCGCCGAGATGGGTAAACCTATCCTGCAGGCCCGGGCTGAGGTGGCAAAGTCTGCCAACCTCTGCGACTGGTATGCCGAACATGGCCCGGCGATGCTGGCGAGCGAGCCGACTCAGGTCGAGAATAACCAGGCGGTCATTGAGTACCGTCCGCTGGGGGCGATCCTGGCGGTGATGCCGTGGAATTTCCCGGTCTGGCAGGTGCTGCGCGGTGCGGTGCCGATCCTGCTGGCGGGCAACAGCTATCTGCTGAAGCATGCCCCCAACGTGCTGGGCTGCGCCGAGCTGCTGGGTGATATCTTCAGCGAGGCAGGCTTACCGGCGGGCGTCTTTGGCTGGGTGAACGCCACCAACGAGGGCGTAAGCCAGGCGATTAACGATCCGCGCATTGCCGCCGTAACCGTCACCGGCAGCGTACGTGCCGGGGCGGCCATCGGTGCCCAGGCGGGGGCGGCATTGAAGAAATGCGTGCTGGAGCTGGGGGGATCCGATCCCTTCATCGTGCTGAACGACGCTTCGCTCGATCTGGCCGTTAAAGCGGCGGTTGCCGGACGTTATCAGAATACCGGACAGGTCTGCGCCGCAGCGAAACGTTTTATCGTTGAGGCAGGGGTGGCGGACGCCTTTACCGAGAAGTTTATTGCCGCCGCGGCGGCGCTGAAGCTGGGCGCGCCGGACGCAGAGGAGAATTACCTTGGGCCAATGGCGCGTTACGATCTGCGCGATGAACTGCATGCCCAGGTTGAAGCAACCCTGAACGAAGGGGCGACGCTGCGCCTTGGCGGAGAGAAAATTAGCGGGAAGGGGAATTACTACCCGGCAACGGTGTTGACCGGCGTCACCGCGGAGATGACCGCGTTCCGTCAGGAGCTGTTTGGCCCAGTAGCGGCGATTATCGTTGCCAGGGATGCCGAACACGCTTTAGCCCTGGCTAACGACAGCGACTTTGGCCTCTCGGCGACGATTTTCAGCGCTGATGAGGCCCGGGCAAACGCCCTGGCGGCGCGTCTGGAGTGCGGCGGCGTGTTTATCAACGGCTATAGCGCCAGCGATGCCCGGGTAGCCTTCGGCGGCGTGAAGAAGAGCGGCTTTGGTCGCGAGCTGTCGCATTTCGGCCTGCATGAGTTCTGTAACGTGCAGACGGTGTGGAAAGATCGTCTGTAACAGGTATTGTTAATCTGCGCGGCACCGGTGTTAATTCAGCGGTGCCGCGCTGTCATGGTTCTGTCATTTTTCTTTCGTAGACTCACGCGCAGTGTGTGGTTACAGCAGAAGAGTTACAGAAGAATATCATGAATTTAACTAAAATTTTTCCCTCTCTATTCCACCGGGCAAGGCCACGGCAGTTTGGCCTGCTGGCAGGGATATTGTGCATTATCGGCTTGTTCTCCGCGCTTCAGATCTCCTCGTCTCTACTCCTCTCTCGTTCCCTCCACGACGCCCAGCATCATGAGCGGCTCAATCAGCAGGCGCTTCTTCAACAGTCAAAGGTTGATGAAGCACGCGTGGCGCTGCTGGCGGCAAGCGATCTGCTTAACCGCGCAGGGGTCTATTTTATGCAGGATCAGGCCACCGGCTCCGAGGGCAGCTGGCATAGCCTGATGGACGAGGCCCAGCAGGCACTGGCGACGTCGCAAAAGAGCTGGCAGGCGTGGCGGGCGCTTAATCCACCCCAGGACGAGGGGCTGATAAACAGCTACCAGCTCTTCTACGGCGCTATCAAGGAGCAGGCGGATGCCTTGACCCGCACGCAGTCCATCGACGCCTTTTTTGCCGTCCCGGCCCAGGCTTTCCAGGCCGACTTCAACGATAACTTTGCCCGCTTCCGCACGGCCAGCGATGCGCGTGCAGAGAAGGGCAGGCAGACGCTGATGTCCCGGCTAGCCAATCTGCAATATCTGTTTATTTTGGGACCGGCGCTGCTGCTGGTGATTGCCATTGCCGTCTGGTTTGGCATGTCGCGCTGGGTGATCGCCCCGCTCAAGCGGCTGATTACCCATATCAATCTTCTTGCAGCAGGGGATCTCTCAGTGTCACCGCCGCCGGTGACCTGTTTCAACCGGGAGATCGGCCAGCTCAGCGTCAGCATTGAGGCCATGCAGCGGGGGCTCCAGCAGCTGGTGACCCAGGTCAGCGACGCCACCGCCTCGATGGTAAACAACATCGAGAGCCTGGCGCAGGGTAACCAGAAGCTCTATCAGCAGTCTGCTCGCCAGGCCAAAGAGCTGGACGAGGTGACGGCCAACATTGCCGAGCTGGAGTCTCACGTTGAGGGCAACACCGGCTATGCGAAACTTGCCAGCCAGCGCGCAGACGAGGCCCGCCAGGCTGCCGCCGGGGGGGACAGGATGATGGACACCGTCAATGAATCTATGCAGGCGATTGTGGCCCGCTCGGATGAGATGCGCGGCATCGTAGCCCTGATCGATAACGTGGCGTTCCAGACCAATATCCTGGCCCTCAATGCGGCCATCGAGGCTGCCCACGCCGGCAATCATGGTCGCGGCTTTGCGGTGGTGGCGAAAGAGGTGGGGCTGCTGGCACGTAAAAGCAGCCACTCGACGCAGACGATTCAGACCCTGATCCAGCATTCGCTGCAGGGGATAGAGGCGGGCTCGCAGGCGGTGAACCGGCTGGAGAATAACCTTCAGCAGGTCACGGGGCTGGTAGGGCATCTTAGCGGTCTGCTCAATGATATCTCTCAGGCGACGCTGAACCAGGGCGAGAACATCCACCAAATGACGCGTCAGCTTCAGGGGCTTAATCAGGTCGCCCGGCGTACAGGCGAGCTGGTCAGCACCGCCGCCGAGGCGTCGCAGCAGCTGCACGATGACTCCCGACAGCTTATGCAGGCGGTCACGCGTTTTCGACTTCCGGCATGACGCTCGCCGCTCGGCTCTGATATACTCGCAGCCCCTTTAAAGCCTGTGAGCAAGGAGTGTAGTGTGGCGACGGTCATGGATAATGACATGCTGGAGTCTATTCTGACTCAGGTGCGGCCTCTTATAGGTCGGGGTAAAGTAGCCGATTACATTCCGGCGCTGGCATCGGTGGAGGCGGACAGGCTGGGGATCGCGGTCAGTACCATTGATGGCCGCCACTTTCAGGCCGGTGACGCCGACGAGCGTTTCTCTATTCAATCTATCTCGAAGGTGTTGAGCCTGGTGGTGGCGATGGATCACTACCAGGAGGAGGAGATTTGGCAGCGCGTGGGCAAAGATCCCTCTGGTCACCCCTTTAATTCGCTGCTGCAGCTTGAAATTGAGCAGGGCAAGCCGCGAAATCCCTTCATCAACGCCGGGGCGCTGGTGGTGTGCGATATGCTGCAAAGCCGTCTCAGCGCCCCGCGCCAGCGGATGCTGGAGGTGGTGCGCCAGCTCAGCGACGTCAGCGATATCACCTACGACAGCAACGTGGCGCGGTCTGAGTTCGACCACTCGGCGCGTAACGCGGCCATCGCCTGGCTGATGAAATCCTTTGGTAATTTCCACAACGACGTGGCGACGGTGCTGCAAAACTATTTCCACTACTGCGCCCTCAAGATGAGCTGCGTCGAGCTGGCTAAGACGTTCCTCTTTCTGGCGGACGAGGGGCGTGCGCCCCATCTGACCCGACCGGTTATCTCTCCGTTGCAGTCGCGGCAGGTTAATGCTCTGATGGCGACCAGCGGCATGTATCAGAGCGCGGGGGAGTTTGCCTGGCGCGTGGGCCTGCCGGCAAAGTCCGGAGTCGGAGGGGGTATTGTGGCGATCGTGCCCCATGAGATGGCTATCTGCGTCTGGAGTCCGGAGCTTGATGAGGCAGGCAACTCGCTGGCGGGTATTGCTATGCTTGAAGCCCTCAGCCATCAGCTGGGACGTTCGGTTTACTGATGGCCTGCCGCGTCGTTACCCTTATCTACAGGGACTGGATCCTATGCTTTCACCACTGAACATCGCGTTTCGTCCGTTCCATAAAGAGAGGCCGTGGCGTAACGCGGTCATGATATTTCTGCTGACCACGCTGTTCTACTTTATTGGCGCGATGCTCAGGCTGGTAGAGGAGCTCTCCCTGTTCTGGCCGTTGAACGCGGTGATGGCCGGTATTTTTGCGCGCTATACGTGGCTGAACCGCCTGCACAACTACGCCCTCTGCTATGTAGCGATGCTGGTTTACGATGCGCTGACGACGACATGGGGAGCGACTTCGCTGGTGATCAACCTGTCGAACATGGTGTTTATCCTCACCGTCGCGCTGCTGATCGTCCGGGATAAACAACGGCCAGAGAGACGCTCTCTGCCGATTAATGCGTTGCGAATATTCAACTACTGCCTGCTGGGTGCGCTGGGCTGTGCGCTGGTCGGCGCGTTTGCGTCGGTAGGCATTGACAATCTGACCTTCTGGCCGCTCTTTGCCGACTGGTTTAGCGAGCAGTTCTCCACCGGGGTGCTGATCCTGCCCTGTATACTCACCCTGACGTGGCCGCGCTGGGTGACGCCGCTTCGTGTTGAGCCCTTGCTGCCGACGACGGCCCTGCTGATCTCGCTGACTGCCTCCGTGGTTATCGGCGGGGCGGGCAGCCTGCTCTTTCCACTCCCGGCCCTGATCTGGTGCGCGGTTCGCTATTCGCTGCTAACCACCGCGCTGTTGACCTTTTTAACCGGGGCGCTGGAAATCATTCTGGTCGCCAACGGTACCATCAATATCTTTGTTGCCAGCCCCCTGCAGATGCCGCGTATGTTCTCGGCGAGATTGGGGATCGCCACGATGGCCATCTGTCCCATCATTGTTTGCGTCAGCGTTAATGCCATTAATGCGCTGATGAAGCAGGTTTCGCTGCGCGCTGATTTTGATTTTCTGACCCGAGTCTACTCCCGCTCAGGTCTCTATGAAGCGCTGGGCCGCGAACGCAATACCGAGTCGCGACATTTGACGGTCATGCTGCTGGACATCGACTATTTCAAGACCATCAATGACAGCTTTGGCCACGAGTGTGGCGACAGGGTGCTGACCGCGTTGGCCCAGAAGATACAGCAGGTGGTCGGCGATAGCGGTATCGTGGCGCGAATGGGAGGAGAGGAGTTTGCCGTTGTCGCCACGACGCAGGATCCCCGCCAGGGATTTATGCTGGCAGAGAGCATACGCCGCGCCGTGGAAGCCACTCCCTTCCACTGGCGACAGCAGACGCTATTCCTGACGGTCAGCATTGGTCTGAGCAGCGGCACCGCCCAGTCATGGGAGTTAACCGAGCGGTTCAACAAGCTGCTGGCTGAAGCGGATGAGTATCTGTACCAGTCGAAAAAGGCAGGGCGTAATCGCTCCAGTGCCCGTGAGTATCAGGGGCCTGTTGAAGCAGTAGCTCCCGATGCAGGGCAGCAGACTATGTGACACTGTCACTTCTGCATCTCAGATGAGAAGGAATTGATTGAAATAACGTATAAAATCGCTTGCTACCCATTTTTAACGCCAATACTATAGCCGAGTATACGTATCGGATAGAATTGCGCGATGACTGGATCGAATAAGCTCAAACGAAGTGAACAGATCACCGGCACGCGTTTTGTAAGACGGATGTATCTGATGCGTATGCTGGGAACGCTGCTCTGCTTTTTCCCAATCCTCTCTGTGCTGCTGGAGCATCATCAGCCTCGCTGGCTCATCGCGCTGCTGGCTGTTAACGCCTTTGTCTGGCCGACCATTGCCTTTCTGCGAGCCCGTCAGGCGCAAAAACCGCTGACCTGTGAACACCATAACCTGATCGTTGACGGGGCGGCGGGGGGATTTTGGATCGCCATGATGGCAGTGAATCCGCTCCCCTCCGTGGTGATTGCGACTATTCTTCTCGCCGATCGTCTTGCGGCGGGCGGTATTGCGCTTATGCGCAAAGCGGGTGCGACTATGCTGGCGGTGTTTGCCGCAGCCTGGCTGGCCCAGGGCATGGCTTTTGATCCCGTTGTCTCCCAACGCACGCTGCTTGCCACGTTGCCGCTTATCGCTATCTATGTGCTGGCGCTAAGCATCCTGACGGATAATATTGCCAAAAAGCTGAGGCACAAAAGCCGCGAACTGGAGCGCATCGCGATGATGGATCCGCTGCTCGACATTGCCAACCGCCGCCTGCTGGAGAAGCGCATTCAGAATGAGCTGGAGAAGCTGCGCGACGCTATCCACTGTTCATCGTTGATGTTTATCGATATCGATAACTTTAAAGAGGTCAACGACAGGTTTGGCCACAAGGTGGGGGATACGCTGCTGGTGACGGTTTCTAAAATTTTGCATGTCGCCAGCCGTAAAACCGACACGCCAGCGCGGCTGGGGGGTGATGAGTTTGTGATCCTTCTGCCGAATACCTCACCTGAAGAGGCATTCATTGTCGCGAAACGTATAATGGATGCTACCGCCGTGATGATGGTGGCTCAGGACGCCTCGTTCCGCTGTACGCTCAGCATCGGCATTGCCAATGCCACACAGGACATGGAGACCGTCACCGACTGGTTAAAAGCGGCTGACGATGCTCTTTATCGAGCCAAACGCACGGGTAAGAACCGGATCTATGCCCACTGACCAAACGGGCTAAATGCGCTAAGCTTAGGTTTTGATTAGTGAAAAAGGCCCGTTATGAAGACTCCTCAACTTCCTGAAAACGAGCAACAGCGTCTGGCATCGCTTCATGAGTCCGGGCTGTTGGACTCCGGTACGCATGAACGTTTTGACAGGCTCACGCGGCTGGCAAAACGGATGTTTGATCTCCCCATTGCGCTGATTAGTCTCGTTGATAGCACTATGCTGCACTTTAAGTCCTGCGACGGTATTGCTAACGGACAGGTACTGCGTGACATCTCCTTTTGCGGCCATGCCATCCTGAGTACCCAGCCTCTGATAGTCCAGGACGCCCAGCAGGACGAACGCTTTTTTGATAACCCGCTGGTGGTCGGTCCGCCGCATATTCGCTTTTATGCCGGCTATCCGCTGCAGTTGCCGGACGGGTTGATAGTGGGATCCTTTTGTCTTATTGCCCCTGAGCCGCGCGAGTTTACCGCGGACGACGTCGCGGTGCTGAAGGATTTTGCCGCCATCGTAGAGGATGAGTTTGCCGCCATTAGCGCTGCCACCACCGACGAGCTTACCGGCCTGTTCAACCGTCGCGGCTTCTATAACCTCGGTAAATATGCAATCACCAGCGCTCGCCGCCGCGCGGAGCCACTGACCCTCGCCTGGCTGGATCTCGATAAGTTTAAATATATCAATGATACCTTTGGCCATGAAGAGGGCGACAACGCCCTGCGGGCAATGGCCAACCTGCTGCGCGACAGCTTTCGTGAAGCCGACCTGCTGGTGCGTTACGGCGGCGATGAGTTCGCCATTATCTTCTCGGATACCGATGAGCAGGGGGCGTGGGTCGCGATGCAGCACCTGGTTGAGCAGGCTGAGGTATTTAACCAAACTACGGAGAAACCGTGGCGACTTAACTTCTCCTGGGGAGTAAGCGAATACGACCATGATGGCAATCCTGACATGACCAGCTGGATCACCTCCGCCGATGAAAAGATGTATGCCATGAAAGTGAAAAACGAGCAGAAAAAGCGCGAGTAATCTGCCGCACCACGCCATCGAAATGTGACGACGTCCACAATTTTATATTCGTTTTAATAATTGAAGCGAATAGGGCGTCCCATTTTGATCAAAACAGGGTTTCATGGTCGTAAAGTCTGGTAAGTTATTGGACCAATCTTCCCAGGTTGTATGACTAATCAAAAAGGAACCCATTGTGAACACGATAAACCGTCGCGATTTTCCCGGAGCCACCTATCCGGAACGTATCATTCAGTTTGGCGAAGGGAACTTCCTGCGCGCATTTGTCGACTGGCAGATCGATCTGCTCAACGAGCATACCGATCTCAACGCCGGTGTGGTTATCGTCCGCCCGATTAAGAGTGATTTCCCGCCGTCGCTGAGCACCCAGGATGGCCTTTACACGACCATCATTCGCGGCCTGAACGAGCAGGGCGAAGCGGTGAGCGATGCGCGTCTGATCCGTTCGGTGAATCGTGAAATCAGCGTCTATGACCACTACGATGAGTTCCTCAAGCTGGCGCAGAACCCTGAGATCCGCTTTGTATTCTCGAACACTACCGAAGCGGGCATCAGCTACCACGCGGGTGATAAATTTGAAGACGCGCCTGCCGTTAGCTATCCGGCGAAGCTGACGCGTCTGCTGTTTGAACGCTTTACCCACTTCAACGGCGCGGCGGATAAAGGCTGGATCATCATTCCGTGCGAGCTGATTGACTACAACGGCGACGCGCTGCGCGAGCTGGTGCTGCGCTACGCCACCGAGTGGGCGCTGCCGGCGGCCTTCATTCAGTGGCTGAACGAAGCCAATGCCTTCTGCTCAACCCTGGTTGATCGTATCGTAACCGGTTACCCGCGTGATGAGGTGGCAAAAATCGAAGCCGAGCTGGGCTACCACGACGGCTTCCTCGATACCGCAGAGCACTTCTACCTGTTTGTTATCCAGGGGCCCAAATCGCTGGCCTCCGAACTGCGCCTCGATAAATATCCGCTGAACGTGCTGATTGTTGATGACATCAAGCCGTACAAAGAGCGTAAGGTGGCGATCCTCAACGGGGCGCACACCGCGTTAGTCCCGGTGGCCTTCCAGGCGGGTCTGGACACCGTTGGCGAGGCGATGAACGACAGCGAAATCTGCGCATTTGTTGAGAAAGCGATCTACGAAGAGATCATTCCGGTATTGGATCTGCCGCGCGACGAGCTGGAGTCCTTTGCCAGCGCCGTCACGGGGCGTTTCCGCAACCCCTATATCAAGCATCAGCTGCTCTCCATCGCGCTGAACGGCATGACCAAGTTCCGCACGCGTATCCTGCCGCAGCTGCTGGCAGGGCAGAAGGCGACCGGCAAGCTGCCAGCGCGCCTGACTTTCGCGCTTGCCGCCCTGATCGCGTTCTATCGTGGCGAACGTAACGGCGAGAGCGTCCCGGTACAGGATGACGCCCACTGGATCGAACGCTTCCAGCAGCTGTGGCGCCAGCATGGCGATCGCCAGATTAGCACCAGCGAGCTGGTAAAAGCCGTGCTCTCTGTAAGCGATCACTGGGAGCAGGATTTGACCCAGGTTAGCGGTCTGGTAGAGCAGGTCTCGCTGGATCTGGATGCTATTCTGCTGCGTGGCATGCGCGAGGCCGTGAAGCCGCTCTGCTAACTCGTCTCTCTGTGTAAACGCTGGGCGGCGCTGCGCTTGCCCGGCCTACAGATCGCATTAGACCGTAGGCCGGGCAAGCATCGCGCCGCCCGGCATTAATTTACGCCATCAATAGTTACAACATACATATATAATACGAAATTATAACACATCGGCTCCTGCGCCCAACTCGTCAAGCAGCAAAGAATTTCCACTACATTTTTGCAGCAAACTTGCAACCGTGAGGGCGATCACGTTTAATAATCGCGACTTCTCTCTATGTCTGAATATAACCATGATTGTTCGTCCTCATCAGCACTGGCTTGCGCGTATCTTCGTCTGGCATGGCTCGGTGCTGCCCAAGATCTACTCCCGTCTGCTGCTTAACTTTATTCTGTCGGTCGCAGTGATCCTGATGCTGCCCTGGTATAGCTCGCTGGGCTTTAAGCTCACCGTGGCGCCGTTTAGCATCCTCGGTATCGCCGTGGCTATCTTCCTCGGCTTTCGTAATAACGCCTGCTACAGCCGCTATACCGAAGCGCGGGTGCTCTGGGGGCAGCTGATGATTGCTTCCCGCTCGCTGCTGCGTGAGGTCAAAACCACGCTGCCAGCGGGGGAAGGGCGGCACCATTTCGTGCTGCTGCTGATTGCCTTCGCGCACTGCCTGCGTCTGACCCTGCGGCGTAAACCGCTGGAGGGGACGCTGGGTAACTACCTCTCACCCAGCGAACTGGCGCGGGTGATGAAAGCGCATTCGCCAGCTAACCAGCTTCTATTAATGATGGGCGAGTGGCTGGCGGCCCAGCGTGGCCCTAACGGGCTGTCAGACATTCTCTACCACAGCATGAACAACCGGCTAAATGATATCTCGGCGGTACTCTCCGGCTGCGAACGTATCGCCTTTACGCCGGTGCCTTTTGCCTATTCACTCATTTTGCACCGCACGGTATACATGTTCTGTATTATGCTGCCCTTTGCGCTAGTTGTAGATTTGCATTACATGACGCCTTTCGTCTCAGTACTTATCTCCTATACTTTTATAGCTCTCGATACCTTAGCCGAAGAGCTGGAAGATCCGTTTGGCGTGGAAGATAACGATTTACCGCTGGATGCCATCTGCAACGCGCTTGAGATCGATCTGCTGCAGATGAATGATGAAAACGTTGTGCCCGCGAAGATACTGCCTGATAAGTATTACCAGCTTACGTAACGAAAGCCGGATGCGCCCGTTACAGGTTGGTTAAACCGCCAGGAGGGAAACCCGATGGAAAGAGTAATTCAGATGGTTGTTGTGCTGATTGCCTGCGTTGCGCTGTTTGCAACCGCCTACGATCTCTCGTTTGTGAGCGAGATTCCGTAACCACTATTTGTAACTACTGCCTGTCGCAAACCAGAGCGTTCTCAGGGGCACTATCGCCCCTGAGGGTTCGCGCTTTACCGCCGTTAACTCAACCGTAGCTGAAAGAAACTGACCGATTCGCGCAGGTGCTCACTCTGCTCGGTCATCGAGTTCGCCGCAACCGCGGCCTGTTCTACCAGCGCCGCGTTCTGCTGAGTAACCTGGTCCATCTGCTCAATGGCGACGCCGATCTCCCGGATGCCCTGGTGCTGCTCGTTGGATGCGGTGGAGATCTCCGCCACGATGCCGGTTACCTTATTTACCGAGTTCACAATCTCCTCCATCGCCCGGCTGGCGGTATCGGCATAGCGGGAACCTTCGGTGATTTTATTCACCGTGCCGTCAATCAGCGTTTTAATCTCTTTCGCCGCATCGGCGCTTTTCTGTGCCAGGTTACGTACTTCACCCGCCACGACGGCGAAGCCTTTGCCCTGTTCTCCGGCACGGGCTGCTTCCACCGCCGCGTTCAGCGCCAGGATATTGGTCTGGAAGGCGATACCTTCAATGACCGAAATGATATCGACAATTTTTTGCGAACTGTCGGCGATCTCATGCATGCGCATAAGCATATCCTGTACCTCTTTACCGCCTTTGACCGCGGTTTGTGAGGTCTGGCGCGCCAGCTCGCTGGCCTTGTGCGCATTCTCAGCGTTGCTCTTCACGTTCTCAGTGATCTGCTGCATGTTGGCCGAGGTCTGCACCAGCGAAGCTGCCTGCTCTTCGGTTCGCTGAGAGAGGTCGCTGTTGCCCATCGCAATTTCGCTGGCTGCCAGCGAGATAGACTCGCTGCCATGAATAATGCCGTTGATAATTTCCGCCAGCCTGCCATTCATAAACTTGATGGTGGCCAGCAGGCTGTTATGGTCGTTGGCGTTAAGCGTAATGTCCGTATTGAGCTTCCCGGCGGCAATCTGCTGCATAATATCCACCGCATAGGCTGGCTCGCCCCCCAGCTGACGGGAGAGATTACGTGAAATAAGCAGCGCGATGATCCCGGTCGCTATCAGGGCCAGCAGCAGCAGACCCGAGAGCAGATACAGTGCGCGCTGATATCCCTGAGCGGAGGCTTCCCCGGCTGTGTTACCGATAGCGACCTCCATATCCACCAGCGTAGCGAGATCCTTCATCAGCTGCGTGCGATATTTCGCAGAGACGGCGCCGCTGATTTGAGCAGCCTCGTCGAGCCGCTCGTCGTTCACTGCCTCAACCAGTTTGCCGTTGACGTCGACAAAGTGGGTAAAGTTCTCAACCACCTGACCAAACAGCGCCCGCATATCTGCTGGCAGGTCACCGGCAATGGCGGCGTAGTGCTTCTGCGCATTAAGGAAAATATCCTGATTTTGCAACAGCTCCAGACGGTGCTTTTCACGCTCCGGCATGGTCGGCGAGTTAATGTACTGAATCTGCTGCAAGCGCATCTCGGAAAGAACGCCGCGCATCTCCAGCGAGTAGCGCACGCCGGGAAGACGATTTTCCCGATATTTATCGATGTGCTGGTTGCTGGCATTGAGCTGATAGATAGCTACCACGCCCAGCAGCAGCATCATGGCGATGAGAATAGAGAAACCGGTTAAGAGTTTGGTTAAAACCGTAGACTGCGCAAATTTTTTCATAGTGAAGACTTAGAAGAGAAAGGTATGACTAATAACGGCAGATATCGAAAAAGTATTGATCTAAATAGTTGATCGATATCACATAAATGGATGTTTTCCATTTTTTGAAATACTTTTTTAATTTTGTTTTGCATTGTTATGAATGCGGTGTTGAATTGGCGTAAACAATTTGCAATAGGGCATCCGTCTTAATCTGCTCATTGACTACTGCATTGTGTGCTTTACTGAAGGAAAGGAATCTGGGAGGGGTGACAATGAAAGTCGGGAAACGTATATCCAACGCGCTGGCGTTAAACTCCTCTCTTGGACGCAGTATCTCCCTCTTTATGGCGGGTCTGCTCATTGCGGGCGTGGCCACCAGCGCCTGGACGCTAAATCGATCCTGGGAGCGCACCGTTGAAGAGAGCGAGCGCAACGCCATCAACCTGTCCGTTTCCCAGGCTCGCCAGGCAGAAGATACCTTTCTGCAGTCTGAACTGGCGCTACGAGATATCCGCCGGAACGTGCCGCAGGAGGGCGTATCGGCCATCGATGAGACCAAATTCAACCTGTACCTTACAGAGATCAAAGAGCGCCTGCCGCAGCTGCATGGCCTGTTTGTCTACGACGCACAGGGTAATATGAAATCTACGTCGTTTGGCCGTCAGCCTGCCATCGCGAATAATGTTGATCGGGAATACTTCGTTTACCACCGTAAAAACGGCCACGGCAGCGTCCATATTGGGCATGTGATCCGCAGCCGTTCTACCGGCGACCTGATTATTCCCGTCTCGCTGCGCCTGAATGATGCCGCCGGCGGCTTCGATGGCGTAGCACTGGCGACGGTGAAGATTGACTATTTCCGCCACTTCTATAACTACTTTGAGCTGGGCAGCCGCGATCTGCTGGCGATTTTGAGCACCGATGCGACGGTCCTCTATGCGCGCCCGTTTAATGATGATGTTATCAACCGTAACCTCTCACGCAGCCCGCTATTTACCCAGGAGCTGATCCGCCAGGATCGTGGCAATGCGACCTGGAAATCGGGTATCGATCGCGTCGAGCGCATATTTGGTTTTGCTCGTCTTGAGCGCTACCCGCTGGTGGTGGCTGCGGGGTATGACAAACCTGCCTTGTGGCATAACTGGCTGCGTGAGAGCCTGCCGGATATCGTTCTCAACGCCATGCTGCTGTTAGGCACCCTAATAATGGGCGCGCTCATTTTTCGGGTGGTGAGGGTAAACGTCAGGGATCAAACTGAATTAACCATGCTGCGGGATGAGTTAACCAGTATTAACCATACGCTACAGACGATGGCGCTCGCTGATGGCCTGACGGGGCTGGCAAACCGGCGGCAGTTCGATCTTTTCCTCTCTCAGGCGCTGAAAACGGCCTCGCTGACCGGCAGGCCCGTGTCGCTTATTATGTTGGACATTGACTACTTCAAGCGTTACAACGATGCCTACGGTCACGTGGCAGGGGATAACTGCCTTCGTCACGTCGGTGAGGCGTTACAGAAGCTCAACCTGCGGCAGTCCGACCTTATCGCCCGCTACGGCGGAGAGGAGTTCGCAATTATTCTTCCCGATACCGACCGCGACGCGGCGTTTAATATCGCTCAGCGTGCGGTCGCCGCCGTACGCGCCATCCAGCTGCCGCATAGCGAATCACTGACCGGAACAAAAGTGGTGACGCTCAGTGCGGGTTGCTACAGCCTGATCCCTCGCGGCAGCGACGATGATGCGCGCATGCTGAAGGAGGGCTCCGATGCCGCACTCTATAGTGCGAAAATGGCCGGGCGCGACCGCGCCGTTATTTCTGATATTCAAAAATAGTTAACGCTTTAGTTTTGAGATAAACGGGATATTGCGGAATCTGTTCTCCCACGGCAGGCCATAGCCAATAAGCAGATCGTCACTCTCCATCTCATAGGCATAAAACTGCTTAAAGGGAATAGCGATTCTGCCGGGCTTAACGAACAGCGTGGCAATGGCTAACGATTTCGGTGCATAGGTTGTGCTGAGATACGCCACCAGCCGCTTCATCGTGCCGCCGGATTCAATCGCATCATCGACAACAATTACATCTCTACCGTTAATATCGATATTGTGGTGAAAAACAATGGCTGACTGATTGCTGCGATCGCCGGGAGTATGCGGGCAGGATATCGTATCCATCGCCACCGTAAATGCCAGCTTTCTGACCAGATCGGCAGTAAACAGCATGCCGCCCGGCACCACGGTAATCACCACGGCATCCTGATAGCGCTCGTTAAGCAACGCCGCGACGCGCTCTACGCCTGCGGCGATGGCGGCTTCATCAAGTATAAGCTCACCTATGTAACGGTTATCCATTGTGCTTCCTCCGTCTTGTATGTTATTGATACACTTTATCGCAGAGTTCAAACTATCTAATTAATAATTAAGGACAAAGTGTGACTTCAGTCGAAAGTTTACAGGTAAAATATCCTAATGCACCGGCGTGGGCCATTGGCGACAGTGCCGAGCTGGCAAACGTGCTGGCCGACCTGGTTGTGAAGGGAAAAAAGACGGCGTCGTGCGGCTCGTTAGCGTCATACCAGGCGGACAGCGCGTCACCGACGGTAGGCAGCTACCATATTATTCTTAACGGCCAGCAGGATCCGGTGTGCGTCATTCGCATTACGTCGCTGCGCCTGGTCAGGTTCTGCGACGTCGATGAAGCTTTTGCGCATAAAGAGGGGGAAGGCGATCTGAGCCTGACGTACTGGCGCATGGAGCATCAGCGCTTCTTCACGCAGGCAGGAAGCTTCTCAGAAGAGATGGAGCTGGTCGCCGAAGAGTTTGAAGTGGTTGAGGTTGTGTAGGCACATTTTGTCGGCTGGGCACGCGTAGCGCCGCCCGGCATGTTATTTAGCAAACGCCTTCAGGTCGTTAAATACCTCATCCCAGAATGCCGATCCGCTTTCAAAACCGACCATGTTCCGCATCAGGAATGCGCCCTCGGTAGCCAGATAGGCAATTCTGCGCTTTCTGGATCCTTCATCATTTGCGGTCAGGTCGCCGAACCGCTCTCTATACCAGCCGATCATGCTGTCGCTTTGCGTCCCGGCCTGGGCAGCCAGCAGGGTTAAGGTTCTAATCCCGGCTTCCGAAGTCTCATCCTGTGTCGCGCTAATGTGGGTCAGCAGTCGTGCTTTGGCATCGGCGTTGGCAGGAAGCAGTGCGCGGTAGCGCTCCTGCTCTTTATTAAGCCAGCGATCGAGCAGGGCATCCAGCACCTTTTCCCGCGTGCCAAAAACCGACTGCACGCTGGCCTTCGAGATGCCCGATTCCGTCGCAATTGCGCCAAACGACAGGGCGGCTGCCCCCTCGCGGCCCAGCACGTTCTCCGCTGCATCCAGCAGGCTTTCCCGGTCTATGGTTTTTGGTCGTGCCACGTGCATCTCCTCAACATTGATTTAAATACGGTCGTATGTTAATTTGCCAGCCAGTTAATCACAAGTCTGAAATCAACGCAATTTCAGCCATATCATCGCACATGAGGTTTACTATGTTCTATCTCAAACAGGTTCCCCGCCGGCTCACCTATGTCGCTCTTTTTGAGCTGATCGCCATCTTTTTCTCCTCGCTGCTCCTGTCAGGCATGAGCGACGGTGACGTGGCAAGCTCTCTGCCGGTGGCCGTCACCACCTCGGTTGTGGCCGTCGTCTGGAACTACATCTACAACACCCTGTTTGAGCGCTGGGAAAGGAAGAACAACATCCAGAAACGAACGCTTCTCATCAGGATCGTGCATACCACGCTGTTCGAAGCGATGTTTATTATTCTGATCGTGCCGTTCTTTATGTGGTTCTATAACGTCGGCCTCGTGAAAGCCTTTATGATGGAAGTTGGCCTGCTGACCTTCTTCTTTGTTTATGCCTTTGTCTTTACCTGGCTTTTCGACCGCGTCTTTGTGCGCGAACCGATACCCGCCACCTAAACGCCATCAGGCGGGAAGGAGTGGCACATGCGGCGCGGCGTCCAGCGGCAGATGACCGCTTAGGCGCGGATCGGCCTGCACCTCTACCCGCCGTGCATAGGGTTTAAAGCCAGAGCGGATGTAGAACCCAAGCGCGGAAGGGTGATCGAAAGTACAGGTATGTACCCAGAAGCGCTGGACAGGCTTAGCCCATGCCAGCTCTGTGGCCGCGCTCATCACCGCCCGGCCTATGCCCTTACCGGTGACGTCCTGCGTTAAGCCAAGAAAAGCCAGCTCGGCCTCACCGGGTTCGCTGAAGTCCAGCTCCACCAGCCCAACGTCCTGGCCGTTATAGTGGACACAATAGATCTCCCGGTCAGGACTTTGCAGCACGCTAATGAGCGTTTCATCACTCATGACGAGACGTGAAAACCAGAGCCAGTTGGCGCCCACCTTGCGGAATAGTGTCCGGTAAAGGTCAGGATCGCGCTCGCTAAATGGCCGTAACGAAAACCCCTCCGGTAGAGGAAGCGGGGCCTCAGTTGGCTTCGCATGCATTTCAAGGCAGGTAACGACCGAGGCGATGCTGCCGGGGGCAACGTCCGAGTATCCGGCGGGGACAGTTTGCGCGCTGTTTTTCATCCTTTCTCCTGAGCGTATTTGAATAATTGTCAACGACATCATCCCAGACCAGCGTGTCACTTTCAAAGTGATTATTCGCTTTATTTTTAAGAAAGAAGAGTGATATAAGTTTATGAACCGTAAAGAAAAAGAGGGACATAAGAAAAATGTTTGATGTAGTGGAAATTAAAAAGGATTCAGAGGAATTAGCTATATTAGTCGGCGAGCTGGACGCATTTCAGAGCACGCTTTATCCCGCCGAGAGTAACCACTGCCTCGATTTTTCCACGGTTGAAGAAGAGGATATTCGTTGCATTGTTGTGCGTGACGATAAAGGTGAAGCGATCGGCTGCGGAGCCATTTTTCTTCAGGGGGATAGCGCCGCGGAGATCAAGCGCGTCTATATTCGCCCGCAATACCGTGGCAACAAAATAGGCGAGCGGATCGTCTCCCGTCTGGAGCAGCTTGCGGTTCAATCCGCCTGCCGGGTCCTTCGGCTTGAAACGGGCATCCGTCAGCAGCCAGCTATCACGCTTTATCAACGCTGCGGATATCAGCTGTGCGACCCGTTCCCGCCGTATAAAGAAGATCCCCTGAGCGTATTTATGTATAAGTCTTTGTTATAGGACGAGCATTATAAAATGCCCTTCAGGGCAACGTGATACAGCAGCATAATGGTTTTACCATCAACAATAAGGCCGCTTGCAATAGCGGCTAATGCCTCATCCAGCGTGATCTCCAGTACCTCAATATCCTCGCCTTCAGCTTCGATACCGCCACCAGCGCTGATTCGATCCCCGGGCTGGTACTCAGCGATATAGAAATAGAGTTTCTCTGTCACCGAGCCAGGACTCATATAGGCTTCGAACACCTTCTCAACGTGCGAAACGCTAAACCCTGTCTCTTCTTCCGCCTCGGCTTTAATGCGGCTTTCCGGATCCATTTTATCCAGCAGGCCTGCGGCCGTTTCGATCAGCATGCCGTCGTGCCCGTTCACATAGACGGGAAAACGGAACTGACGCGTCAGGATCACGGTTCGTCGTTGACGGTTATAAAGCAGGATAGTGGCGCCGTTGCCCCGGTCATACACTTCTCGAGTTTGCTGCTGCCACTCGCCATTCTGGCGCTGCAAATCAAAGGTATATTTTTTTAACGTGTACCAGTCGTCAGAAAGCGTGTGCTCATTGATGATACGTACTTCTGCATGTTTTGATGGCATGATAGGACCCCAATAGGTAGAGTAGCCATCTTAAACAGCATATTCGTGCAGTTACAAGATAAATCGTGCAGATGAGGAAACGATGCTTACCAGTCACCGCAAACAGCTGATATGTGAAAAGCTAGCCGCCGAGGGCCAGGTTCTGTCAAAGGATTTAAGCGCCTGGTTTGAGGTCTCGGAAGATACCATTCGCCGTGACCTACGCGAGCTGGCGGCAGAAGGGCACCTGCAACGAGTGCACGGCGGCGCGCTGCCGTCGTCATCGGCCACCGCTACCTTTTCCGAGCGAAAATCACTAAAAATGGATGCCAAACAGCGCGTTGCCCGAAAAGGCGTCGAGCTGATCTCCTCAGGGCAGGTGGTGATTATCGATGGTGGAACGACGACGTCGGAGCTAATTACGCGGCTGCCTGCAGATCTATGCATTACCGTTGTCACGCACAGCCCGAGCATAGCCCTTGGCCTGGTCGACCATCCGACGATAGAGGTGATCTTAATCGGTGGTCGCCTTTATAAGCACTCTATTGTCGCCGTTGGCGCTACGGCGATAGAGAGTATCGGAAATATTCATGCCGATCTGTTCTTTATGGGTGTGACCGGTATCCATCCAGAGGCGGGTTTAACGACAGGCGACTATGAAGAAGCCTGCATCAAACGTGCATTTTCCGGCAGAGCCGCTGAGACGGTCGTGCTGGCGTCGCCGGAGAAAATTAACACCGCATCGCCCTTTGTCATCGGCAGCCTGTCGCTTATCAACACGCTGGTAGTAGAGGAAGGGACCGACGAAGCGTGGATCCGGGCGGTAGAAGAGCAGGGCGTATCCGTGGTGAAAGCCTGAGTCGTGCCGTTCCCGCAGCCTCGCCATTTATAAGCTAACCTTACTCCTTAACGAAGAGGAGAAAACGATGGCTGATTCAACCCTGATCGATACGCTGCAGTTTGGCCCCGAAGATGCACCAACGCAAAAATATGAGATCTATGGCGATGACGAAAAGACGCCCACCTATGCGTTGATATACCAACAGCGGGACGGCAGCTGGCAAAAGCTGGATGATACGTTGAGCTTCGCCGCGAAAGAGGAGCAGGAAGAGGCAACGAATACGCTGGACTATGGCTCTGGCGATCCGCTCCCGGACCTGCGCGACCTGGTTAATGAGGCTAAAGAGCGCTGCGAGCAACACTGGCACAACACCCCCCGCAGTTAATTACCACAGCGCCGGGATGATCCCCGGCGTGATTTTTTTCAGGACAGCTTACGTAACTGGCTGGCGTGTCTGGCAGGGGAGATCCCGAAGATGCGCACATAGTCACGGCTGAATTGAGACGGACTCTCATACCCGACATGAAACCCCGCGCTGGCGGCGTCAATCGCATCGCTCACCATCAGCCTGCGTGCCTCCTGCATACGCAGATGGGTGCGGAACGCAATAGGGCTCATGGTCGTAATGGCTTTGAAATGGTGATGAAACGCCGAGCGGCTCATCCCGGCAACGCTGGCCGCCTGTTCAATCCGGCACGCTTCCCGAAAGTGGGTTCTGATCCAGATAATAGATCGGGCAATCTGATTAAGCCGGCTCTCGGCCTGGGCCATATGCCGAATGATATCGCCTTGCGGCCCCGTGAGCAGGCGATAAAGAATTTCGCGAAGAATTAGCGGAGCAAGAGCGCCAATATCCTGCGGCGTGTCCAGCAGGCTGGCAAGGCGTACTGCTGCGTCGAGCAGTTCTGGGGTGTTCTTATTTAACATAATCCCTGAGGGGGAGGCCTGCGTATCGGTTAATGGGGAGGGATAGCGAATGGCCAACTCTGACAGCTCGGTCATATCGAAATCAAGCTGCAGGCAGAGGTAGGGCCGTTCCGCCGTGGCCTCAATAACCGACCCCATGACAGGGAGTTCAACAGAGGCAATCAGGTAGTTCGCTGCATCATAACAGTATGCTGTCTTCCCGAGGCGCGCCTCTTTGGTACCCTGCGCAACAAGGCAGAGCGTTGGAGTATAGATCACCGGCATCGGCATGGTTGGCGACGACGCCCGTATCAGCGTCACGCCAGGCAGGGCGCAGCAATATGTCCCATCCTCCGGGGCATGGCGTCCAATTATATCCACGAGCGCATTAAGTCTGTTCATAGGCAGGCATAGTATCCCTGAACATGATTTCCGAAAAGAGAGCTTCGCCCGGGCTGGACGATCGTGCAATCATCGCGGACGTCCTCTCTATCCCGTAAAGCGCGTTCTGTTAGAGCATGATAGCCGAACCAACACTTTTAGGAGATCGGACATCATGACTACATCATCTGCTCTTGACCACTATCGCCTGCTGGGCCGTTCTGGATTACGTGTTTCACCGCTTTCGCTAGGTACCATGACCTTTGGCTCTGACTGGGGATGGGGCGCGGATGACGCTGAGGCGCAACGCATTTTTGATGCCTATGTTGAACGCGGCGGCAACTTTATCGACACTTCGGTCAACTATACCAACGGCAGCGCAGAGAAGATCCTTGGACGGATGATCAAGGCGAAGCGCGACCGCATCGTGCTGGCCACCAAGTTCACCATGTCCCGGGAGGCGGGTAACCCCAATGCTGGGGGAAACCATCGTTACAACCTGGTACGTTCTGTTGAGACCAGCCTGCGTCAGCTTGATACGGACCGCATCGATCTGCTCTATCTGCACGCATGGGATTTCACCACCTCGCCGGAAGAGGTGATGCGCGCGCTCGACGATCTGGTTCGCGATGGCAAAATTCTCTACCTGGGGATCTGTAACACACCCGCATGGCGTATTGCTCAGATGCAGACGCTTGCTGACCTGCGCAGCTGGTCGCCGTTTGTCGCATTGCAGATTGAATATAGTCTGGTTGAGCGAACGGTAGAGCACGAACTGATCCCGATGGCGCAGGCGATGGGCCTCGGGGTCCTGCCGTGGTCGCCCCTTGGCGGCGGGATCCTCACCGGGAAATACAGCCGGGCCGATCTCTCGGATGAGAACGGTGCCGACGTGGCCTCTACGCGTAAGGGGATCATCGCCTCGACCGGCCACCTTAACGAGCGTGCGCTGGCCATCGCGGAGGTGGTGAGCAGCATCGCCCATGAGAGTGGGGCGTCATCGTCACACATTGCGCTGGCGTGGACGCTACGTAATTCTGCTGTCGCCTCCACCATTATAGGGGCTCGTACCGTTGCGCAGGCCGAGGACAATTTTGCTGCGCTTGAGATCGTGCTCACCGATGAGCAGCTCCAGCGTCTGGAGGAAGCCAGTGCCATTGATCCTATCTTCCCGGCGCGCTTTATCTCCCGACCAATGGCGCAGCAGCTGATCACTGGCGGGGCGGCCATCAGGGGGCGTGAGTAGGATCCAAGGCGAAGCTTACTCGGCATGTGTCACCCAGTTTTGTAGAAAGTCGATGAACATTCGCACTTTTTCCGGAACATGGCGCGTATTGGGATAGAGCGCATAGATCCCCTGACGAGGAAAGCGGTGATCGGGAAGCAAATGGACGAGCTGGCCATTATCCACATCGTCCTGCACCAGCCAGCCCGGCAGTAGCGCAACTCCGGCCCCGCATCTGGCAAACGCCAGAAGTGAGGCCGCGCTGTCTGCCATGATGACCGGAGGGAGATGGGCCCGAAAGAGTACGCTTTCGCCCTCTGGAGTCAGAATCTGCCAGTTAAGTGGGGTAGCAAGTCGGGTGTGGGCCAGCCAGCTCCCCTCGGCAAGCCGCTCCAGAGTGAGGGAGTGCGATCCTCCGTAGCGTTTCAGGTAAGCAGGTGACGCGACGGGGAGGATCTCGAACCGATCGATTAATTTGGCATGATGGCTTGAGTCCGTGAGCTGACCAAGCCGGATAGCAACGTCAAATCGCCCGGCAATCAGATCGTCGTTTTTCGAAGAGGAGACATGCTGAATTCTCAGCTGGGGATGTTCAACTGAGAAAGCCGCAAGCGCGGGAACAACGACACGTGCGCCGTATTCCGGCGTGGTCGTGATACGTAGCAAGCCGCCTAAGCCGGAATGATCGCTACGCACGTCATTGAACACGCTTTCAGCCTCCTGCAGCAGCCGCTGGCACCGATGATAGAAGCGTTCTCCAGAATCGGTGACGGCAACCTGTCGGGTACTGCGGGTGAGTAACGATACGCCAAGCTTCTCTTCCAGCTTTTTGATGTTAAAGCTGACCACTGCCTTGGTCAGCCCCAGCGTTTGCGCTGCGCCTGTAAAGCTACCGGCCTCCACTACCGCAACAAAAATCTCAAGCCGCTGCATGTTGAGCATTTGCGCTCCTCAGCCCATTTATTGTCAAAATGAATTTGACAGTATAACGCCTGGCGTGGCGTTTATCCCACCTCATTCCCTGCCTATACTGCGCGTACCCTGTTGTTTAAGAAATAAATTTTAAGAGAAAATGAGTGTTAATGAACTATCGAATGCGCGTAGCCACTATCTATCTGCTGGGGTTCTTTATCGATCTGGTTAACATGTTTATCGCCAACGTAGCGTATCCCGATATTGCCCGACGCTTTGCTGCCTCTGTGAGCCTGTTAGCCTGGGTGAGCAACGGGTATATCCTTGGCCTCACCCTGGTGATACCGCTAAGCCGCTGGTTATCCCAGCGTATCGGCACTAAGCGCCTGCTGATGCTATCTCTGATTGTTTTTATGGCAGGTACCACCGGCGCGGGTCTTGCCCCTTCGCTATCTCAGCTTATCGCCTGGCGATGGCTACAGGGGGTAGGCGGAGGGTTGTTGATTCCCGTTGGGCAGACGATGACCTATGCGCTCTATCGCAGTCACGAGCGTGCCAGGCTCTCTTCAGCGATTATGCTGGTGGCGTTACTGGCCCCGGCATTATCACCCACCCTTGGCGGGCTGATTGTTGATAACATCAGCTGGCGCTATGTCTTTTTAGCAAGCTTGCCGCTCGCGGGCGTAACGCTGATCCTCTCTGCTCTCTGGCTTAAGCCAGACGCGCGCACGACATCGCCAGAACCCCTTGATCTATCGGGGCTAACCATAGCCTGTTCGGCGCTCACGTTGATTCTGCTGGGGCTAACGTATCTGGGAGAGGCGGGACATAGCGGGCAAGGCGGGCTATTGCTGGCGATCGGCATTCTGCTGATGGTTTTTTTCGTCCGGCACGCTCTAAGAAATGCGACGCCGTTGCTTAACCTGCGACTTCTGAACGCGCCGCTGCTGCAAACCGCAATGCTGGTGTATCACTTTATTCCTGGCATATTTACCGGCGTAAGTCTTATTGCCATGATCTATCTTCAGGCTCAAATGGGTATGAGTGCAACGCTCGTGGGGTCAATGATGATCCCCTGGGCGCTGGCTTCCTGCGTGGCTATCACGCTCACCGGGAAAATATTCAATTATGTCGGCCCACGTCCGCTGTTTATTATCGGCTGCCTCGGGCAGGGAGTAGGCATTACGTTGCTGACGCTTATTGGCCATGTCGAAGACATCACCATTACCGTACTGGCTTACCTTTTAATGGGGTTTGGCAGCAGCTTGTGCAGCAGTACGGCGCAAAGCTCGGCATTTATTGGCATTGCGGAGCGTGAATTAGCTGATGCCAGCGCGCTTTGGAACATTAATCGCCAGCTGAGTTTTTGTTTAGGCGTCGCCGTGATGGGTTTGCTGTTGAACCTCATGCTCAGCGCAGGACTGCCAGCGAGCCAGGCTTTCCATCTCTGTTTTTTATTGGCTGCAGGCAGCGTGATTATTCCGGTGCGCTACTGCCTGCGGCTGCCGAACCGCAGCCTTGTCTTAACGATCAATAAGGAGAAGAAATGAATCGCTATTTTCAAGAAGTTATTGATGCCCATGAGCTGATTAGCCTCTGGCTGGGCAATGAAACCGCTGCAACCGAGGTAGGCGAAACGCTGTTAGCGCGTTTCAGTCCGGCGTACTCAATGGTTACGCCCGGGGGAGCCATGCTTGATTTCACCGCGCTCGCCTCTTTCTTTCGTACCCAGCGCGGTGCGAAGAGGGGGCTGCACATCGATATTGAGAATATGCAGCTGGTTGCAGAGAGTGCGGGTGGCGCAACCGTAACCTATGAGGAGCGTCAGCAGTTGCCCGGCCAAAGCGCGACGTTACGTTTCTCAACCGTGGTACTCGAATCCGAGCAGGATGGCACGGTCCGCTGGCGGCATCTTCACGAAACGTTTCTTCCGACCTCTTAATGACGATTCAGTTTATACATATAGGTTGTGGCATCCAGGCGTCCTTCAATGGACTCTGCATAGGCGGGGATCTCACCGGCAACCTGCCAGCCTAAGGAGAGATACAGCTGGCTTGCCACATCGCCGCTGCGCGTATCCAGAACCAGCAGGGTAATGCCTTTATCCCATGCGTGTTGCTCAGCCAGCTTCATCAGCTGGCGGGCAATGCCCCGCTGCCGGGCGGCAGGGTGCACCAGCAGCTTACAGATTTCGGCACGATGGCGGCCATTAGGCTTACCGCAGTAGTCGATCATCACGGTGGCGACGACAGTGTCGTGCTCACGCGCAACCAGCAGGTCGCACTCCTGGCTGGCAAGGCTGTCAACCTGGCTCTGCCAGAAACGGTCTATTGCAGCGCGGTCTGCCGGGTCGGTAAAACCCACGCTTGCGCCGTCGGCTACGCAGGCCTGAAGAACATCCCCTAACTCTGCTGAAACCTGCTGGGCCTGTAGTGCGCTAAGCTGTTTATAATCAATCATTATTTTTTTGTCTCACAGTGATGCCGCCGCCCGGGCGGCTGTGTCATACAGAGAAGAGATGGCGCGGAGCAGCTGCGCGGTCTCACCGATTGACGCCCCCGAGATGCCGCTTTCTGCATGAATATTGATAAGGCAGGCTTCACGCACATCGCGGTATTTCATGCATAGCGCTTTGCCGTCCTCTGTCGTTGAGAAATAGAGCTCTTTACCGACTTTTTCACTTGTCACGTAGCTCGCTTTGACCAGCTTTTTCAACGCGTAGGTCACCACATGGGTATCTTCGACGTTAAGAACAAAACAGATATCGGCCAGCTTTTTCTTACGGTTGCGATGGTTCACATGATGCAGAAGCGAGACGTCAAAGGCGCCCATATCAGGCTCACCGGCGGCGGTCATGCAGCGCACCATCCATTTATTGAACGCGTTGCTGGTCATGATCAGCGCGTATTCCAGCTCCGATAACTCTGCACAGCGCTCAGACACCAGATGGCGGGAAGAGACGATCCGGCCATCCGTTATATCGTCGTGGTTTGATGAAGCACGTTTTTTTAAGGTCATGACGTTCCTTACTGGAGTGTGACTCTTAGCCAAAAATGTAAACTCGAACCGATAAAATAAGAACATTTTATTGATAAATTGTTTACATGTTTTTGTGGTTCAGATATAGCTTTTTAGTGCTGGTTCTGTGGAGCCAGGCGCAAAACACAACATCGCTCGCCGTAATGCATCACGCTTCGTCCTGACACGAAGTATTAAAAAAATAGCCCTCGGCGCGCAACACTCACTTTGGATAGGGTAAACGTTTATGGACGGTTCGACATTATTGCCGCTGATTGGGATACCCATCGTGGTTATCGGCTTTGCACTGCGCTTCAACCCGCTGCTGGTGGTGGTGGTGGCCGGGCTGACGACGGGTCTGCTGGTGGGCATGGACTTTGGTCTGTTGCTGGAGACATTTGGCGAAAAGTTCGTTAATAGCCGATCGCTGGCAACCTTTATCTTGATCCTGCCGGTTATTGGCCTGCTGGAATACTACGGGCTCAAAGAGCGGGCCCAGGCCTGGGTGGCTAAGATCGCCAGTGCCACCTCGGCACGTATTCTGATGCTCTACTTTGTGGCGCGTGAAGGGACGGCGGCGCTGGGGCTGATGTCGCTTGGCGGTCATGCCCAGACGGTACGTCCGCTGCTTGCGCCGATGGCCGAAGGGGCGGCACTGAATGAATATGGCGAGCTGCCGCAACATATCCGCGACAAAATCAAAGCGCATGCCGCCGCGTGCGACAATATTGCGGTCTTCTTTGGCGAGGATATCTTTATCGCCTTTGGCGCCGTCCTGCTGATTGATGCCTTCCTGAAAGAGAGCGGTATCGAGGGGATAGAACCGCTGCATATCGGCCTGTGGGCCATTCCAACCGCCATCGCGGCATTGATTATTCATATGACGCGTCTGCTGCGCCTGGATGCGAGCATTCGTCGCGACGTAATGGCCTGGCGAGCAGAGCAGGGTACACAGGAGATCGCACCATGATGACGCTTATCACTATTAACCGCGTGTACTACCTGATTGGCTTCGTTGTGATGCTGCTGGTGGTGATGACCCTGCGCGATCGCGCCAATCCTAAGCGCTTTACCACCGCGCTGTTCTGGTTTTTGTTCGGCGGGATCTTCCTGTTTGGCGATCTGATGGTGCAGGAGTTGGGCAAGTCTCTGGCGTACCGGATCATTGGTGGCTGCGTCATCCTCATTGCCTTGCTGGCAGGGTTCGGGCTGGTGGGTAAAGGCCATTATAAAATGTCCACCGAGTCCGAGCGCGTCGCCTCATCAAATCGACTGAAAAACTGGCTGTTCCTTCCGGCGCTGATGATCCCGGTGGTTACCGTGATCGGCACCTTGTTCCTGAAAGGCGTATCTGTGGGTGGGGTCTACCTGCTTGACCAGAAACAGCTCACGCTCGCGGCCCTGTGCGTGGCGTGCGTTGCCGCGATCCTCACGGGCTGGTGGCTGACAAAGGGGACGCCGCTGCATGCGGTCCGCCAGTCTCGTCGCCTTGTTGATACCATCGGCTGGGCAGTGATCCTGCCACAGATGCTTGCCATGCTGGGCGGTGTGTTTGTGGTGGCGAATACCGGTGAATCGGTGCAAAAGGTGGTTAGCCTGTTTGTGAACCCGGATAACCGTTTCATGCTGGTGGTGATTTATTGCGTAGGTATGGCGCTCTTTACCATGATCATGGGCAACGCCTTTGCGGCTTTCCCGGTGCTGAGTGCAGGTATCGCCTTGCCATTCCTGATCAACGTACACCACGGTAACCCGGCTCCGCTGCTGGCAATTGGCATGTACGCGGGCTATTGCGGCACCCTGATGACGCCGATGGCCGCCAATTTCAATATCGTTCCTGCGGCTCTGTTAGAGCTTAAAGATAAGTACCAGGTGATCAAAATCCAGATCCCGACCGCGCTAACCCTGCTGGTTGTTAACGTGTTCTTAATGTATTTCCTCGTATTTCGCTAAGCGTAGCAATGACTTAAGGAGCTGTTATGGAACTCACTCAACATCAGGCTGATGCGTTTGCCAGAATGCCATTGACCTATTTGCGTCAAGAATACCCTAACCACATTATGCATCTGCTTAATGACGATGGTGACGTACTGCCGCCCCGCGAACTGCATCCTATTTTTTACGGCTGTTTCGACTGGCACTCGGCAGTGCATGGTTACTGGCTGCTGCTGCGTTGCGTGCGCCACTATCCTGAGCTGCCGTGCCGGGATGAGATTGTCGCGCTATTTGATGAGCACATGACGGAAGAGAAGGTTGCGCAGGAGTTGGCCTATTTCAACGCGCCGTTTCGGGCCTCTTTTGAGCGGCCTTACGGATACGGCTGGTTGCTGGCGCTGGCTCAGGAGCTGAAGCAATCCGCGTTACCCCAGGCCGCGGGCTGGTATCAGACCCTTCAGCCATTAACGCAGGATATTCGCGGCCGGCTGATGGATTATCTCAGTAAGTTAACCTACCCGATCCGGGTGGGTACCCATTACAACACCGCCTTTGCGTTGGCGCTGGGTCTGGACTATGCTCGCGCCGTGCAGGATGACGCGCTTGAGCAATCGATTGTGACGGCGGCGAACCGCTTCTATCTCGCTGACACGCGCTATCCGGCTCACTATGAGCCAGGCGGGGACGAGTATATCTCCGGGGCGCTTACGGAAGCACTGCTAATGAGCAAGGTGACGGATCGTTTTCCGGCCTGGTTCGATGCGTTTCTTCCTGACGTGGGCGCGGTGTGGGCGCTGATGAACCCGGCAGAAGTGAGCGATCGTACCGATCCCAAAATTGCCCACCTGGATGGTTTAAACCTCAGCCGCGCCTGGTGCATGAAGCATATTGCGCAAGCGTTGCCGACACAGCACGCGGGGCAGCAGGCGCTGAGCGAGGCGGTGGAGCGTCATCTTGCGGCCAGCGTAGAGCATGTAGTGGGAAGCCACTACAGCGGCGGACACTGGCTGGCCAGTTTCGCACTGCTGGCGCTGGAGTAATCAAAAAAGGGAGAGTGCCATGTGGCACTCCCCTGACTCTCACGTTCACAACGCTGTTCGTCGCTATGCGTCAGGATCGCTGCTCCTCTTTTTCAACCTGGCTGACAGATAGGGCGCGGTGAGGCTGTCCTGCGAGCGGCTTACCTCTTCCGGCGTACCGGCCGCAACGAGTTGTCCGCCGTTTTCGCCAGAGCCAGGTCCAAGATCGAGGATCCAGTCGGCTTCGGCGGCGATGCGCATATCGTGCTCCGCCATGACCACCGTATCGCCGCGCTGTACCAGCCGGTCAAGGACCCGCATCAGCTTATCCATATCCGCCGGATGCAGCCCCGTGGAGGGCTCGTCCAGCAGATAGAGCGTTTTACCCCGCTGCACCCGCTGTAGTTCCCAGGCAAGCTTAATGCGCTGACATTCACCGCCGGACAGTTCGGTCGCTGGCTGGCCTAGCGTCAGGTAGCCGAGACCGAGCGCGGCAAGCGCGGCGAGAGAACGCTGGATAGTGTCATTGTTCCTGAACGCTGAAATGGCTTCGTCGACGGTAAGATCCAGCACGTCCGCTATCGTTCTGTTATGCCACCGCACCTCAAGGGTTTCATCATTGTAGCGACGCCCGCCGCAGGCGGAGCACGGCGCGCTTGCCTCGGGCATGAACAGCAGCTCTATGGTGATCTGCCCCTGGCCCTCGCAGGCTGGGCAGCGCCCGGCGGGGAGGTTGAAGGAAAACCGGCTGGCGTTAAAGCCGCGCTTTTTCGCCTCGTCCGTTTCAGCAAAGAGCTTGCGTACGGTGTCGAAAAAGCCGGTATAGGTCGCCAGGTTGGATCGCGGCGTCCGCCCGATGGGCCGTTGATCGATACGAACCAGACGATTAAGAGACGTCCCGCCCGCCGTGATTTTACCCTGTACATCGGGAACCACGCCGTCCTCCTCAGCACCTTCCTCTTCCGGCGTTTTGTCGAGTCGTTGAAGCAGCGCGGGGAGCACCCGGGCCAGAAGCGTGGATTTACCCGAGCCAGACACGCCGGTGATGGCGGTCATCCGTTCCAGGGGGATGCGGACATCCAGCCCGTGAATGTTATTGCAGATGATCTGCTCAAGCGTCAGCCAGCGTTCGGGAAGGCGACGCCGACGCAGGCCCGGACGATGGCTGTCGAACAGGTAGCCTGCGGTAGGCGAACTGGATACCTGTTTGAGACCCGATGGGATGCCGTTATACACGATCTCACCGCCCAAACGTCCTGGGCCTGGGCCCACTTCCGTCAGCCAGTCGGCTTCGGCGATAACATCCAGATTGTGTTCGACAATGATCAGCGAGTTGCCCGCCTCAAGCAGCAAACGCAGGGACTGGAGCAGGGCGCGTACGTCTTCCGGATGCAGGCCAGCCGCAGGCTCATCGAGCACGTAAACCACGCCAAAGAGCCGGGAAATAAGCTGCGTGGCCAGACGGATCCGCTGCAGCTCACCGGACGAGAGCATGGTGGTCCGGCGGCTGAGAGAGAGGTGTCCAAGACCCAGTTTTTCGAGCTGGTCGAGGCGGCTACAGATATCGGTCGCCATCCTGATAACGGCCTCGCGTAGCGCGGCCTCGCCAGGTAGCTGTTGCGAACGGCCATCGGCAAAGGGTAAAAGCAGCGCCTTCAGCTGAGTAATCGTCAGATCGGCCATTTCTGCAATATCGTAGCCCGCAAAGGTGTAGGCCAGGGCATTCCGGTTAAGTCGCTTGCCGTGACATTCAGTGCACGGTGCCACGGTAATGAAGCGGGAGAGGCGTTTTTTCACCGACTCCTTACCGCCCGAGTAGCTCTGCAGCAGGTATCTTCTGACGCTGGTATAGGTGCCGGTATAGGCGGGCTCAGTGCCTGCCGCGATGGCCTCCTGGCGCTGCTCCGCATTGAGTCCTAAAAAGATGGGTACCGAGGGCTGTTCGTCGGTGAAGATGATCCACTCTCGATCTTTCTCAGCCAGCGTTTTCCAGGGCGCATCAATGTCGTAGCCCAGCGTTTCCAGAATGGAACGCAGGTTTTTTGCCTGCCAGCCTGCAGGCCAGGAGGCTATTGCCCCTTCGCGAATGCTCAGCGAATCGTCTGGAACAAGCGCGTCGGCTTTCACTTCATGTACCCTGCCCATACCCTGGCAGGCCGGGCAGGCGCCCTGGGGGTTATTGGGCGAGAAAGATTCAGCGGCAAGGAACGGGACGTCAGCGGGATGGCTACCGGCGCGGGAAAATAGCAGCCTTAGGGTAACAGAGATCCGTGTCAGGCTGCCGACCGTTGAGCGCTCCTGCGCACCGGCCCGGCTCTGCTGCAGGGCAACAGCAGGCGGCAGACCGTCTATACCATCCACGTCTGGCGCAGATGCCTGCTCAATCAGACGTCGCGCGTGCGGTGCGACGGATTCCATAAAGCGTTGCTGCGCCTCGGCATAGAGCGTGTCAAATGCCAGGGAAGATTTACCCGAGCCGGATATGCCGGTAAACACCACCATAGCATCACGGGGAAAAGTAAAAGAAACGTCCTTGAGGTTATGCGTTCTGGCCCCGTGTACGCTTACACCAGAGCTGATATTCGGAGACTGAGCGCGTAGGCTTTTTAAAAATCTTTCTGATGACATGGTTTTCCCTGATAATAAAAGAACTTCAAGGGTAGACTTGGAAAGGGCATCGAACAACTTGCTACAAGGTACTTGCGTGCGCTGCAATAAATTCTCTGAACCATACCTGAGCGGGAGAGTTGTTGCTGCGTCTATGCCATATCAGGTCAAACACGATTTCCGGCAGCGCCAGGGGTGGCGAAAACAGCATGAGCTGATAGCTGGTCTGCGAATGGAGGGCCACACGTTTGAGGATCGTGGCGGCCATATCGGTACGCGCGATGATCGCAGGTACGGCAAAAATGTGTGGCACGGTTAAGGCAAGCTTACGCTGCTTGCCCTGTTGGGCGAGAGTCTGATCGACGAGGCCGTGCAGCTGTCCTTCCGGTGATACGAGCACATGCTGCAGATCCAGATAGGTTTTCAAATCCATCGGCTCCCTTGCAGCCCGATGTTCACGCGATACGATGGTAACAAATTCATCACGCAGCAGCGGCTGGGTCAGAATACGCGCATCCCTATTTGTCGGCGGCACGCCGAGGGCCACATCGATCGCACCGGCATCGAGCAGATCGACAGCAGCATTGCGGTCATTAAATGAAACCACATTCAAAGAGACGCCGGGGCAGGTCTGCGCCAGCGCTTGCATAAGCGTCGGAAGCAGGACCACGGTAGGATAATCTTGCAGGCCCAGTTTAAACGTGACCTGTGCCGTTTCAGGCTTAAAGCCAGGCTGGGTAATCATTACCTGCTCGATCTGTTGCAGAGCAGCAGCAATGGGGGATGCCAGGTCCCGCGCGCGTGATGTGGGAATTAAACCTGCATTGCTGCGCTGAAAGAGGGGATCGCCCAGCAGGATACGTAGCCGGGACAGGGCTGCGCTCATCGCTGGCTGGCTTACACCAGTCTGGATTGCGGCGCGCGTAACATTGCGTTCGTTCATGAGCGCATTGAACGCCACTAACAGGTTTAGATCGATACCATGAAAATCCATATTTCGAATAATGGGTTATATCGGTTATTTGTTGGATTGATTGTAACGCAAGTTTTATTCTGCCACCTCCTTAACTACGGAGTAACGCTTCTCATGAACATCCCCTCGGCAGAGTTGACCCAGCAATTACGCACCGAACTTGCGGCTGTAGAAACATTGTATCGTGCATTCAGCGAACAGGATCCCGATCTTGTGGATGCCGTCCTTGCCCCTGAGTGGGATGACATTCCGCTGGCGCCAGGTCAGGCTCCCGGCCCGGCAGGGATAAAGACCATCATCAACATGGTCGTCGCCGCCTTTCCGGATGTGCACATCACCATCCATGACACGGTTCAGGAACCGGGCAAGGTTGCCGTGCGTGCCGAAATCGGCGGGACCCATTTGGGTGAGCTGTTTGGCATCCCACCTACCGGTAAAAAGGTGAGTTTCAGACTGCATGAGTTTCACACAGTTGCCAACGGTCTAATCACCACCACCTGGCACATGGAGGACTGGTTTGGCCTGTTCCTACAGCTTGGCCAGTTCCCATCACAGAGCTGAACCTTTTTCACAGACATTCAGCACAGGCTCCGATAAGCAGTTTAATTCATTCGGTTAACTCGGATTTTTTAAACTAACGCCTCGGATTATGCTGTTTTGTCTGTGACGCCCGAGAATGTATACCTTGCTGGGAATCCCTTTTCTCAGCAGGCAAACATGAGCACACATACCCGCATTCGCAAATTCAATACGAAAGAGACCTACCCGAACCAGTCGCTGGACAACGATCTTTGCCAGGCCGTTCGCGCTGGCAATACCGTTTACGTTCGCGGTCAGATTGGTACCGACTTCGACGGGAATCTGGTGGGGCTTGGCGACCCGGCCGCGCAGGCCGAACAGGCGATGAAAAACGTGAAACAGCTGCTGGAAGAAGCGGGCAGCGATCTGTCGCACATCGTTAAAACGACCACCTATATCATCGACCCTCGCTATCGCGAGCCGGTCTATCAGGTTGTCGGCAAATGGCTGAAAGGCGTATTTCCCATCTCAACCGGGCTGGTTATCTCTGGGCTGGGTCAGCCGCAGTGGCTGATGGAGATTGATGTTATCGCCGTGATCCCGGACGACTGGCAGCCGCAGGCAGGAGAATAAACCATGACCTTATCGATTATTGGCCGCTGCGCGCAAACCGGCCAGATGGGCATCGCCATTAGCTCGTCCAGCATCGCGGTGGGCGCGCGTTGTCCCTGGCTGCGCAGCCAGGTCGGCGCGGTCTCAACCCAAAACATCACCTTACCGGCGCTCGGGCCGCGCATTCTTGACCGGCTGGAGCAGGGCGATGCTGTCGACACCGCGCTAAAAGCCGGGCTCGGCACCGATGACTACGCCATCTATCGACAGGTTACGGTGCTGACGGCCGACGGACAAAGCGCGTTTTACAGCGGCGATAAGACGCTCGGCGTTAACAACGCCCTGAGCGGCGAAAACTGCGTGGCGGCGGGCAATATGCTGGCGAGTTCGGATGTCATTATCGCGATGGTCAACGCCTTCGAACAACGCTCAGGCGATCTTGCCGACAGGCTCATCGCCGCGATGCAGGCGGGCATGAACGCTGGCGGAGAGGCAGGGCCTGTGCATTCAGCGGCACTGTCGATTGTGGATGCGCCTGTCTGGCCGGTTGTCGATTTACGTGTCGACTGGACGGACGCCGATCCCATAGATGAGCTCAATCAGCTCTGGCAGGCGTACAAGCCGCAGATGCAGGACTATATAACGCGCGCGCTCGATCCCCGCAGCGCGCCTGGCTACGGCGTGCCGGGCGACGAATAACGCAAGGAGAGGCGATGATAACCAGTCGCAAACTGCTGGAGCAGCTGGTGGCGTTTGACACCACCAGCCGCGAATCCAACCTGGCGCTGATCGACTTTGTCTGGCGCTATTTAACCGATCTCGGCGTCCACTGTGAGCTGATTCATAATGCCGAGCGCAGCAAAGCTAATCTCTATGCGCGGCTTGGCCCGGCAGGCAGCGGCGGCGTGATGCTCTCCGGCCACAGCGATGTGGTGCCGGTGGATGGGCAGAGCTGGAGCGTCCCGCCGTTTGCGCTGACAGAGCGAGACGGCAAGCTATACGGCCGCGGCACGGCGGACATGAAAGGCTTTGTCGCCTGCATGCTGGCGGCGGTGCCGCATTTTCTTGCACAGCCGCTGGCGCAGCCGCTGCATCTGGCGATCTCCTATGATGAGGAGGTGGGATGCCTGGGCGTTCGCACCTTGCTGGATGCGCTGGCGAGCCGCCCGGACAAGCCCGACATCTGCCTCATTGGCGAACCCACCGAACTACAGCCTGTGCTCGGCCACAAAGGCAAGCTTGGCGTTCGTTGTGAAGTGCAGGGCGCGGCCTGCCATTCGGCCTATGCGCCGCAGGGGGTCAATGCCATTGAATACGCGGCAAAGCTGATTCACCGCCTTACGGTGATAGGCCAGCGGCTGGCCGCGCCGGAACGTCAGGATCCGCGTTTCGATCCGCCGTTTACGACGGTGCAAACCGGCGTGATTCAGGGCGGCCGGGCGCTAAATATTGTACCTGCCGACTGTACGTTTGACTTCGAAGTGCGCACGTTGCCGCAGGACGACGCGCAGCAGGTGGTGCAGGAGCTGGAAGGTTATGCGCAACGGGAGCTGCTGCCGCATATGCACGCTGTCAATGCCGACGCCGCCATCCGCTTTTATCCCATCAGCGGCTATCCCGGTTTGTCTACTGCAGCGCACAGCGCCGCCGCGCGGCTGGTTGCTCATCTCACCGGTTCTGACGCCTTCAGCACCGTGGCATTCGGTACGGAAGGTGGACTGTTCCATCAGGCCGGCATCCCCAGCGTGATCTGCGGGCCGGGCAGTATGGCGCAGGGCCATAAGCCCGATGAGTTTATCACTGTTGAACAGTTAGCCGCCTGCGATGCCATGCTGCGTCGTCTTGCCGCATGGATGTGTCAAAAAAGGTGACGCTGTCACCTTTTCTCTGCTTTACCTTTTCCAAACGCCAGCTTCAGGAAGCACTAACCGCGTGATGCGCGCTTTACCCGTATGCTGGTGACACGCATTTGATAGCCCGTTTCTGGAGAGTTCATGGTAAGCGCAGAAGTCACCACATTCCCGCAGCCCGAAACGCTGCATCCCGTCGCCAACAAATCCAATGTCGCCGTACAGCTTGACGGCGTACTGAAACGCTTTGGTGACGCCATCGCCCTACACAAAATTTCCCTGACGATAGAAGAAGGGGAATTTATTACGCTGCTCGGTCCCTCCGGCTGCGGCAAAACCACGCTGCTGAACCTGATGGCGGGTTTCGCCGAGGCGGATGGCGGCGAAATCTTTATTGATGGCGATCTGGTTACCGAGATACCGCCGTACCAGCGAGAGATCGGCATTGTGTTTCAGAACTACGCCCTGTTTCCGCATATGACGGTGGAGAAAAATGTCGGCTACGGCCTGCGTATGCGCGGTGTGCCAAAAGCCGACATCGCAGAGCGCGTTGAGCAGGCGCTGGCGCTGGTGAAGCTGTCTGGTTACGGCCATCGCAAGCCGCGTGAGCTCTCAGGGGGGCAGCAGCAGCGTGTGGCGCTGGCGCGAGCGCTGGTCATTCGTCCCAAAGTACTGCTGCTGGATGAGCCTTTCTCGGCGCTGGATAAAAACCTGCGTCTGTCGATGCAGGTTGAACTGAAGGCGATTCAACGCAAACTTGGCGTCACCACGGTGTTTGTGACTCACGATCAGGGGGAAGCGCTGAGCATGAGCGACCGCGTGGTGGTGATGTCGGCAGGACATGTGCGCCAGATTGGCACGCCGGATGAGATCTATCGTCGTCCGCAGGATCCCTTTGTCGCCGGTTTTGTGGGCGATGTAAATATTCTTCCGGGGCGTTATGCCGGTCGCGACGGCATGGCGATGCTGGAGATGGGCGGCAACAGGCTGCGCCTGCCAGCGGAACGCGTGCACGCCACGATGGGCGAACGCCTTGATGTCTACGTGCGTCCGGAAAACCTGCAGCTGGCACCGCTTGGTCCGCATTCGCTGTTCAGCGCCACGGTGATCGCTCATGTCTTTCAGGGCGATCATGTGGATGTGCATCTCGATGTCCCGGCGCTTGGCAGCGCCTCGCTGTTTGCACGCCAGTCCGGGTTGAATTCACTGACGCGCTGGCCCGTCGGCAGCCTGGTGGGCGTGAGCGTTGATGATGAAGGCGTATGCGCATTTAGCGCGGAGAAACAGGGATGATGATACCTGAAGTGATGAACGCGATCGTCCCCCGCCAGCCGGGCGGCCCTGAGGTGTTAGCCCAGGTAGAGCGTAACGTGCCGCAGCCTGGCCCAGGCGAGGTATTGATTCGTGTCGCCAGTGCGGGCGTGAACCGTCCCGATATCTTACAGCGCAACGGCATGCCGTTGCCGCCGGGCGTCACCGATGTGCTGGGGCTGGAAGTCTCTGGCACCGTTGCGGCGCTGGGAGAGGGCGTTGACGCTCTCATGCCTGGCGCGCCGGTCATGGCGCTGCTCAACGGCGGGGGCTATGCCGGGTATTGCGTGGCGCGCGCCGAACTCTGTTTATCCGTGCCGGAAAACCTGCCGCTCGCCCAGGCGGCAGGCGTGCCGGAAGCGGCCTTTACCGTATGGCATAACCTGTTTGAACTGGGCCGTTTGCAGCCAGGCGAAACCGTGCTGATCCACGGCGCGGCCAGCGGGGTGGGGACGTTCGCCATTCAGTGCGCCCAGGCATGCGGGGCGCGGGTTGTGGCGACGGCGGGCGGCGCTGAAAAGGTAGCTGCGCTGCGACAGCTCGGCGTCTGGCGCGCCATTGACCGACATAGCGAAGATTTCGTCGCGGTAATCCTTGAGGAAACCCAGGGGCGCGGCGTGGATGTGGTGCTGGATAACGTTGGCGGCGAGTACGTTGCGCGCAACCTGAGCGTGTTAGCATCGGGCGGACGCCATGTCAGCCTGTCGTTTATGCAGGGCGCGAAGATTGAGCTCGACCTGCAACAGGTGATGCGTAAGGGGCTGCTCCTGACCTCATCAACGCTGCGTCCAAAGAGCGCCGCTGAGAAAGCGCGGCTGGCGCAGTGCATCAGCAAACATCTCTTGCCGCTCATTGCCGCCGGCAAAATCGCGCCAGTTGTTTATCACACCGTGCCGTTAGCGCAGGCCGCAGACGCGCATCGCATTCTGGAGGCCAACGCCAACATCGGCAAAGTGCTGCTGGAGGTGGCGTCATGATGCAACTCTATTTCGCCGCGACGTCCGCTTACGTCCGTAAAGTGATGGTGTGCGCGACGGTATTGGGTCTTGCTGAGGAGATCCAACGGCTGGATTCCGCTGCGCATCCCATTGAGCGTGACGAACGTATCGCCACGTTTAATCCGCTGGCGAAAGTCCCGGCGCTACGTACCGAAAGCGGGATCTCTCTCTACGACAGCCGGGTCATTTGTGAATACCTCAACGCGCGCGCGCAGGGCGGTTTATTCCCGCAAGAGGGGGATCTGCGCTGGCGGAGCCTTGCGCACCAGGCATTGGGCGATGGCATTATCGATGCGGCGTTGCTGGCGCGCTATGAATTCAGCGCTCGCCCGCCTGAGAAACAGTGGCGGAGCTGGGCCGACGCGCAACTGAAAAAGGTCGCCGCCGCACTGGCGGAAATTGAACGTCAGGCCAGCGGTTTTAGCGAACAACCCCACGATATCGGGCTGATTGCCATCGGTTGTGCGCTGGGTTATCTCGACTTCCGCTTTGCCGAACTTAACTGGCGCGCCGGTCACCCACTGACTGCCGCATGGTTCGCCGTTTTCGATGCGCATCCGGCTATGGTCGCTACACGTCCGTACGTTTAATCAGGAGTTTGCATGTCACAGCAGATCTATTTTCTCAACGGGCCGAACGCCAATTTGTATGGGCTGGATAAAAACGGCACCTACGGCAGCGAAAGTTTTGTCAGCATTGGCGAGCGCTGTCAGCGTCGCGCCGAATCGCACGGGGTCATAGTGCATTTTCGCCAGAGCAACCATGAAGGCGTGCTGGTCGACTGGATTCAGGAGGCGCGACAGAACGCGGCGGGATTGATTATCAACGCGGCGGGGTTGACCTATACGTCCGTGCCGATCCTTGATGCACTGCTGACGTTTGACGGCCCGATCGTCGAAGCGCATATGAGCAACATCTGGAAGCGCGAACCGTTCCGTCACCGCTCCCTGGTATCGAAAGCGGCAACCGGCGTGATCGCCGGGCTTGGCGCGTTGGGTTACGAACTGGCGATTGATGCGGTAGTCAACCTGATGGAGGCGCGCATCGCATGAGCAGCCTTGTATTTTACAGCGAATTCGACAGCTTCGACGAGTGGTCAGCTTTACTTGCACCCTATTTGCCCGGCGTGACGATTTGCCGCGCCGAAACGGTGCAAAAACCTGACGACGTGCACTATGCGCTGGCATGGCAACCGCCGCGTGGTTTCTTTGCGCCATACCGCAATCTGAGGCTGCTGGTGAATCTTGGCGCGGGCGTCGACTCCCTGGTCGGGCGTGACGATCTGCCGGATATCCCGATCATTCGCCTGTCCGATCCTGATATGGCGCGCATGATGGCCGGTTATGTGCTTTTTGCGGTGCTGCGCTACGCGCGCGATATTCCGGCGTTTGAGCGCGCGCAGCGGGAGCAGCGCTGGCACTATTTGCATCCGCGCACCCCCTCCAGCGTCCGTGTCGGCGTGCTGGGACTGGGGGAGTTGGGCGGGTATGCGGCGCAGGAGCTGGCGCGACAGGGTTTTGACGTGCGCGGCTGGTCGCGTTCGCAAAAAGCGATTGTGGGTGTTCGCTGTAGCAGCGGCCCGGAGTCGCTGAATGATTTTCTTGGCCAGAGCGACATTTTGGTAGTCATGCTGCCACTCACGCCGCACACGGCTGGCCTGCTTAGCGCAGAACGACTGGCGTGCCTGCCGCCCGGCGCGGCGTTCATCAATGTATCGCGCGGCGCGATTGTCGACCAGGCGGCGCTGACGGACGCGTTACGCGCCGGGCGGATTGCGGAAGCCACGCTGGATGTATTTGACCTCGAACCGCTGCCGCCGGGCGATCCGCTGTGGTGCATGGAAAATGTGCTGATCACGCCGCATCTGGCGTCTGTCGCCATTCCCGCCAGCGCCGCGCAGCAGGTCGCAGAGAACATTCAGCGCGCCGCACGCGGCGAGCCGGTAACCAATCAAGTGTTCCCGGCGCGCGGGTATTAATATTTATAACCGCGCCGGGACGAAATGTGACGGCGTCACGCCACCCGCACCACCTGCGGGTCGAAATAGCTGGGCGCCGCCATGCCAGGGATGTACTGGTCGGAGATAAACATGCGGCAGCGCTCGGCGAACGCGTTCACCACCATAGAGTGCTGCGTATGGGCCACGGTGGCGTAACCCAGCTGCATCGGTCTGTTCACCCCCGCCAGCCGCACGCGAATCAGGCGTTTGCCATCCTGCGAGAGATGCGCTTTCGGCCGCACGTTAGCGATACCAAACCCCACGCCGTTGGCCACCATTGCGCGTACCACTTCCATGTTGCCGGAGCGCATGACCACGTTCGGCGTGACGCCCGCCTCGCTAAACAGCCCCAGGAAATATTCGCGGCTCCACGGCATATCCAGCAGAACCATTGGCATTGTCGCCAGATCCTGAATCGTCACCGCCGACTGCGTCGCCAGCGGATGATGTTCACCCACCATCACATACGGCGGCAGCTGCGCCAGCGAAGTGAATGCGATGTCGTTAGCGGGCACTAAATCGTAAGTCAGAGCGATGTCGATATCGGCAGCGCGCAACTGTTTCAGCAGCTGTTCATGGTGGCCTTCCACGAGCGTAATGCGCACGCCCGGAAACGCCCGGCCAAAGCCGAACACCAGTTCCGGCGTCAGCATGGGTGCCAGCGTATCCAGACAGCCTACGCGCAGCGGGCCGCGCACATTGTTCATGGATTCCGACGCAATGGTATAGAGGTTCATCATCTGCTCCAGAATGAGCTTCGCCTCTTTCAGAACCTGATGGCCGATGGCGGTCAGCGATACGCCCTGAGCGTGATGCCGCACGAACAGCTGTACGCCCAGTTCAGATTCAATGTGGGTAATAGCGGCAGAGATCGACGGGGATGAGACGTGGATACGTTCCGATGCGCCGATGATGCTGCCCGCCTCTCCGGAAGCGACAAAATATTCCAGCTGACGCTGGGTAATGCGACTGAGCATGCAGGTTCTCCTGAGATCGCTGACGCCCTCATGTGGCGCCAGTCATTCTAATAGTGCAGGTTTCTTGCATTTCTCATGCCAAAACAGGGTCATTTTTTTGCGTCAGAAATTCTGACGCAAAGAGGAGGAAAAGGCTGTTTTACCGAATCATCTCGTATCGGCATAGTGATTTCACACCAGGGAACACCGTTCGCACCGCGTTGGCGCGCCGGGTTTCAGATTGCTACCACAGCCATTTCATGCATTGGGGATGAGAATATGTTGCGTAAGATTTGTGCCTTAACGTTGTTGACCACGAGCGTGTTGACCGCAGGTCATGCGATGGCCGCTGACAAGCTGATTGTCAGCACGTGGGGCGGCGGTTTTAAAGATCTGATTGATGAGACCATCGCCAAAGAATTTACCAAAGAGACCGGCGTGGAAGTGCAGTTTGTCACGGGCGGCACCATTGATCGTCTGAACAAAGCCAAACTGGCGGGCGGCTCGCCGGAAACGGACGTGACCTTTACGACGGCGCATGTGGGCTATCTGTACGCCAACTCCGGCCTGTTTGAACAACTCGATATGAGCAAAATCCCGAACGCGGCGAACCTGGTGCAGCAGGCGAAAGTCAGCCCTTATCACCTCGGCGTGTGGGGCTACGTTTACACCATCGGCTATCGACCGGATCTGGTGGCGAAAGGCGAAACCTTTGAGAGCTGGAACGATCTGTGGAAGCCTGAGCTTAAAGGGACGCTGGCGCTGCCTGACTGGGATCCGAGCCATATCATTGCGGTTTCCGCCAAACTCTCCGGCACCGATGCGGCGCACTGGGAGCAGGGCCAGGCGAAGCTGAAAGCGCTTATCCCGAACATCAAATCCTTCTATACCGATGATGCCAATAGCCAGCAACTGATCTCCACCGGCGAAACGCCTGTGCAGGTGATGCTGTCGATGAACGCCTACCACATGATTGCCGAAGGGGTGAACATCAAGCTGGTGATGCCGAAAGAGGGCGCGGTTCTGGGCGTTGATACCGTTGGCATTAACAAAGGCACCCGCAAGGCCGACCTCGCCTATAAGTTCATTAATATCGCCCTGAAGCCGGAGATCCAGCAGCAGGTGGCGAAGATTTATCACGGTAGCCCAACGGTGACGAACGCCCATATTGACCCAGAGCTGGCGAAGCTACCGGGCATGTTAACCACGCCCGAGCAGTGGAATGCCACCATCAATACCGATCCGCAACTCCGTGCCGAGAAGACCGCAGAGTGGCGTCAGTGGTTCTCTGAAAACATCATGTCTCATTGATTGACCTGGCGGCTTGCGGGCCGCCCCGTTTCTACCGGCAACATACTACTCAGGCAGCAACGTCTATGACGAGAAAACCGACATTTTTACCCTGGTTCATTATTCCCGCCACGCTGACCGCGTTTGGGCTGGTTATCGCGATGTTCGCGGTGATGCAATATAGCGTACGCGCCTATATTCCCGGTTCGCTCGACGTGGGTGGGTTTACGCTGGCAAACTTTAACGGCCTGTTTAAAAGCATCTATGCCGATGCCTTTATCAACACCGTCATGCTTAGCGCCAAAACCGCCATTTTTGGCCTGCTGATGAGTTATCCGCTGGCGTACGCACTGGTGCGCACCCGCACTACGTGGATCAAATCCACCATTCTGATTATCGCGATTACGCCGCTGTTTCTCGGCGAAGTGGTGCGCACCTATTCATGGATCATCGTGTTGGGCAACAGTGGCTTCCTGAATAGCCTGTTGCTGGCGATGGGCGTCATCTCAACACCCATTCAGTTTATGTTTACGCAAACTGGCGTGGTGGTGGCGCTGGTGCACGTCACTATGCCGATCATGGTGCTGATGCTGGCCACCGCACTGTCACACATTAACCCCGATTATGAGAAAGCCGCCACCAGCCTCGGGGCAGGCCCGCTCCGCACCTTGCTGACAGTGACCATTCCGCTCTCGATCCCAGGCATTGTCTCCAGCCTGACCACCGCGTTCGCCTGGACCTTTAGCGCCTTCGCCACGCCGCAACTGATTGGCGGCGGACGCGTTAGCACCGTGGCGACCCTGGTCTATCAGCTGGGCTTCTCGTCGATGAACTTCCCGTTTGCCGCCGCGTTAAGCATTGCCGGTTTGATCCTGACCATCCTGTTACTGATGGCGCTGAAACGCATGACCCGATTCCTGCACGCGATGGGAGAGCACTAATATGACCCGTTCGATGAACGATAAACTGATGACGCTGACGGGCCGCCTGCTGGTCGCCGCTATTCTTATCTTTGTGCTGCTGCCGACCGTCGTGGTGTTTATCTCCTCGTTCAGCAGCACCTCGGTGCTGTTCTTCCCGCCGAAAGGCTGGTCGCTGCGCTGGTTCGAACGGGCGGTGAGTTACGATGATTTTCGTCACGGCTTCTGGTCCGGGCTGATTGTCACCGCATGGGCATCGTCGCTGGCGGTGCTCGTGGGCGCCTCGCTGGCGATTGCCATTGAGCGCTACTCATTCCCATGCAAGCAGGTGCTGGAAGGCATTCTGCTGTCGCCGCTGTTTATCCCGCATTTCACTATTGGTCTGGGCCTGTTAATGCTGGTGTCACAGCTCAACCTGGGACGCGGCTATCCGCTGGTGATCTTCTGCCACGTCGTGCTGGTGCTGCCGTTTGTGCTGCGCAGCGTATATGTATCACTAAAAAACCTCGAACAGCGTATTGAGCTGGCGGCGGCTAGCGTGCTGCGCAGCGTATATGTATCACTAAAAAACCTCGAACAGCGTATTGAGCTGGCGGCGGCTAGCCTTGGCGCATCGCCGCTGCGCGTCGTATTGACCATCACCGTACCGCTGATTTTGCCGGGCCTGTTCGGCGGCTGGCTGTTTGCTGCCATTCTTTCCTTTAATGAATTTACCGCATCGTTGTTTATTACCACCCAGGCGACGCAGACCTTGCCGGTGGCGATGTATAACTACGTGCGTGAATTCGCCGACCCGACGCTGGCGGCCCTGTCGGTCATTTATATTACCGTTACCGCCACGCTGTTAATTATTGCCAATAAGTTTTTAGGGCTTGGCAAAGTATTAAACGTTGACGCCAGGCATTAATAAATTGTGAATTTTGGGGATGTATTATGTCAGTAGAAAAAATTAATACGGTTATTGTTGGTGCTGGGCAAGCCGGTATTGCCATGAGTGAACATCTGGCGCTGATGGGGGTGCCGCATGTTGTTCTTGAGCGCAGCCGCATCGCTGAACGCTGGCGCTCAGAGCGCTGGGATTCGCTGGTGGCGAACGGACCCGCCTGGCATGACCGTTTCCCGTCGCTTAGATTCGACAATATTTCCCAGGAGGCCTTTCCGCCGAAAGAGCGCATGGCGCAGTATTTCGAAGATTATGTGAAGATGCTTAACGCGCCAGTACGCACCGGCGTAGAGGTCCATCAGGTGGAGCGCCTGCCGGGGCGCAGCGGGTTCAGAGTGGTGACCTCAGCCGGTGAATTCGAAGCCGACAACGTGGTTGCCGCAACGGGTCCGTTCCAGAAGCCGTCATTCCCGCAGATTGTACCAGAGAGCGCCGGGGTGCAGCAGATCCACTCTTCCGTTTATAAAAACCCGCAGCAGTTGCCCGCAGGCGGCGTGATGGTGGTGGGGGCAGGGGCATCCGGTACGCAAATCGCCGAAGAGCTGCGGAAAGCGGGGCGTGAGGTTTATCTCTCGGTTGGGGAACATTACCGTCCGCCGCGCGCTTATCGCGACCGTGATTACTGCTGGTGGCTCGGCGCGCTCGGCCTGTGGGATGAAGTTAAAATCAAGCCGAAGAAAGAGCACGTGGCCTTTGCGGTGAGCGGCTATGAAGGCGGCAAAACCGTGGATTTCCGCCGCCTGGCGCATATGGGCATTACGCTTGTCGGCATTACCAAAAGCTGGGATAACGGCGTGCTGCACTTCGCCGAAGGTCTGGCTGAGAATATCGCCGAGGGCGATAAAGCCTATTTCGACGTACTACGCGATGCTGATGCCTATATTGAGCGCAACGGGCTGGATCTGCCGCCGGAGCCGCAGGCCTGGGAGCTGTTGCCCGATCCGGCGTGCCTGCTCAGTCCGCTGACGCAACTGGATATTGCCGCAGCGGGCATTACGACAATTATCTGGGCGACCGGTTTTAAATTTGATTTCAGCTGGCTGCAGGTCGATGCATTCGATGAAAAGGGGTTGCCGTTCCATAAACGCGGTATTTCCGCCGAGCGGGGCATCTATTTCCTCGGCCTGCCGAACCTGGTAAACCGCGCCTCATCGTTTATTTACGGTGTATGGCACGACGCTAAATATATTGCCGATCACATTGCGTTGCAGAACGCCTATACCGATTACGTTAAATCGTAATAGCTTTTTGCATTTTTTTATTATTATCAGCGGCTAAATAATCATTATTTAGCCCTTTTTTATTGGATAGCGAATATGACCATAACCTGTATCGAAGAGTTACGGCAGCTGGCGCGTAAGCGGGTGCCAAAAATGTTTTACGATTATGTGGATGCAGGCTCATGGACTGAGTATAGCTATCGCGCCAACGAAACCGATTTACGCCGCCTTGAGTTTCGCCAGCGCGTGGCGGTCGATATTGCCGGACGCAGCACCGCCAGCGTGATGCTCGGGCAGGCCGTTACGATGCCGGTGGCGATTGCGCCCACCGGCTTAACCGGCATGATCCATCCTGACGGTGAGATCCTTGCGGCGCGCGCGGCAAAAAAGTTTGGTATTCCTTTTACGCTCTCCACGATGAGTATTTGTTCGATTGAAGCGGTGGCGCAGGCGACGAATTACCATCCATTCTGGTTTCAGCTGTACGTCATGCGCGATCGCCAGTTCGTTGCCAACCTTATCGACCGTGCAAAATCCGCCAATTGCGGCGCGTTGGTTGTCACTATGGACTTACAGGTGTTTGGCCAGCGCCATAAAGACATCAAGAATGGCCTGTCGACACCGCCAAAAATGACGCTGCGCAACCTGCTTAATATTGCCGGCAAACCGCGCTGGTGTCGCAGTATGCTTGCCACGCGTAACCGTAACTTCGGCAATATCATTGGCCACGCCAGCGGGGTTGATAATATCGACGCGATGGTGGAGTGGACGGCCCAGCAGTTCGACCCGCGGCTCTCCTGGCAGGATGTTGAGTGGATAAAGCAGCGCTGGGGCGGCAAGCTTGTCGTGAAAGGCATTATGGACGCAGACGATGCGCGTCTGGCGGTAGAGGCGGGCGCGGATGCGCTGATCGTCTCCAATCACGGCGGGCGTCAGCTGGATGGCGTATCGTCATCGATTACCGTACTGCCGGAGATTGTCGCCGCGGTAGGCGATCGCATTGAAGTGCATTTCGACGGCGGGATACGTTCCGGGCAGGATGTGCTCAAGGCGATTGCGCTCGGCGCAAAAGGAACCTATATCGGGCGCAGTATGCTGTATGGGCTAGGAGCGCTGGGGGAGGAGGGTGTCACAACGGCGCTCAACATCATTCGTAATGAGTTCGATTTGTCGATGGCGTTCTGCGGCAAGACGCATGTCGCATCGATTGATGCCGGGATCCTGCGGTAGAGCGTATCCAGTAGAATGAAGTATTAGAAAGATGACGCATGATGTTTATTTTTGTATGGTAAATGATGATCTTAACAACATTAAGGCGTAGGTATGGGCAGTATTCAAGGAAAGTTAAAAATCGCAGCTGCACAATTTGCTCCGGTTCGCGGCTGTATTGAAGAGAATATGCGCTATCACGAATTACTGATCGCGTCAGCAGCATCGGCTGGCGTTAACCTCATCTTTTTTCCAGAACTCTCTTTAACAGGTTACGAACCAGAGATGGCTGAACAATTGGCTCTCGCCGATGAGAGCTGCCTCCGGCCTCTTCAAAGGTTAGCTGAGAAACAGGATATGGTGATTATTGCGGGGGCACCTTTGAACGTCAAAGGCCGCAAGCCAGCCATTGGCGCATGTGTAATTTCTTCGAAGCAGCCAATTTCCTATTACCGAAAAATGTATCTTCACCCCGGAGAGTCTGATTACTTTTCAGCCGGTGAAGCGGAGTGTGTTTTTACGGTACGCAACTTTAATGTCGGTGTGGCTATATGTGCAGATGCAGGGCAACCGATGCATGCAGAACGAACGGTGCATATGGGGGCTGACATTTATCTTAATTCAGTTTTGAGCGCAGGTGGCTATGATAAAGATGCAAGTCTGCTGCAAAGTTACGCCAAACGTTATGCAATGCCTACGCTGATGGCTAATTACTGTGGCCCGTCAGGCGGTTGGAAACCGGTCGGGAAAAGCGCCGCATGGAATGAAAAGGGTGAACGTATTGCTCAGGCTCCAGAGGATCGTGCCGCACTGGTCATTATGGATTTACAGGATGGTAAGTGTTCCGGACAGGTGATCTGCCTCAGTAAATAAATACTCTTGATAAAGTTATCATATGCATCGCACGACCAGGCTGAATATGGAGAGACTGAGCCACAAACAGACATTAGTATTGAGCCCCCATAACCTCAGTGCGCATAATGTATATTATGTTAAATTGCGTATTGGGTTCCCACAGGCTGCTTAGCCCATCCCAGTTAATTCTTTCGAATCAGCATTGTTCCCCTTCTCTTCGTTAGCCCAACATGACTATCATCTCTTTTCTTTGTCTTTACCCGGACGGACCATAACGACAAGCCAGAGGAAAGATCTATGTCGAACGATCAAAAAGTTATTGATATCACCGTTCTCGCACAGCAGCTAAACGCTCTCGCCCAGACTGGACTCACCTATGCAAAGGATGTCTTCGATCGTGAACGCTATGAAACTCTTCAGCAGCTGGCCGTTGAGCTGATCGGCTCCCGCTTTGACATTGACGCTAAGAGATGGAATCACGTTTCTGAAGTTGGTTACGCAACGCCGAAAACTGACGTTCGCGCGTTTATCCTCCGCGAAGGCAAAATTCTGATGGTTCGCGAAGCTGACGATGGTCTATGGAGTCTGCCTGGTGGTTGGGCTGATGTTGGCGACACGCCATCTGTCGCCGTGAGCCGGGAAGTTAAAGAAGAGACCGGGCTCAGCGTAAAAGTGACAAAACTGCTGGGCGTTTGGGATCGCAATCTTCATGGCCATCCACCCTACCCCTGGCATGTTTACAAGCTTATCTTCCTGTGCGAGGAAACCGGCGGTAGTTTGGCATTAAGCCACGAATCCACCGATATTGGCTTTTTCGACATTAACGAGCTGCCGGAGCTGTCGCTAACCAGGATCGTTCCTGAACAGATAAAAGTGAGCATGGAGATCGCCATGTCAGAACGGCCGACATGGTTCGATTAGCAAATATTCCGCTATTAAGAGCGCACCGCCATAACATCTTTTAGCGGTGTACTCTATTCTCTTCCAGTAAACGGTTAGGCTATGGGTTTAAACTTTGTTCCAGGGGCCTGCTAATTTAACATTCCCTGGAATTTTTATTTCAAGCGTATTGCCAAACGCTGCATCTATTTTACTTAGCAGAGCTTTTGCATCCAGCATTCCAAGCTGTACCGGAGAAATTTCTGCCGCTGCTGCAAGCAGTGATTTTAAATCACCTAATTTACCTCTTATTGCTTTGGCCGATGCGAGATTCTTCTCATGGAGCAGATCTGCGCTGGCAAAGAACTCTGTGTCCGGACCGAGCGCTTGTATGAGATCGTCAATACTGAATTCTGCATAGTGCGTTGAATTAGCCAAAAACTTTCTGTTGGCTACCTCTCCATCTATTGCCAGAAGGAAAAACGAAAATCCGGTATTACCCAGTCTGCGCCAGTCATCTTCATTGGTATTACTGCCACTTGACCGTGAAAGAGATTTCACCCCTTTTTTCACCAAGTCCATATTGGTGGCAATCTCATTGAAGGATGGCGTCTGCCCCGCCGGGGCTGACGTATAATGCCGAAGCGTAAATTTCATGCGTGCTAGTTTTTCAAGGTTGTTTGCCGATAAAGATTTTTTTGAGTAATTAAGTTTGTTTTGCGTTATTTCCTCCATCATTTCAAAGGGATATGCCCTGTCATCAGGTTGATAACGGGTCCCGTATCTTTCAAAAACTTCCTGTGCCGATTTAGGCTGGCTTCTTAGACTTCCTGTCGGAGCAGCTGAGGCGCTCGCGCTCGGTTCAGCAGCTTTGGCGGCTGGCTGTTGGACCGGTAAAGCCGCAGGTTGCGGTGATGGTGGTGCTTTTACTGGACGCGGAGGGACTCTGGGCCGTACCGATTGGCCTGATGTCGCTCCTGAGTTGCCGTTTGTTTGTTGAAACATTGCAAGCTTGTCTTTAAAGCTCGTTCCAGCTGTACTGTTATCACCGACAGGAGCCATCCCACCAATATCTTTCAGGCTAACCGGGTTATTACTTACCATCCGGAACAGGTTCAGCCCATCCACCTCGCCTGCCGGGTCGGCGCTCACCCAGCGGCACAGCCACGGGGCGTAGTAGCGGTGACCGTAGTAGTACAGCCCGGTGCCGTCCCGCTCCTTGCCCGAGTAGCGCACGGTCTTGTAACTGGCCTCCACCTCGCTGCGCGCCGCCCACACCGCCGTGCCGCCGAAGGGATAGTACTCCTCCCGGCTGATAATTCCGCCCCCGGCGTCCAGCTCCAGCATCAGCGAGCCGGTGTTGTCATCCACGCTCCAGCGCACCTGGTTGTTGTCAATAGCATCCGGTTTACCTGCTTCCCAGTGCAGCACCCGGATACCCGCCCGCCCCGCCTGGCCGGTGATGACGTGCAGCTCCTCTGTCGGCTCCGCAGGCGGCGCCTCGCCCGCGGTCTCCTGCCAGCATCTGCGCAGCTCCAGCCCCGGCAGGTAGCGGACATCGGCCACATTCCACAGCCCGCTGCTGCCGTTCGCCAGGGTCCGGGTCTGTCTGCGCACCCGCCGGCTGCCGCTGTACTGGTACAGCTCCCGGTCGTTCTGCGTGACGTCCGGGTCGCGGCTCACCAGGGTCAACGACTGCAGGTTGTTGCTGCCGTCCCAGGCCAGCGGGTCGGTCTGGGACGCTCCGGCCTGCAGTTTCTGCAGGTTGCCGTTGCTGTCAAACCACTTCGCCACCTCATCCGGGCTCTGCGCGCCGCCGTCGTTCCGCTGCACGCTGCGGTTCGAGGTCTCCGCTGTGGTCATGGTGCGCGTGTAGCTTCCCGCCCCGCTGTGCGTCATCGTTTTCAGGTTACCGCTGTCGTCATACTCATAGCTGCGGGCGTAGCTGACATACTGGCTGCCGTCCGGCATTACCGGCAGGGCGCTGTACTGCATGCCGGTGTTGCCCGCGTTCTCGCGCCCCTCTGCGCTCAGCAGCTGGTACAGCGCGTCATAGGTATAATCACGCACGCCGTCCGTGGCCTGGTTACGCCAGTAGCCTGTCGCCACGCACCCGTCGGTCAGCAGGGTGACGTTGCCGGTGAAGTCATACTTCCAGCTCAGGTCCTGCAGGCGGCGGCCATCCGCATCCTTTGCCAGAATACCGGACAGCCACTGCGTCTGCGGGTCATAGCTGTACCCGGTGGTCACGCCGTTGCCGGCGGACTCTGTCAGCACCTGACCCGCCGCGCTCCATGTCACGTCCGTCAGCAGGGTCTGCGTCTCCCCGCCCGCCGGGGTCACCGTCTGATAACCGATATTGCCGCTGATGTCATACCGCCAGGCCTGCACATGGTTCATGGCATCCGTCTGGTTCAGCACCATGCCCCGGGCATCGGCGGCAGTGGCCGTGGTATACACATCTGCCTCCAGCAGTGCTGCTGCATCCGCCTGCCAGTCCGGTAACGCCTCTGCCGAAGACAAAAAGCGCTGCGTCTGGCTGAGCACCGCCCCGCTCAGCGCCACCGCGTTCACCTGCGCCAGGCCGCCATCATCATACTGCGCCACGCAGACTCCCCGCAGGTTGTCCTCCTGCGAGCCGTCATCCGCCGGACCGGCGTCGCCGTACCCGCTGCGCCAGCTGACCCGGATGTCACCGCTTCCGCTCAGCTGCTCGCTGCCGTATGAAGGGCGGCCCAGCGCATCGTACGCCACGGTCTGCACCGTGCCGCGCCCGTCCCGGCGCCACACCGGACGGCCTGCCGCGTCAAACAGTGTCACCAGATCCCCACTGTCGCTGCTTTCACGGTGCAAAACCTGACCTGTCAGTGAGGGTGTGCTCCGCAGATTTGCTGGCGTCGCGTCGTTAGCAGACCAGGCGGTAAAGAGACGCGGATCGCGACTTTCAAAAACTCGGCTGTCATCATTAATAAGGTGGTGGTTAATCAGTAATCGAAGCGGGTCGTTTACCTGCTCATGATTCCAGTTTAGACCACGAATTATTGCGCCACGGTTATCATTGACGCTGACCACCGGCGTACCGGTGGCGAGAGTAGTGCTACTCATGATTTACTCCTTTAGATAGTTAGCTGTTATTAAACTATTGATTTGTAAGAAATTTATAATAAATCTGATTAAATGAAAGAGATAGGCGATAAATGTATAACAATGATTTTTTATCGTTATATTTGGCACATTAGGATGTGATATAGGCAGGTTCAATATAGAAGGATAATGACAAAGAGATAAAAAGGATATGTGCCCTTTTTATCCGCTACATAATAAAAAGAGCATGGCTTCATTAGCTGAAGCCATTAATATTTAAGAGACGCCGCGCATAGCCGTGCGTGCTTTTCTAACCCGTACGGTAACGCTTATAATCGATAGCGCAGCAATCGCCATTAAAACTACACCAACCGCCGACATGGCTGTAAAACCAAACAATCTGAACAGGAACAGTCCCGCAATGCCGCCGGTTAAAAACGAGAAAATCGTTGTGAGATGGGTCTTAAGCTGACTTTTCTGCGCGGCGCTATCTTTGGAAAAATCCCGGCGCAGCATAGCTGCCAGCACGGACGCCAGCGAGATCCCCGCATCGGTTAACGTACCGGTAATATGTGTCGATCTGACCCGGCCACCGGAGAGCTGCGTGGATGTCGAGTTATGCAGACCCATCAGCCCGCAAAGAACGACAATAATTTCCCGGTTCGATGAGAATGTATGAAAGTAGATTTCATACAGCGATATTCCTGTCAGAAAGAGGCCTTCTGCAAAAAGGATCTGACAGAAAATCAGCCGACAGTTATGCACGATCCCCCACAGCACGATGATGCGGGCCAGCACCGCCCCGCAGACAAAGGCAGTGATAATGGCGCTAAAGAATAGAACGTCCCGCAAGTCCGTATTGGAGACTTCGCTGGAGAGCTGTGAAGTGTTACCGGTCATATGGGACGGGAAGAAGCCGAAAGCGCCAAGGGCGATGGCGTTTAACAGCCCTGCCGCAGTGGCCAGCCACAGTGCCAGCTTGCGGTCCTCATTGTGCGAGCGTGTTCTTTTCAGTTTAATCAGCAAAGATAACCTCCGGTTACCAACTTCAGCTAAATCATTAAGCTAGCAGAACACGGCACGCTCACTATTAAGACATGCCTGAATTCAAAGTGATCTGTTCCGCGAGGATCTTCTTCAGCTCTGGAATACAGGAGCCGCAGTTGGTGCCGCATTTGAGCTTTGCGCCGAGCTGCTGCACGCTGCTGCATCCCTGTCGCGCGGCGTCAGCAATGGTTATTTCGCCTACCCCAAAGCAGCTGCAGATGGTTGCCCCGGCTGAAGCGTTGCCGTGCTCAGCCCTACCGGCCAGCAGAGCCAGACGCTGCTGCGCGGTCTGTGGCGGCTGGCTGAACGCAGCTACGATTGCCGGTCTTTCCAGCTCGGGACGGTCGCGATGTACGTAAAACGCCAGCTGTAACTTGCCGTCTGACCACGCCAGCAGGTTGAAACCGGTATCGCCCAGGGTGGCTGACTGACAAGTCCATTGTTCGGTAGGGATGTATTCGTTGAGCCATGCCAGCCACTCCGCAGGCGTAGAGGCGTCTGCCAGGACGTAGTGCGTGACACCAGGCTGTGCGATCCGGCTCCAGTATGCCGTGACGGGCGGCGTCAGGTGGCTGCCGCGAATAAACAGTTCGCCCTGCCATGCGGTATGCCAGCGACGCAGGTTGACCGGCATATGTTTGCTTTCCGGCTGGCCGGAGAGCGGATCGGTATGCGCCTCAACCAGCGCATCCACCCTTGCCTGCTGGCTAAACTGACTGTTCCAGTGCATCGGCACAAATACCCTGCCACGCGGTTGCAGGAGATCGGGCTGCGCCCGGAGCAGCAGCCAACCGTGGGATGATGAGACGCGCACCAGATCGCCAGCATGAATATGTGGCGCATCCTCAGGATGAAACTGACAAAACGGTTCGCTGATATGCTGCATCAGGCGTGCCGCTTTACCGGTGCGGGTCATGGTATGCCACTGATCGCGGATCCTGCCGGTGTTCATAATCAAGGGATAAGTGACCGTCGCCTGGTTGACCGGCAGCCGTGGCGTAATGGCGATCAGCCTTGCTTTGCTATCAGGATGAAAGAAACGTCCGTCGGTAAACAGCCGCTCCCTGCCTTGCGGAGTGGCCGCGTTAACCGGCCACTGCACCGGACGGAGTTCATCCCACTCCCGGTCGGAGAGCTGCGCCAGACCGCTAATATCAAATGCCCGTGAGCCGTTGTTTTCAAAGCCGGACAGCGCCGCATGCTCGCGAAAAATCTCTGCCGGATGCTGATACGTAAATGCCTCGTCATACCCTAACCGTTGGGCAACCTGGCTTACGATCCACCAGTCCGGTTTCGCCTCACCCGGTGCAGGAAGAAAAGCGCGCTGGCGCGAGATACAGCGCTCTGAGTTAGTGACGGTGCCATTTTTCTCGCCCCACGCCTGAGCTGGAAGGCGAATATGGGCCGCTCGGGTGGTGTCGGTATCGCGCATGACATCAGAGACAATGACCAGCGGGCAGCGGGCCAGCCCAGCGCGTACCCGATCCGCATCCGGCAGCGAGACAAGCGGATTCGTACCCATAATCCAGACCGCTTTTATCTCTCCATTCTCAATAGCGTGGAACAGCTCAACGGCGTTGAGTCCTGCGCTTTTTGTGACATTGTCACTATTCCAGAAGCGCCCTACGCGCTCGATATCGTCGGCATTAAACCCCATATGTGCCGCCAGCTGGTTCGCCAGCCCGCCTACCTCCCGACCGCCCATCGCATTTGGCTGACCGGTTATCGAAAATGGACCGCAGCCTTCGCGCCCTATTTTACCCGTCGCCAGATGCAGGTTAATGATGGCATTACACTTATCCACGCCAGAGCTGGACTGGTTAATGCCCATCGAATAGAGCGTGATCAGACGGTCGCTATCGGCAATCATCTGATAGAACGTCCGCAGCTGGGGGAGCGGCAGTCCGCAGAATGCAGCGGTCTTTTCTTCTGGCCAGTCACGCGCCGCAGCCAGGGTTTCATCGCTACCCTCGGTATGATGAGAAAGAAATCCACTATCCAGCCGACCACGCTCGGCCATTGCATTAAGCGCCCCGCAAAACAGGGCTGCGTCGCTGCCGGGACGCAGCGACAAATGCAGATCGGCGATGTCACAGGTGGCGGTCTGCCGTGGATCGATGACGATAATGCGCATCTCCGGCCGTGCTTTTTTGGCCTGGACCAATCGCTGATACGCTACCGGGTGCGCCCAGGCGGTATTCGACCCGGTGAGGATCACGCAGTCGGCCAGCTCGAGATCCCGATAGCTGCACGGTACTACATCGGCTCCAAACGCACGTTTGTAGCCCACTACCGCCGAGGCCATACACAGCCGCGAGTTGGTATCCATGTTTCCCGCGCCGATAAAGCCCTTCATCAGCTTGTTGGCGACGTAATAGTCCTCTGTCAGCAGCTGGCCGGAGCCGTAAAACGCCACCGCCTGCGGACCATGAACGCGAATGATAGCCTGCAATCTCTGCGCGACGGTGTCTAAGGCCTGCGACCAGCTTACCGGCTGGCGGTCAATCTCCGGGTGCAGCAGACGCCCGTCCAGATCCAGCGTCTCACCCAGGGCACTGCCTTTCACACATAGCCGCCCGAAATTAGCTGGGTGTGACGCGTCGCCGCTGACGGTACACCCCTCTTGCTGTGGCTGTATCTTTACGCCACAGCCCACACCGCAGTAGGCGCAGGTGGTAGAGATCGTTGCGCTATTCATAGGCTCACCGTCTCGATAATCTCGGCAGGCCGGGCCGTGTGGCTCTCGGGATACGCCTGCACCCAGACGCGTCCGTTCTCCACTTTTACCGGCCAGACGCTCAGTGTGCTTTGCCCATCGTCCACGCTGCGGCCATCCCGCAAACGGAACCGCTGCTTATACAGAGGGGAAATCACTATCGGTTCACCTTTCACGTCGCCCAGCAGGCCGCGAGCCAGCACGTTGGCATCGCTATTTGGCTCGTGATTGCTCAGCGCGAACACCTGCTGGGGGTGATCCGGCAGATGAAACAGTGCAATCTGCTGGTGGGTTAGCCGGGCCGCCATACCGGCATTGGCCGGGATCTCACTCAGGTCACAGATCTCCACCCAGCCCTGCACCGCTCGTACTGGCTCATCGCTGTTAACAAAGGGTTTGAACAGCGCGATACGATCGGGAGCCGCCAGCGTGGTCTGCCATTCGCACTGGTAGGTCGCTACCACGGCGTTCATCTCGCTTTCAAGCTCGGCGGCAATATTGAGGCTATCCTCCAGTACCACCTGGCGCAGGTACGCCATGCCACCTTCAAGATTATCCATCCACGTGCTGGTGCGTTGCAGGCGGTCGGCGGTGCGGATATAGAACATCAGGAAGCGATCCACGGTACGGATCAGCGCCTCGGTACTGAGATCCTGGGCCAGCAGATCCGCGTGCCGGGGTTTCATGCCGCCGTTACCGCAGACGTAGAGATTCCAGCCTTTGTCGGTGGCGATGACGCCGACATCTTTGCTTTGCGCTTCAGCGCATTCGCGGGTGCAGCCCGAGACGGCCATTTTAATTTTGTGCGGCGACCGCAGCCCCTTGTAGCGGTTCTCCAGCCGCAGCGCCAGATCGGTAGAGTCCTGTACGCCGTAGCGGCACCAGTTGGAGCCGACGCAGGACTTCACCGTCCTCAGCGACTTGCCGTAGGCGTGACCTGTTTCGAACCCCGCATCCACGAGCTGCTGCCAAATCTCCGGTAGCTGCTCCACCCGGGCACCAAAGAGATCAACCCGCTGCCCGCCGGTGATTTTGGTATAGAGGTTGTAGCGTTTGGCGACCTGGCCGATAGCGATCAGCCCGTCAGGGGTGATCTCCCCGGCGGGAATGCGCGGCACCACCGAGTAGGTGCCATCCTTCTGGATATTGGCAAAGAAGCGATCGTTAGTATCCTGTAATGGCAGATGCTGCGGCTTAAGCAGATACTCATTCCAGCACGACGCCAGTACCGAACCCACCAGCGGCTTACAGATCTCACACCCGTGGCCGTGACCGTGTTTACCGATCAGCTCATCAAAGCTACGGATGTTGCCTACGCGCACCAGGTGATAGATCTCCTGACGTGAGTAAGCGAAGTGCTCGCAAATATCCTTTTTCACCTCGACGCCCATTTCACTCAGCGCAAACTCCATCACCTGTTTGGTGAGCGCCGCACAGCCGCCGCATCCCGTGGCCGCTTTAGTGCAGGATTTAATCGCGGCCATGTCACCGCAGCCCTCCTTCACGGCGTTGCAGATGTCGGATTTGCTGACGTTATGGCAGGAGCAGATCTGCGCCCCGTCCGGCAACGCCGCGACGCCCAGCGCCTGCGGTGCACTGCCTGCGCTGGCGGGCAGAATGAGCCCTTCCGGACTGGCGGGCAGCGGCATATCGTTGAGCATCATCTGCAGCAGCGTGCTGTATTCACTGCTGTCACCCACCAGCACCGCGCCCAGCAGACGCTTGCGATCCGCTGATACCACTATCTTTTTATAGATCTCTGCCGGGCCGTCCACCCAGCTATAGCTTTCGCTGCCCGGCGTGCGGGCATGCGCATCGCCCACCGATGCTACCTCAACGCCAAGCAGTTTCAGCTTGGTACTCATATCCGCACCTTTAAAGGCCGCCTCGTTGCCGGCAAGCGTCTCCGCCAGGGTACGCGCCATCTGGTAACCGGGCGCTACCAGCCCGAATATCTGCCCGTTCCACAGGGCGCACTCTCCGACGGCAAAGATAGCCGGATCGGAGGTACAGCAGCTATCGTCGATCACAATCCCACCGCGCGGGCCAATTTCGAGGCCGCACTCTCGGGCCAGCTGGTCTCGCGGACGGATCCCGGCAGAAAAGAGCACCAGATCGGTCTCCAGATGGCTGCCGTCGGCGAAAACCATCCGGTAATGGCTGCTCTCTCCCGGCACAATCTCCCGGGTCTCTTTACCGGTATGCACCTGCACGCCGAGGGCTTCAATCTTACGGCGCAGCATCGCCGCCCCGCCTTCATCAAGCTGCACGCCCATCAGCCGCGGCGCGAACTCCACGACGTGCGTTTGCAGACCAAGTTGCTTCAGCGCGTTAGCGGCTTCCAGGCCCAGCAGGCCGCCGCCGACAACCACGCCAACACGCCCCTGCTGCGCACAGGCCTGAATCGCCTCAAGATCGTCGATGGTGCGATAGACCAAACAGCCAGGCATATCGTTGCCGGGGATCGGCGGCACAAACGGATAGGATCCGGTTGCCAGAACCAGCACATCATAGGCGGTCTGCCGCCCCTGCGTATCAATCACAAAACGGCGATGGCGATCGATATGTTCAATGCCGTGCCCGAGACGCAGTTCAATCCCGGTTAACGCAAAGAAATCACTCTCTACCATCGACAGCGACTCAGCGCTGCGCCCTGAGAAGTATTCCGAGAGATGTACCCGGTCGTAGGCCGGTCTCTTCTCCTCGGCGAAGACGATAATTTGATAGTGAAGGTGCAGTTCGCGCTCGACCAGCTGTTGCAGAAGATGGTGGCCGACCATGCCGTGTCCGGCCATCACTAAAACGGGTTTTGACATAACGTTGCTCCTCGCTATCTCACGCGATAACGGCTCTTTCAGGGAAATGGGATGTAGCGCGTCAGGCATAAACAGGCTGGGTTGAGAGTGACCGAGACGGGCGACGTAGTCCGGCCCGTCGCTGATGTCTCCCCACAGCAGCACGCCCTGCAGCTGGTTATTCTGGATAAGCAGACGACGATAGTGGCCGTCAAAGGGATCGAAGGTGGAATGGATCTCCGCGTCATGTTCGCCATGCAGCGTTCCGGCGCAGAAAAGATGGATACCGGTGACCTTAAGCCGCAGCGGTACCTCATGGACGCGCATCGGCGGTGCGCTCACCCCGGCCAGCTTTGCCGCGAGTGACTCTGCCTGCTGCCAGCACGGCGCCACCAGTCCAAAGGTCTGCTCACCTATCTGGCAGCATTCGCCAATCGCGGAGATATACGGATCGGAGGTTTGCAGACAATCGTCGACCAGGATTCCACGGGCGCAATCCAGCCCGGTAGCCTGCGCCAGGCTGATATTAGGCCGCACGCCAGCGGCAACGATGACCCGGCGGGCAGGAATGACCCGCCCATCGCGGAGCGTCACAAACTGAACATGTCCGCTTTCATCGGCGCTATAGGCTATCGTCTCCGCCTCCAGCACCGTTTCAATACCGCGTGCCATTAATTCATTGCGCAGGAGATCTGCCGCATGGCGATCCAGATGCTGATCCATCAGATACGGTCCACGGTGCAGCAGCGTAACCTGCATACCGCGCAGCGCCAGCGCCGCCGCGGCCTCGATGCCGAGCACGCCGCCGCCAATCACCACCGTCGGTTGCCCCGGTCTAAGCGCATGCAGAATGCTCTCGACGTCTTGCTGATGGCGAAAACCATAGATACCCGGCAGATCCGCCCCCGGCAGCGACGGCATAAAGGGCAGCGATCCGGTCGCGATCACCAGCCGATCGTAACCCAGCTTCTGCCCATTGACGCTTAGGGTGCGGGCCTCGCGGTCAATGGCCGTCACTGGGGAACCGGCGATTAACGTGACGTTGTAACGTTCGTACCACGCGCTGTCGTGGGTAGTGATGTCAGCTAAGCGCTTTTCGCCCGCCAGCACCGGCGTAAGCATGATCCGGTTATAGGCAGGCTGCGCTTCGTCGCCAATGACCACGATCCGATAACGCGTCGGGGCCAGCTCGCATAGCCTCTCCACCAGCCGTACGCCCGCCATACCGTTGCCAATAACCACCAGGAGAGGTTTATCCATTCTGCTTACCTCGCCCGCGGTCTCAGGCCACGGCCCGGTGTTTTTCATGCAGGAAGTGCAGCACCTGCTGACGGTAGTGATGGAACCGCGGATCGTTCGCCAGGGTTAGCCGCGAGCGCGGTCGTTCCAGCTCGACATGCAGTACCTCGCCAACCTTGGCCGCAGGACCGTTTGTCATCATCATTACCCGGTCAGAGAGCAGCACTGCTTCGTCAACGTCATGGGTAATGAGCAGAATGGTGGTGTTCAGGCGGGACTGGATCTCCATCACCGCATCCTGCAGATGGGCGCGGGTTAAGGCATCCAGCGCGCCAAAGGGTTCGTCCATCAGCAGCACCTTCGGCTTCATTGCCAATGCCCGGGCAATACCTACCCGCTGCTTCATACCGCCGGAGATCTCCCCGGGGCGTTTGTGCATGGCATGCCCCATATGTACCAGCTCAAGGTTGTGTTCAATCCACGCCTGCATCTCGCTCTTGCTCATCCTGCCTTTGAAGACCTGCTCTACCGCCAGGGCAACGTTGTCAAAGGCGGTCAGCCACGGCAGCAGGGAGTGGTTTTGAAACACCACGCCGCGATCCGGGCCAGGCCCGCTAATCTCCTGGTTATCGCACAGCAGCACGCCTTCGGTGGGATGACTCAGTCCGGCGATCAGGTTCAGCAGCGTTGACTTCCCGCATCCCGAGTGGCCAATAAGGCTGACGGTTTCGCCGCGGGCAAGCTCAAAGCTGACGTTGTCGAGCGCCAAAAACGGCCCCTGGGCGGTATGAAAGCGCTGGGTAACGTTTTCTATACGGATAATGGCTTTCTCATGTTTCATATCAGGCTCCTGAGGTTCTTGTGACTAGTTGCCGTAGCTAAACCGGCGGGCAATGGCCATCAGGCCCTGCTCAAGCAGCATCCCCACGACGCCAATCAGCAGAATGGCGATGATGATGTTTTCCACGTTGAGGTTGTTCCACTCGTTCCAGATCCAGAATCCGATCCCGACGCCGCCGGTGAGCATCTCCGCCGCGACGATCACCAGCCACGCGATACCGATTGAGAGGCGAACCCCGGTCAGAATGTGCGGCAGCACGGCGGGAAAGAGGATTTTGCGCATCACGGTGAACTCACTGAGCTTCAGGACGCGTGCCACGTTGAGATAGTCCTGCGGAATGCGCATCACCCCTTCGGCGGTATTGAGGATCATTGGCCAGATAGAGCAGATAAAGATGGTCCACGCCGAGGCAGGCTCTGCGCGCTGGAACAGCAGCAGGCCAATCGGCAGCCAGGCCAGCGGGCTGACCGGGCGCAGCAAGGCGATAACCGGGTTAAGCATGTTGGCAATAAAGCTAAAGCGGCCAATGAGAAAGCCGAGGGGGATCCCCACCAGCGCCGCCAGACCGAAGCCCAGCGCCACGCGTTTGAGCGATGCCAGCACATTCCAGCCGATACCCATATCGTTCGGCCCGGCGATATAAAACGGCTCGGCGAAGATGATTTTGGCCGCGTCCCAGGTTTTCAGCGGCGTCGGAAAGCCATTGCTGCTCAGGGCGGCGATCTGCCAGAGGACGATCAGCACAACGGCTCCCAGCACTCCGGGCACCGCTTTCTTCACTGCACCCTGGATGCCTTTACGCAGGCGGCTGGCAGGTACTGGTTTTGTCACCTCTGACGGCGGCGTCGGTATAGCCGTTTTCAGGGGCAGGATCTCCGCGCTCTCCGGCTCGGCGGCCAGCGTAACCACATTCGTTTTGGTGTTGATAGACATGTCGGCCTCACTTAGCGTTTCATAGCAAAACTGTTGGCATATTCAGCAGGGTTGCTGCCGTCCCAGACCTTGCCGTCGAACAGGGTGCTGCTGCGCATATCGCTGGCGGGCAGGTTGATGCCCCCTACCGCCGTCGCCGCCTGCTTATAGAGATCGGTGCGGTTGATCGTCTTCGCGACCGCCAGATAGTCCGGGTCGGCATCGATAAGCCCCCAGCGTTTGTGCTGGGTCAGGAACCACATGCCGTCTGAGAGATACGGATAGTTCACCGCCCCATCGTTGAAGAAGCGCATGCCGTGAGCGTCTTTCCACTTCTTGCCCAGCCCGTTGTCATAGTCGCCGAGCATCCGTCCCTGAATGGTCTCTGGCGAGGTGTTGACGTAGGCGCGTCCCGCTATAGTTTTCGCCGTTTCAATCCGATTTGCGTCGGAGGTGTCGATCCAGCGGGAGGCGTCCAGCACCGCCGCAGTCAGCGCGCGGGCCGTATTGGGGTTAGCGGCCACCCACGCGGAGGTAGTGCCGAGGATTTTTTCCGGATGATCGGGCCAGATCTCTTGTGTCGTCGCGGCGGTAAAACCAATCCCATCCAGAATGGCGCGCTGGTTCCAGGGTTCGCCGACGCAGTAGCCGCTCATGTTGCCGATTTTCATATTCATCACCATCTGCGGCGGCGGCACGACCACGTTGCGCACGTCGTTAAAGGGATGGATCCCGGCGTTGGCCAGCCAGTAATAGAGCCACATGGCGTGGGTGCCGGTGGGGAACGTCTGGGCAAAGGTGTAGGTCCCCTTTGGGCTGCCCTCAACGGTTTTTTTCAGCGAGGCCGCATCGGTCACGCCCGCCGCTTTCAGCTGGTTCGAGAGCGTGATCGCCTGGCCGTTATTGTTGAGGGTCATCAGCATGGCCATATCATGCTGCGGGCCGGAGACGCCGAGCTGGAGGCCATACACCAGCCCATACAGTACATGGGCGGCATCCAGCTCGCCGGAGACCAGCTTGTCGCGCACCGACGCCCAGCTGGACTCTTTGCTGAGGATGATTTTGATCCCGTACTTCTCATCAAACTTTTTCACCGCTGCCATCACCACCGAGGCGCAGTCCGTTAGCGGGATAAAGCCTACGCGGATCTCTTTTTTCTCTGGCGCATCGTAACCCGCTGCCCAGACGCTGTTGATAAAGCCCGGTAGCAGCATGCTGCCGCCCAGCAGCGCGCTGTTTGCCAGAAATCGGCGGCGGGAGAGGCTTACCCCGGTGTTGTTATCGTCTTGCTTCATTGCGGCTTCCTGTATGGTGAAAAATGCGCAAAAAAAAAGCGTCCAGTTAGCGCTCAGTCTCCTGAACGCTAACGGACGCCTTTATCCGAAACGCTACCTAAGCCGCCGTTGGCTTAGTCGCTATGTGCTTTTTACTCATTTACAAATTAACTAATGCAGCTTATGTGCCAACTCAGTATGTCGCTGTAAAACAGCAGGTTATAATCGAAAAGACAGAAAAGGAGATTCTGTCTGCACTGCAACGGGCGATAATTTGCACACTGTCGGTGCAGCTACTCCTTAAGGATTACGGCGCTGATTTACCCATCACCGCCGCCACGGAGAGCATGGCTTCCGCAATCTCCGCCAGCTTCTTATTCTGCTTCATTGCCATGTCCCGCAGGATCTTATGCGCCTGCGGCTCGCTCATGCCGTGGTGCTGGATCAATAAGCCTTTGGCACGCTCCACCAGCTTACGGTCGGCAAGCGTGGCGCGCAGCGCGGCCAGCTCAGCATCCTGGGCCTGCAGCTGGCGAGATTGCTGCTCAATAAGCTCAAGTATGGAGCGGCTGAGCTGGGGCGGGATCAGCGCCGCATAGTGGTTATCCCGCTGTGGCAGCTGCGCAATCTCCTGCTGTTGCCGCGCGCCGCAACGTTGCGCATCGTGGATCCGCTGCTCACAGCACGCCATGAGTCTCTCCTCCAGCCGGTCCTCAATGATTTTCATACCATCAATGCGTGCCGTGGCGATGTCAAACCAGCGCAGCGCGACGTCGTGGGGTTCTCCTGCAGGGGTTGCGCAGGTGCAGGCTATGCGCCGGAAGCGTTCCAGCTCGCTGCTGTCGGTGCGCTGCTGTTGCTGCCATAGCGTCAGAGCGCATTCGTCGGCAAACTCCATAAAGGTGTGAAAGCAGCGCTCTTGTCCCTCAATGAGTTCCAGCAGCTGCTGATGCGCTTGGTCATCAAAGTGTCGCGAGGTAAAGCCCGCCGCCGCCAGGGCGCGCTCCTGCCCGGCCAGCTCTTTACCCTGCATAAAGCTGAACATAGCCAGCAGCGCCCGTGACACCGCGGGATCGCCGGAGGTATCGGCGGCTTCGAATATTAGCGCCAGATGGGTGCGTATTACCTCGCTATAGCAGCTCATCGCCTCGGGCTGCTGAATACTCAGCGCCGCAACCTGCTCCCGTAGCGCCGGCAAACTGCTCAAACTGTTGAGCGCGATGGCGATACGGCTGAAGAGTCGCGATGCGTTAGCCATTGGCTGTCCGGCGAGATCCAATGCCAGCAGCTGCGTGTCCATAGCGAGTACGGCCTGCTGAACCTGACGCGACCGCTCGCTGAGCCGATCGCCCCAGAGAGTTCCCTGCGAGCAGAGATAGATATTTACCGTGCCCCGCTCGCGCTGCAGGAGATGGATAAGCTGGCTAACCGCGCCCACCAGCTTGCTCATTTGCAGTAGCTGTTGTAGACCGGTTATTTCACTTCGTCGGGCGGCCAGTACGAAATCGAGAGCGGAAAGAGGCATGTTGGTACCTGAGCTAAAGAAACGTACCGGAGATAAAGCAAGATATATGCCTGTTTTGTGCTTCAGCTACTGATGCCAGAGAGCAAGCCGACATAAACTGTTTTTTGGTCGTTTGCTCTCTTCTCAAGCGCAAACCCTTCCCTAACTACTGCCCGCAGATCGTTTCGTGCCGTGTTATCCGATACCCCCAACAGTTCGCTGACGTCAGCGGCGGTATAGGCTTTTCTCGGCGTCGATAGCATAACGTTTAAAAGCGTCACCTGGCGTGACGTCAAACGTCTCAGCGCGCCAGACTCAAACAGCCGACGGTCGATCATTGCGCTTCTGTTGGTAATCGTTTCGATATGCTCAAGATATACCCGTAGTGCACGCCCAATGGTACTGGCCTGATATTCAAGAAAGTAAGTGAGATCCATACCGTCGGTCTCAGTATACTGGTAGCTATGGGCATATTTCACCGGTGCAGCGTGCAAGAGCTGACTGATTGAAATGTATTTAAAGGCGTCATAGCCGCTTTTTAACATGTACCAGTAAAATAGCGCCCGGCTGGTCCGTCCGTTTCCATCCCTGAAGGGATGCTCGTGAGCAATCATAAAATGCAGAATGCATGCTCTTATCAGAGGATGGATATACGCATCTTTCCTGTTTAACCAGTCACAGATGTTTTGCAGCCGAGCCGCAAGCGCCGCTGCCCGCGGTGGCTGATGAACAATATTGCCGTCATAATCGGCAATGACGACATCATCGGTCTCCCTGAACTCGCCTGGCCGGTACTTTTTGTCATTAATGCCGCCCATACCGATAGCGTGCAGCTTACGAATAAGACCCAACGTAAGCCCTTCCTCTGCCAACTCGGGGATTTCCGCCATTAAACGCGCATTGCCTGCGATCATCTGCTCATCCTCGGTACGCGGCGCTCGTCCGGATTCAAGCATGTTTCTCGCCACCAGCGTGGTGGTATTTGCACCTTCAAGCTGGGAACTGGTAATGGGCTCTTCAAAACGCAACTGACTTAACTCGGCTCCGGCACCACGTAGCCGCTCGATCTGTTCACTCAGTGCCAATGCTGTCGCATGTTTATCCGCTAACTCGCATACTTCATATATGGCAGGGGTGATATTGAAACCAGCCGGCTCGCCAGCCTCGTTGTGATAATCAATGCGCTGAAGAGCGGCGTTACGCGCCAGACGCGTCAACGTCCAGGCTATCGTGACATCCTCGCCTTTTTTAATTCGATACTGAAACTCTTCAAAGGGGAGATAGCGTCCTTTACCGTCAGTTACCCGGTTATAGTGCTGATACGCTTCTAACTCCCTGCCGCTTAGCTGAGAAAACGGAACGGGTGCTGGAACCTTTTTAATCGCCATAAAACTATCTCAATTTGGAGCTATTTTGAGATAGTTATAGCACCTGCGGCAATCTATCTCAATATTTTACTATTTTGAGATAGTGAGTAGCCCTTTCTTTTTATTACCAGCCCGCTATCCTAATCACCAAATCCTAAACCATCGGACTGGTCATGACTGCACACGTATCCAAAGACCCTTTGCACGGCGTAACCCTTGAGATGCAGCTGAATGCCCTTGTTGCGCGCTATGGCTGGAGCGAGCTGGGCAAGCTTATCAATATTAACTGCTTTAAAAACGATCCCAGCGTAAAATCGAGCCTCAAATTTTTGCGCCGTACGCCCTGGGCGCGCGCGGAGGTCGAAGCCCTCTACGTAGATTCACTGGACAGGGATCCACTGGATAATGCCGCCCCGGAAAAACAGGACGAACCCGTCTTTAACCCTTGGGCTACTAGCCGCCTGAATAAGAGCTGAAACAGAGATGGCGCGATACATTATACGGTTAGGCGCACTGGTTGGCTGCGCGCTTTTACTTGCCAGCTGCTCTTCTAAACCACCGAAGTCAATGGTGACTCCTCTTCCTCCTGTAACCAGGCAGCCCCTGCCAGACAGCGCTGCGCGCAGTAATGAGCCGGTGCGCGGCGTCTGGCTGACGACGGTCTCTCGTCTCGACTGGCCGCCGGCGTCGTCGGTTACCGCCAGCCCTGCGCTGCGCATCAGCCTGCAGCAGAAGGCGTTAACGGATAAACTGGACAACCTGAAACGTCTGGGGATCAACACCGTGTTTTTCCAGGTGAAGCCTGACGGGACTGCCTTATGGCCGTCGAAGATCCTCCCCTGGTCAGATATGCTCACCGGCACTATCGGCGCTGATCCCGGCTATGATCCGCTACAGTTTATGCTTGATGAGGCCCACAAGCGCGGCATGAAGGTGCACGCCTGGTTTAATCCCTATCGTGTCTCCACTAACACCAAGCCCAGCACCGTTGCCGAGCTGAACCGCACCCTGCCGCTCAATCCGGCCAGCGTCTTTGTGCTGCACCGGGACTGGATCCGCACTGCCAGCGATCGCTATGTGCTTGACCCCGGTATTCCGGAAGCCCGGGACTGGATCACCAGCATCGTGGCGGAGGTCGTTGCCCACTATCCGGTTGACGGTGTGCAGTTCGATGATTACTTCTATGCTGAGTCGCCTGGCTCGGCCCTTAATGACAATCAGACCTTCCAGAAATATGGCAGCGGGTTTGCCTCGAAAGCGGACTGGCGACGTAACAACACGCTGCAGCTGATTGAGCAGGTGTCGCGTACCATTAAGCAGCTGAATCCTAACGTGGAGTTTGGCGTGAGTCCCTGCGGCGTCTGGCGTAACCGCTCCCACGATCCTGCCGGATCTGACACGCGTGGAGCGGCGGCTTACGATGAGTCCTATGCTGATACACGTCTGTGGGTGCAAAAAGGACTCGTGGATTATATCGCCCCGCAGATCTACTGGCCCTTCTCCAGAGACGCGGCACGTTATGATGTGCTGGCAAAATGGTGGGCAAACGTAGTGAAACCGACCCATACGCGGCTCTATATCGGCGTGGCCTTATATAAGGTGGGTGAACCGTCGAAAACCGAGCCGGACTGGACGGTCAACGGCGGCGTGCCAGAGCTGAAAAAGCAGCTCGACCTTAACGATGCGGTGCCGGGGATCGACGGCACCATTCTGTTTCGGGAGAACAACCTTAATCAGCCCCAGGCTCAGCAGGCGGTGAACTACCTGCGGAGCCGCTGGGGCAGTTGATTAACGAGCGCTGATTAGCGGAGCGCGCCGGAGGTGGCCACCGCCTCTACGCGCTCCATCGCTATCGGGATGCTCTTATAGGCCGGAATACCGCTTTTAGTGTCGTGACTGTCGAGCGGCACCATGACGTTGGCTTCAGGATAGTAGGCCCCTACCGAACCTGGCGCCATGTCAATCACCACCACGGTCAGGTTGTGCATGCGCCGCTCGGTGGCGTTACCTTCGCTATCCAACGCCACAATGTTGACCTGATCGCCCACCCGCAGGTTGCGCTTCTCGGCCTCATCGGCATTGATAAACAGCACGTCCCGCCTGCCGGTCACGCCGCGATAGCGGTCGTTCAGACCGTACAGCGTGGTGTTGTACTGGTCATGGCTGCGCAGCGTGGTTAGCACCAGATCGTGACACTTCAGCGAGCGCGGATCCTCATTGATGCCCTGCATGATTTTGAACTCGGCTTTGCCAGAGGGGGTATTCCAGACCCGCTCCGACGCGGTATTGCGCAGGCGGAAACCACCCGGTTTTTTCACCCGTTCATTGAAGTTTTCGAAGCCCGGAATGGTTGCCTCAATGGCGTCACGAATAAAGCTATAGTCGCCTACCATTTTGTCCCAGTTGACGACGGTATGAGGTAGCGTGGTCTTTGCCAGCGCGGCAACCAGGGCTGGCTCGGACTTCAGATGGGGAGAGGCTGGCTCCAGCGATCCGTGAGAGGCGTGCACCATCGACATGGAGTCCTCAACGGTAATACTCTGCTCACCAGAGGCCTGAACATCCCGTTCGGTACGGCCCAGCACCGGAAGAAGATAGTTATGCTTACCCAGCAACAGGTGGGAACGATTAAGCTTGGTCGCCATGTGCACGACAAGATCGAGTTTGCGCATCGCCGGGAAGGTCACCTGCGGATCGGAGATCGCCTCCGCCAGGTTTCCCCCCAGACAGAGCAGCGCTTTTGCCTGGCCGTCGCGCATCGCCTGAATCGCCGCTACGGCGCCGTGGCCGTGCTTTTGCGGCGGCGTGAAGCCGAAGACCTTTTCGATACTGTCCAGCAGCGACTGGGGTGGGATCTCGGTAATACCCACGGTGCGATCGCCCTGCACGTTAGAGTGGCCGCGCAGCGGGCAGACGCCAGCCCCTTTTTTGCCAATGTTGCCACGCATCAGCAGCAGGTTAGCAATCTGCTGAACGTTCTGCGTGCCGTACTGGTGCTGGGTGATACCCATGCCGTAGCAGATAATAGTCCGTTCGGCGTTGGCATACAGACGGGCAACGTGCTGGATCTCCTTGCGCTCCATACCGGAAACCTTGAGGATATGCGGCCAGTCGGTGGCATCGAGGTCGGCTTTCAGCGCTTCAAACCCCTGGGTATGCTCGCTAATAAAGGCTTCGTCAATGACGCCGGGCTCACCTTTGGCTTTCGCCTCTTCGTGCATCGACAGCAAAATTTTCATCACCCCTTTTAGCATCGCCGCGTCGCCGCCGACCCGCACTTTGTAGTAAGTCGAGGCGAGCTCGGTCGAGCTAAGAGAGAGCATCTCGATCGGGCTTTGCGGGGAGGTAAAGCGCTCAAGGCCACGCTCGCGCAGCGGGTTAATGGCAACGATGGTGGCGCCGCGTTTTGAGACCTCCCGCAGCGTGCCGAGCATGCGCGGATGGTTGGTGCCGGGGTTATGCCCAATGCAAAGTACCAGATCGCAATGGTCAAAATCCTCCAGCTCAACGGTGCCCTTGCCTACACCGATCGACTCCGGCAGGCCGACGCTGGTGGGTTCATGACACATATTTGAACAGTCAGGGAAGTTATTGGTACCGTACTCGCGTGCGAAGAGCTGCCAGAGAAAGGCGGCTTCGTTAGAGGCGCGGCCGGAGGTGTAAAACTCGACGCTGTCGGGATCGTCATAGCTGCGCAGATGCTCGCCAATCTCTCTAAAAGCGGTTTCCCACTCAATGGGCTGATAGGTATCGCTGGCGGGGTCGTATTTCATCGGATGGGTGAGTCTCCCCTCGCCCTCTAATTCAAAGGCGTTACGCTCCCACAGCTCGCTGACGGTATGGGCGGCAAAAAATTCGGGGGTAGTTCGTTTGCTGGTGGCTTCCCAGGAGACGGCTTTCGCGCCGTTTTCACAAAATTCAAACGAGGAGGCGTGCTGCGGATCGGGCCAGGCGCACCCAGGACAGTCGAAGCCTTGTGGCTGGTTAACTTTGAACAGGGCAATGACGTCCTGCTTCACCGACATCTGGCCGCGTATCGCGTCGGCGACGGCTTTTAGTGCTCCCCAACCGCCTGCTGAACCACCATAGGGTTTGATACCGATAGTACGATTTTGCTCTTTCATAATGCTCCACAATTGCTATGACCTTTTCTGTAAGCCTGGTACAGGAATTGTGGGTAGGTGAACTAATAGAAATAAAAAATAATTAGCAGGATCAGTTATGGCTCATGAAACGCAACGGTAAAACCCTGCTCCTGCCAGTGCTCCAGCTGCTCCTGCTGGCGACGCGTGAGCGCTTTGCCGGTCCATAAAAAGATATGCTGGCCGGGGAAAAGCTCCGGACGAGGAACCTCCAGCGGCTCTGCCAGCAGATCAATATGCCATCCTCTTTGTGACAGCCGCCACGCCTCCAGCCATAGCCGAGTGCGATCCTCGCTGCCCCAGCCAATGAGCAGCGCTTCCCTGCCCGCTTTTTTACGCGCGTTGATCACGCATGAGACAGCATGCTCGGTAATGACGCCGTCCAGCAGGCTGGACATGACGCGGGCTGTATATTGATCGTGGGTCAGACGCTGGCGCACAGGCGTGAGTATATGGTCGATAAGGTCATCCACCGAATGGTCGCGTCCGAGCGCTGTGATAGCCGTGCGCAGCTTAGCCGGACGGGCCTGGCGCAGCACGCCCATCATCTCTTCCTGCAGGGTTGCCCAGTCATCATGGGCAACCACCCTGTTGTCTTCCAGCAGCGCCTTAACTTTACTGACGGGGACGCCGCTCTCGATCCAGCGTTTGATCTCTTTGATGCGTTGAATATCTTCCTCGTCGAACTGACGATGACCACCTTCGCTGCGTTGGGGTTTAAGCAAGCCATAGCGACGCTGCCAGGCACGGAGCGTGACCGGGTTAATACCGCATCTTTCTGCTACATCGCCAATACTATAAAAGGCCATCAACTCCCCTAAACTCAACGCCGCTATGCTCATATTCAAACGCTATCATTATCTCATAAACCCGCCCGCTTTTCAGGCCATGCCACGGCAGGAATGCCGGCAAAATCAGGACGGGCAAACAGGTAGCCCTGGAACTGTGATATGCCGGCCGACTCAAGCCACATCCACTCCTCAGGCCGCTCAACGCCTACCGCGGAGACCAGGATCTCCAGCGAACTACAACACTTAATAATGGCCTGGATTATTGCCTGCCGCGGGCCACTTTTATGCACATCTTTGATCAGGTCGCGGTTAATTTTAATCCTGTCCGGCTGAAACTGCGCCAGCAGCAGCAGACCGGCAAAGCCCGCGCCAAAGTGATCGATGGCGACACGAATACCTGCTGACTTTAACTGCCTCACCGCGTCAGTGAACTCGTCGAGGCGTGAAATAACTTCGCTCTCGGTAAACTCAACGATGATCTGTTCAGGGATCAGCCCGTTGGCCTGGATCTCCTGCAGAAGAAAATCAACCGCGCCAGAGACTTTCACCAGCGTCATCGGCAGCAGGTTAACCGACAGCGTCTGCTCGCCTATATTCAGCCCGCGAGCCATAGCAAAAGCCACTTTTTTGCTGCGCAGGTCAGCCTCGTACACCTCATCTCCCGTCAGCCCTGCAAACCAGGCCTCTGGCAGATCGCCACCCGGCGTACGCAGTAAGGCTTCAATCGAGACCACCTCACGGGCAAAAGGATCGATCATCGGTTGAAAAGCAAAGCTGCACTCTGCCGTTTCATCCACCGCCAGCGTCTCAGCGCGGCTGGCATTGTCATCCGGGATGAAATCCCAGGCATCCGCGGGTGGGATCTCGAAATAGTTCTCTTTTTCCCGCTCCTCGACGAAGGTGCGGAAGAACTGTAGCGCACGGTCGTCATAGGTAAGCTGGTACTTTGAGGTACCTTTATCCAGCACGCGCTGCAGCACATCGTCCCGGTCATACTCCCTTAAATCGAAGAGCTCCATCCCCGACTTACCAAACCGGCGTGAAGGGGCATAGTCACACAGCAGCTCAACGAGGTTGTAGTGACGGGTATCCTGACAAATAGCGCGGTAGATTTTGAACACGCTCTCTTCCGGCCCCTCAAGAAGCTGGAAGAAGTGGGTCCCGTTAAAAAGCAGGATACCTGTCACCTCAGAGTGACCATTTTTTTGGTTTGCTGCAGCAACCATCTCTTCCAGCATTTTAACCGGTACGTCGTCGCAGAGATGGCTGCGGTAAATAATGGTTGTGAGCATAGTTATTCCGGGGAACAGTGTGTGAAAGGCCACCTTAACAAATGTCAGCACGCAGATCCTGTAATGATTGTGCCTGATTTTAAAGACAATCTTTCCCGTGTATAAGTATGCTGCGCTATAAAGAGTACAGCTTTTTGCTATACCTGTACAAGTTTTCTCAAAACCTGATAGCTATTTTATGTAACTTATTGATAATAAGCATATATCAAAAATATCTAACATAAATTACGAAAATTTGTACAGTTTCTATGTACAAGTTTGCGTGATTTGTATAACTTTGTACTCGTTATCACAAATTACTGAATTTTACAGGAGTGACATATGCAGCAGAACGGTTATGTTCCGAACACAGCTAATGCCATTACCCGCTATTTCAATAAAGCTGCACTGCCAAGCCAGCAGGAGACGCTGGGTCAGATCGTGGTAGAGATCCTGAGTAGCGGCCAGAGCCTGAACCGTAAGGCTATCTGCACGAAGCTGCTTAGCCGCCTGGAAATGGCGTCCGATGCAGAAGAGGAAAGCCATTACCACACGCTGATTGGCCTGCTGTTTGATCGTTAAGGACATGCATATATACAGCAACTGATAGTTAGGTTTTAAGTCGCTTTTGGTGGGCGGGTATTCATGGAAGATGACACCTTCTCCACCAAGCGCTGACTCATGTTGCGTCTCCCTTTGGGAATAGCGTGGCAACAGAGACACAGTTATGAGTAGAAGTGAAAATGAACAACTTACAGATGAGCTAATTGGAGAAGCCGTCTTATCTCTCCTTAGTGAGAATGGGCCTGTCAATAACAGGGCGCTTATCACGAGGCTGCGGTCTATGGAAGCGAAAGAGACGGATATCCGACGTCGTGAGACGCTTGGGCGCGTCATCGCGGAAATCACTAAAACGACAAAAGTATCAATGCGGCACAAGGCCGGGCGGGAACAGAAGGACTCTCAGAGCGAGCATAAGGATAATGTGATTCAACTGTTCGGTAATAGCCAACAGCAGAGCACCAGTAAAAAACACTGACTGCATCCACTTTTCTAACTTTTTAACGGTATATTCCTATGCTTCAGGCTATGCTCCAGCAATCATCAGACCCTTTTGAAGCGCTGCCAGATACGGCCCTCTCCGCCTACTTCCGCAATGCGGGTGAGATTTTGGCCGATGAGTCAACGGTGTTAGGGGCAGTAGTCAGATCGATCCTTGCATCCGGCGGTCAGCTCACCAACAAAGCGATTATCCTGCATCTCATTCAGGCTATTGAATCCACTCATGATGTGGTGAAGAGCGACATTATTCGCAAGACGCTGGAGATCGTCGTCGACCATACGATGGATGATATTTGATTAATGCTGAAGTGATGTAGGCCTGATAAGCGCAGTGCCATCAGGCGTTGCGGCCTCAGCCGGGTGAGGACTCCGCTTTACCCGGCCGACCAGAGCAGCGCGGGTCTAGTCCAAATCGTACCAGGACCTCTCTTATCTCCTCACGCTGAGGCTCTCTTCCCAACGTCGCCGTAAGCCTTGCCTCGACCGCCGCGATTTTGTCTGCAGTTGTAAGGGTAATCTTGGTTAGGGTTATCCTCTCCTGCCCCTCAGCGTCAACGCTGCTGATATACGTGACGTTGTCACTGTTTGCGATAGCCAGATAGTAGGAGACATCCGCCACGGCATCGGACTTATCAGGTACATTACCGTTGTGTCGCTCCTGCTGCCAAAGCGGATCCCGGGCGTAGCATTGCTGGTTGAGCTGAATTGCCGAGGCCACATCTCCCTGCTCTTTCAGTAAGCTCGCCTGCGTCTTTTCGTAATTTTTGCGGGCCACTTCATGATCAAAAATCTCGGCAAGTGAGGTCTCTGGAGGGCAGTTAACCTTTCTTAGCGGCTGACCTTTAAAATTATAGATGCGCACATTCTCATCCTGCTCATGATAATAAAAACTGAGAGCGTCATGTACCGCGGCATCGGCAGCAATAGGCAGCGATTGTGAATGTTTTTTCTTATCGATAATAAGCCAGCGGGTGCCCGTATGACGCATATGACGACGCTGGTTTTCAAAATAGGTTAACGCAGTATGGGCTACCACACCGTTGACTTTCGCAACAAACTGAGCGGCCATTGTGTTCTGCCCGCTGTAGTGCAGCACCAGCGTCTCCTGCGGAATAATGTGCTCCCAATTATTATCGCAATCTGCAAACCAGGCGTTTACAGCGGCATGATACGCGGTAATCTCACGGATCTGCTGTCGCGCGACCTCGCCGAGCTCTCTCCCGGTCAACGCTCTTTTCTTCAGGGCTAACGCCTTTGCCTCGTTCACAGAAACAGGAGGAAGATGGCCGGTCAAATGCTGATAGATCGCCCTCTTCTTCTCTTCCTGATTCAATGCATCATAATAGCCGCAAAAGCGTTCAACCTTTTTTAAATGTTCGTTGGTGTCAGGATTACCCGCAAGCGAAATCTCACAGGTGTCAATTTCACGCCCGGCATGATAATTAATTTCTGTTAAATGCGGCATAGCAGCGGACATAGTGCATAAATTTACCCATGAATGTTCCTGCAAAGACGCCGCCGGAGACAACTGCGAACCCACTTAATCCCGGCTGCGCCATCGCGGCGGGCGAAATAGCAGTAAGTACGGCGAACACATACTTGGTGAGAAACGCGATCATCATTAGCGGTAAGACGCTGTAGTCCCCGGGCCGTTGCAGGCTTCGGGGTTCGCTGCCTGGCTGAATGCGTTTTGGATTAATAAGCTTATAGCCTATCGCTGCCCCCGCCAGCACTCCTGTCACCCACATCGTCCATGTCCCCACCGTCGGGGGGCGAAAGGCGATTAAATCGTAAATATCCCATATCAGGAAGATCGCAGGCACAATCAGCAGCTTTTCAAGCTGCACCGTTGCGGGCTGACGCGCCTTGATGCCGCGTACCAGTAGATAGATAAACAACGCCCACACCCAGAGCGGCGTATGAACGATAATTCCAGAGAGGTAATCCATCGTTATGCATGCTCCAGGACAGTAATGAGGTCTTCGCTTTACTCTACCCTTATTGAGGCCAGGGACGATACGCCCTTCTTACGACTCTGCGTAATAAGCCACACTCTTTTTCTCTCGCTTTCCTCTGTGATTCAGCCCACATTTTAGCCATGAAACCGGTTGCAAGGGGACTGTTCACTGCTAGCATGAAACCGGTTTCAAATAAAAGTCACACACTCATAACCCATAAAAAAGGTACATCAGAATGGCCATTATTAGGGATTACAATAAGTTAGCCAGTGACATTCTTCATGAGGTGGGTGGAGAAGCGAATATCAGTAGCTTTACCCGCTGCGCCACCCGTTTACGTCTGGTTTTAAACAATACCCCTGTCGAGGCGAAAAGTCGGATCCAGAACCTGCCCGGCGTGATTGCCGTGGTAGAGAGCGGCGGCCAGTTCCAGGTTGTTATTGGTACCCACGTCGCCGATGTGTTTAACGCGCTTTCGGCGCTCATCGGCGAAGACCACACCGGCACCGCTAACAAACCGAAAACCCGCTGGCTGGATGCGGTGATCGCCACCATGTCCGCCGTGTTCGCGCCTATTGTCTATATCCTTGCCGCCGCCGGGATTTTACAGGGCCTGCTGATCGTCGTTGGCCTAATCGATGCCGATCTTAAAACTACCGGCACTTTTGCTATTTTCAACTTTATGTCGTGGACGCCGTTTGCTTTCCTGCCGGTCTTTATCGCCATTACCGCCGCGCGCCACTTCAAATGTAACCCGTTTATCGCCGTGCTCTGCTGCTGTGCGCTGATCAATCCCGAATGGTCAGCGATGGCGGGCCGCATTGCTAATGGGGAGACCATTACCTTCCTGTTTATTCCACTGGCAAAAACGGTCTACACCTCGTCGGTGCTGCCGCCGCTGTTCCTGGTCTGGGCGCTCTCGTGGCTTGAGAAGCGTGTCGAGAAGGCCCTGCCGGAGGTCGTCAGCGCCCTGTTCACCCCGCTGATCTGCTTTGTGATCATCGTTCCACTGACGCTTATCGTCATTGGGCCGATTACGACCTGGGCTGCAATGGGTATTGCCAGCGGCTACAACGCCCTGTTTGCCGCCGCGCCTGCGGTGGCCGCTGCCCTCATCGGCGGCATATGGCAGATCATTGTTATTTTCGGCGTGCACTGGGGCATTACCCCAGTGATCATGGCCAACTTTGACACGCAGGGATATGACTCCTTCCAGGCCTATCAAACCATCGCCGTGATCGGCCAGATGGCCGCCGTGTTTGGCGTGTTTCTGAAGAGCCGTAACCGCGAGCTGAAAACGACTTCCCTGTCAGCGGGCGTAACGGCCATCTTTGGCATTACTGAGCCAGCCATCTACGGCGTGACGCTGCGCTTTAAAAAACCATTTATCTGCGGCTGCATCGGTGGTGCGGTGGGTGCAGTGGTTGCCAGTCTGTTTGGCTCTCTCTACTATGCCTACGCGGCGCTGCCGGGCCTGTTTACCCTGGTAAACGCCATTAGCCCGGATGCGCCGATGTCTTTCATCGGTGAACTTGCCGGTAGCGCAACGGCTATCGTCCTGACTATTATACTGGTGCAGTTTGTTGGCTTTGACGATCCGGTAGCGAAAGAGACGCTGACCGACGCACCAGAGTCCGCCCCGGTCAGCACCCCCTCAACCGCAGCGGCGAAGAGCAGCCTGGCGCTGCATAGCCCACTCAGTGGCGATGTCATCGCCCTGGAAGAGGTCGCAGATGAGGCATTTTCGCAAAAGGTGCTGGGCGACGGCGTTGCTATTCGTCCTCATGAAGGTAAAGTGGTTGCGCCCTGCGACGCCCGGGTGGAGACAGTGATCGACTCACGCCACGCCATTGGCCTGGCCTGCGAGAACGGAGCTGAGCTACTGATCCACGTTGGATTAAACACCGTGAATTTACAGGGCGAGCACTTCCGCCCGCTGGTGAAGGAAGGCGATATCGTCAAAGCCGGTACGCCGCTGCTGGAGTTTGATAAAGAGGCCATCGAGCGTGCCGGGTACGATTTGACCACGCCGGTGCTGGTGATCAACAGCGATGAGTTTCAGCTGACGAAGCTCCAGTCCGGGGGCACCATTCGTCAGGAGATGCCGTTGATGACCGTCTCCTGATACGCTGTTAACTAACTGGGGAGTGTTATGGTCACGATACTGGATGTCGCCAGGCGGGCGGGCGTCTCAAAAGCTACGGTCTCCCGTGCGCTGAACGGTAAGGTAGTGGTCAGCGAAGAGGTTAAAGCGCGCATCTTTAAGGCCATTGAGGAGACGGGATATCGCCCTAACCTGCTGGCGCGCACGCTGGCGACCAGCCGCTCCAACTCGGTAGGATTGGTGATCACCAACGGCCTGTATAACGGGCCGTTCTTCTCAGCGATGATCTACCAGGCGGCGACCTGCAGCGAAGATCTCCAGCGTCAGCTGGTGCTGGCTGACGGCAAGCACAGCCGGGAGGATGAGCGTAACGCTATCAACTTCCTGGTGCAGCTGCGCTGTGAGGCGATCATGATCTACCCCAAATATCTCAGCGTGGATGAGCTGGATGACATCATTGATGCAAGCAGCGTGCCTATCGTTGTGATCAACCGCGAGCTAAAGCGCAACCGCAGCAGCTCGGTATTTGTCGATCACTACCAGGGCAGCATGCGCATGGTGGAGTATCTGCTTGACCAGGGGCATCGCGATATTGCTTTTGTTGCTGGCGGCGAGGGTTCGCCCACGGGTGACAGCCGCCTTGCTGGCTACCGCGATGCGTTTAGTGCTGCCGGATTGACCCCTGATGAAACGCTTATCGTACGCGGCAGCTGGAGCACTGAAAGTGGCTACGAGGCGGGCTGTGCCCTGCTGAAAAAAGACCGGCCGATGAGCTGTATTCTGGCCGCTAACGATGACATGGCCATCGGGGTGACCAAGGCGATGATCGACAATGGCCTGCGGGTGCCGGACGACATCTCCGTTGCCGGGTTCGATGACTCCATCATCGGCCGCTACTTCACCCCGACCTTGACCACCGTCCATATTCCGATGGATGAGATGATCCGCGATGCGGTGCGCATTTTGCTCTCTCCTGAAAGCGACGATAACAGCGCCCCGCACTCCCTGCACGAAGGCTCGCTGATCGTCAGAGACTCCGTGGCTAAGCGAAAGCGTTAAAAAAGGCTGCCCTCTGGCAGCCTTTTTACTTCTCCTCTACTTTTCCGCTATTGGGCGGCGCTGACCCGCCAGACGGCGTTGCCAGCATCGTCGGCAATAATCAGTCCGCCCTGGGCATCCATCCCCAGCCCGACCGGCAGGCCGCGTACCTGCTTCTGGTCGTCGGTTAAGAAGCCCGTAACTACCGGCTGCGGTAACCCTACCGGCTGCCCATTTTCAAATTTGACCCACATCACCTGGTAGCCGTTGAGCGGCTTGCGGTTCCAGCTGCCGTGTTCGCTGACGAACGCACCGCCGCGATACTGCGGCATATTATCTCCGGTATAGAACAGGAGACCGAGCGGCGCGACGTGTGAGCTAATGGCGTAGTCGGGCTTGATAGCCTTCTCGACCAGATCCGGCCGCTGCGGCTGAGCGCGTTCATCAACGTGCTGGCCAAAGTAGCTGTAGGGCCAGCCATAGAAACCGTTCTCCTGTACCGAAGTCATGTAGTCCGGCACCAGATCGGAGCCGATCTCATCTCGTTCATTGACGATAGCCCACAGCTTGCCGCTCTGCGGCTCCCACCCCAGTCCGGTGGGGTTGCGCAGGCCACTGGCGTAGATGCGGCTTGCCCCGCTGGCGGCGTCGACTTCGAGAATAGCTGCCCGGCGATACTCCGCCCCGATACCGTTCTCCGTAATATTACTGTTGGATCCGACGCCAACGTACAGCTTGCTGCCGTCAGGGCTGGCGAGCAGAGATTTGGTCCAGTGGTGGTTGATCGGGCCGCCGGGCAGCTCGGTGACCTCCTGTGCGGGCACGCTGATGGAGGTTTGTCCCGTTTCATAGGGGAACTTAACCAGGCTGTCAGCATTGGCCACCCACAGCGTATTGCCGATCAGCTGAATGCCAAACGGCGAATGCAGATCCTCAATAAAGGTGTGCTTCTCCCATTTGCCGTTGACGTTGCGCAGCAGGGTAATGCTGTCGCCGCCTTTTCCTGCCTTACCGGAGGCACTCTGTACCAGGCCCATAATCAGCTGCTTGGGTCGCGTGGTGGGTTTCGGTGTGCTGTTTGACTCTGCCACCAGCACATCATTATTCGGTAAAACGTAGATTTGGCGCGGATGCTTCAGGCCATCGGCAATTTTTTCAATCTGGAGCCCAGCGGGAACGGTTGGCTTCTCGCCCTCTTTCCACGGCACGCCTTCCGGTACCTGCATCGGCGGCAGCAGGAAATTTTGCGCCTGCGGCAGCTCCGGGTTCGGCCCCATCTGCTTCTGCGGATCGACAGCGGCGCCGTTATCACAGGCGCTGAGTAGCGCAACAATCGCCACGCTGAGTAACGCTCGGTTATGTTTTTTCATACGAGCTTCTCCTTAAGCATTACGCTGACGCAGCGCGAGTTGAACATTCGCCAGCAGCAGCAGGATCACCACTAACGTTGACAGGATCACACCCAGCGGGACCACGGCATACGCGTCGCGGCTGTGGATGAAGGCGTTAACTATCGCCAGCAAGATGGCGAGCAGGCTAAGCCAGAAGTGCAGCTTAATGGGCGAGCTAAAGGCGTAGCGATGCCCTATCCAGACCTGCACCAGATTAATGACCCGCGGAATAATGGCAATCACCAGCCCGATAACAATCAGCCAGCTGGCGGCGTCGGTCCACATGATCTGCATACTTTTGATATAGAGAATGTCAAAGATCCAGGCGGCGGTAAAAAAGCCGAGTGGGATGGGATTAAGTAGCTCATACAGCGCTACAGCAAAGCGCGAACGTCCTGAAGCGTTAGGGGTGTGCATGTCCATCTCCTGAGCCTGTCCAGCGATTAACGTTACGAGTAAAGGTTAGATTATTTTTGCGATATAGCACGATACCCTTTCTATTTGCGTTAAGGTTTTGCCGAGCGCTGAGGTATTAACAACTCCCTATTTATCTATTTTCATTTTTATAACCGACACCGTAAATATTATTTTGCTGCAATTAAAAATATTTCTTTTAGCTACTTTCCGTTATTGCTTTCATAGTGGAGAATGCGCGAGCTATAAAAACAATATCCATTTCTTTTTTGTTTGCTGCACGACGCTTGATTGTGGGGTTATTCATGAAGCGTAACACTCCCGTTACACAGAAAGAGTATTTACTTAACGATGGCACGACGCTTATGTCGACAACGAATACGCAGAGTCATATTTCCTATGCTAACTCTGCTTTTATTACTGCCAGCGGGTTTGATGAAAGTGAGCTGGTTGGCGAGCCGCACAATATTATTCGCCACCCTGACATGCCTCCGGCCGCCTTTGCCGATATGTGGTTTACCATCCAGCAGGGAGAGAGCTGGACGGGGCTGGTGAAGAATCGGCGTCACAACGGCGATCACTACTGGGTGCGCGCTAACGTCACTCCGGTTTATCAGCAGCAAAAGCTGACCGGTTACATCTCGGTGAGGAATATTCCAACAAGGGACGAGATTAGCGCAAGTGAAAATCTTTATGCGCAGATAAACGCCAATAAACTTAAAGGCTATCGCTTCTATAAAGGCGTGTTGATTCGCCGGGGCCCTCTCTCTTTTTTATCGCTTTTTAAGTGGCTCACTATTTCCCGGCGAATTAATCTGGCTTTAGGCACTGCCGCCTTGTTGATAGCTGTCTTGCCATTTATTCCTCTCCCTGCGCTGATAATGTCTGGCACAACGGTGATACTGTTTTTACTCGTCGCGCTGTTTTTACAGCTGCAGATTTCACGCCCATTAAAATTAATCTTAACGCAAATGCAAAACGTAGTGTCTGGAAGACGCGCCGACTATATTCAACTGAACCGCGTCGATGAGATCGGCATGCTGCTGCGCCTTGTGAATCAGTCTGGATTGAACCTCAACTCTCTGGTTGGGGACGTCACCACGCAGCTGAATGGGATCCGTAAAATCAGCCATCGCATCTCTGAAGAGGGGGAGTCGCTACAGCAGCGTAGCGAAGAGACCTCGGCGGATCTCCACCAGACGGCGGCGGCAGTAGAGGAGATTGCCAGCGCGGTGAAACAGACGGCGGAGACAGCCGCTGATGCGATGATACGGGCAGATGAGACCAGCCGCAACGCAATGAACAGCGGCAATATTATGAAGCAAACCATCACCATGATGCAGTCTGTCTCCCGGGATAACCGGCAGATCGTGGATATTATCAGCGTGATAGACAGCATCGCCTTTCAGACCAACATTCTGGCGCTTAACGCTGCCGTAGAAGCCGCCCGCGCCGGGGAAGCGGGTCGCGGTTTTGCCGTGGTCGCCGCCGAGGTGCGTCACCTGGCCCAGCACTCCGCCTCTGCCGCGAAGGAGATCAAAACCCTGATTGAACAGAACGTTGCTAACGTCAGCAGCGGGGTGAAGTGGGTGGAAAACACCGAGACGCACCTGACAGCGATGATCGATAACGTAATCCAGATGTCGACCATGATTAAAGAGATTGGCACCGCCGCTCAGGAGCAGACGCAGGCGCTGACGCTAATTAACGAATCCGTATCGCGTATTGGCGTCATGACCCACAACAATACCGGCATGGTTGAGCGGGTCACCGACGCCGCCTGCGACCTCTCCTCCCGCTCCGCACGCCTGCAGCGCGCCGTGCAGGTTTTTGGCGGAGGAAATTAACGTAATCAACCGTGCAGCACATTTTTCGTTCACTGCACGCGGTATACTGCCTGAGCTATGGGATTACGCTTTGCCCGGCCTGCAACTGCGGGCTGGTCCTTGAAACTATTTACAGAATTAAGGAGTTAGCATGAGAACGAATCGTCAGGCACGTCATATTTTAGGTCTGGACTACAAGCTGTCGAACCAGCGCAAAGTCGTGCGTAGCGACGACGGCAGCGAAAAAGTGGTCACGCATCGCCACGGGCGCCATCGCCGCGCCCAGTAAGGCACGCCTGAACCCTTCCCGCGCCACCGCTCCGGTGGCGCTTTTATTTATGAATATGTTTCAGCGAAGTAACAAGTAATTGCAATACGCATGCTTTATACTTCCCTCCGCCGTACTACCTACCCCGTTCGCACGCAGGTAACCGTGCCATCGCCGGGATTTGTTTACCCAGGAGTTTTAGAGATGTTGCTGAAGTACAAGAAAAACCGTTCGCTTTACATCCCCTATGCTGGCCCTTTACTGCTGGAGTTCCCCCTGCTGAATAAAGGCAGCGCCTTTAGCCTTGAAGAGAGACGCAACTTTAACCTGCTCGGCCTGCTTCCTGAAGTGGTGGAAACCATCGAAGAGCAAGCTGAACGCGCCTGGCTGCAGTATCAGGGGTTCAAAACGGATATCGATAAGCACATCTATCTACGTAACATTCAGGACACTAACGAAACGCTCTTCTATCGGCTGGTGGAAAACCATCTCGATGAGATGATGCCGGTGATCTACACCCCGACGGTCGGCTCTGCTTGCGAACGCTTCTCCGAGATCTACCGCCGCGCACGCGGGGTGTTTATCTCCTACGAAAATCGCCACATGATGGATGACATTTTACAGAACGTTCCGGCGCACAATATTAAAGTGATCGTCGTGACCGACGGCGAACGTATTCTGGGTCTCGGCGATCAGGGCATCGGCGGCATGGGCATTCCTATCGGCAAGCTGTCGCTCTATACCGCCTGCGGCGGCATCAGCCCGGCATATACCCTGCCGGTAGTACTGGATGTGGGTACCAACAACCAGCAGCTGCTTAACGATCCACTCTATATGGGCTGGCGTCATCCGCGCATCAGCGGTGACGAATACTACGAGTTTGTCGATGAGTTTATCCAGGCCGTGAAGCAGCGCTGGCCGGACGTGCTGCTGCAGTTTGAAGACTTCGCCCAGAAAAATGCCATGCCGCTGCTCAACCGTTACCGCAACGAGATCTGCTCGTTTAACGACGATATTCAGGGCACGGCGGCCGTTACGGTCGGCACGCTGATTGCGGCAAGCCGTGCTGCAGGCAGCCAGCTGAGCAATCAAAAAATTGTTTTCCTTGGCGCCGGTTCCGCCGGGTGCGGTATTGCCGAGCAGATCGTGGCCCAAACTCAGCGCGAGGGGCTGAGCGAAGCGGCGGCGCGGCAAAAAGTCTATATGGTCGATCGCTTTGGCCTGCTGACCGACCAGATGCCGAACCTGCTGCCCTTCCAGAGCAAGCTGGTGCAGAAGCAGGAGAATATTCAGAACTGGGAGACCAGCGGCGACGCCATCTCCCTGCTGGACGTGGTACGCAACGTTAAGCCGGATATCCTGATCGGCGTTTCGGGTCAGACGGGGCTCTTTACGGAAGAAATTATCCGTGAGATGCATAAGTACTGCCCGCGCCCGATCGTCATGCCGCTCTCGAACCCTACCTCCCGCGTAGAGGCGACCCCGCAGGATATCATCACCTGGACCGACGGCAACGCGCTGGTAGCGACCGGCAGTCCGTTCCCGCCGGTGCAGTGGAAAGATAAGCTCTACCCGATTGCCCAGTGCAACAACGCCTATATCTTCCCGGGCGTCGGGCTGGGTGTCATCGCCGCTGGCGCGTCGCGCATTACTGACGAGATGCTGATGGCGGCAAGTGAAACGCTGGCGGAGCACTCCCCGCTGCGCACCAACGACAACGGCATGGTGCTGCCGGGCCTCGATGAGATCCAGCACGTCTCCCGGGCCATCGCGTTTGCGGTAGGTAAAGTAGCCCAGCAGGAGGGCGTGGCGGTGAAAACCTCCGCCGAGGCGCTGCAGCAGGCGATTGATGATAACTTCTGGCGGCCTGAGTACCGCAGCTATCGTCGAACTTCTATTTAATCAGTTGCCCGGCGGCGCTACGCTTGCCGGGCCTCCCTCTCCTCGCTGGCATTTGCGAATTATTCTCATAAATCATTGCAGAATGTGTCTGCGCGGTTGCAACTTCTCCAGAAGTCATTAATCCTAAAGGAGTAATTTCGTTCACTTATCACGCGTTACGTTATGCATTAACCGACTGCATACCTTAAGGAGATAAAAATGAAAGCTGCTGTTGTCACTCACGATCATCAAGTCGAAATTAAAGAAAAAACCTTACGCCCACTTCGCCACGGCGAGGCGCGGCTAAAGATGGAGTGCTGTGGGGTTTGTCATACCGATCTTCATGTTAAAAACGGCGATTTCGGTGATAAGACCGGGGTGATCCTGGGCCATGAAGGCATCGGCGTTGTTGAAGAGGTAGGCCCGGGCGTAACGTCGTTGAAGCCTGGCGATCGCGCCAGCGTGGCCTGGTTCTATGAGGGATGCGGGCACTGTGAATACTGTAACAGCGGTAATGAAACCCTCTGTCGCGAGGTGAAAAACGCGGGCTACAGCGTCGATGGCGGCATGGCCGAAGGGTGCATCGTGGTGGCGGACTACGCGGTTAAAGTCCCGGATGGTCTGGATCCTGCCGCCGCCAGCAGTATTACCTGCGCAGGCGTGACGACCTATAAATCAATCAAGATCTCCCATATTAAACCCGGGCAGTGGATTGCGATCTACGGGCTTGGTGGCCTTGGCAACCTGGCGATGCAGTATGCGAAGAACGTTTTTAACGCCAAAGTCATTGCCATTGATGTGAATGATGAGCAGCTCAGCCTGGCGTCAGAGATGGGCGCCGATCTGACCATTAACTCCCGGAATGAAGACGCAGCGCAGATTATTCAGCAGAAAACCGGCGGTGCGCATGCGGCGGTAGTCACGGCCGTCGCTAAAGCGGCGTTTAACTCCGCCGTAGATGCGGTACGCGCCGGTGGACGCGTGGTTGCCGTTGGCCTGCCGCCAGAGTCAATGAGCCTCGACATCCCTCGCCTCGTGCTGGACGGCATTCAGGTTGTGGGTTCGCTGGTGGGCACGCGCCAGGATCTGGCCGAAGCCTTCCAGTTTGCCGCCGAAGGTAAAGTGGTGCCGAAAGTCGCCTCGCGCCCGCTGGAAGATATCAACGCTATTTTCCATGAGATGGAGCAAGGTAAAATCCGTGGCCGTATGGTGATCGATTTCCGTCGTTAAGGCATAGATCCAGAAGCAAAAACGGCTCTGCTGAGTGTAAAAGCAGAGCCGTTTATTATCGATATGCGCCTGGGTAAGCGCTGCTAACGATCATCTTCTGATTAGGGTCTTCTGAACAGCGCGATGCTGCGCCCTTCCAGAGTGAAATCCGTTTCGCTATCAATGACAATACCGCGGGATTCCGTATCAAAAGTGGTCAGCTCCAGCACCCAGCCGCTCTCGCCAGGCTGCGGAATACGGAACTGCATGCTCTCCTCAAACGGATTGAGCAGCATCAGTATATCGTGCCAGATCCCCTCCTCCGGCTTCAAATCTGGCCGGCTGATATAGACCACCAGAGCCGAACCTTCATGCCAGTGCTCAGGCTGCTGGATCCCCCCCTCGGCGTTGAACCACTCGATAAGCAGGCCGTCGCGCCAGCTTTCACGGCGCAGCAGCGGTTGCTCAGTACGCAGCTTAATAACCTGGCGGGTAAACTCGCGCAGCGCCTCACTGGAGGCTGGCAGATCGTCCCAGTGAATCCAGGAGATCTCGCTATCCTGGCAGTAGCCGTTGTTGTTACCCATCTGGCTGCGGCCAAACTCGTCCCCGGCCAGCAGCATCGGCGTGCCGTGCGAGAAGAACAGCGTGGCGAGGAAGTTCCGTTTTTGCCGCTCGCGGATCGCATTGATATTTTCGTCGTCGGTGGGACCTTCCGCGCCGTAGTTATAGGAGCGGTTGTCGTTATGACCGTCGTTGTTCTCTTCGCCATTCTCTTCGTTGTGCTTCTCGTTGTACGACACCAGATCGTTCAGCGTAAAGCCGTCGTGAGCGGTAATAAAGTTAACGCTGGCCCAGGGGCGACGGCCGCGAATGTCGTAGAGGTCGCCAGAGCCCAGCAGGCGGGAGGCGAAATCAGGGGCAACGTTGTCGCCTTTCCAGTACTCACGCACCGTGTCACGATATTTATCGTTCCACTCCGCCCAGCCCGGCGGGAATCCACCTACCTGATAGCCGCCCGGACCGATATCCCAGGGCTCACCAATCAGCTTGAGTTTAGAGAGCACCGGATCCTGGGTCATGGCATCAAAGAAGCCGCCGCGCTGGTCAAAGCCTTCCGGCTCACGGCCAAGAATAGTCCCGAGGTCGAAACGGAAGCCGTCAATATGCATCGACTCGGCCCAGTAGCGCAGGGAGTCCATAACCATCTGCAGTACGCGCGGATGGGAGGTGTTAACGGTGTTCCCGGTGCCGGTATCGTTAATGTAGTAGCGGTGCTGATCGGGCATGGTGCGATAGTAAGAGAAGTTATCGATACCCTTAAACGACAGCGTTGGACCCAGTTCGTTACCTTCCGCGGTGTGGTTATAGACCACGTCGAGGATCACTTCGATACCCGCATCGTGGAAGGCGCGCACCATATCACGGAAGCCCTGAATGCCTTTCGGTCCGAAGTAACGAGAGGCTGGCGCAAAGAAGCCAAGCGTATTGTAGCCCCAGAAGTTTTTCAGCCCGCGATCGAGCAGATGCTGGTCGTCCGGGAACCAGTGGACCGGCAGCAGTTCGACAGAGGTGATACCCAGACTTTTGATGTAGTCCACGGTCGCTTTGTGCCCCATCCCCTCAAAGTTACCGCGCAATTCCTGCGGCAGCGCCGAATTGAGCTGGGTAAAGCCCTTCACATGGGTTTCGTAGATGATGGCCTGCGACCACGGGATATTGGGACGATTGTTATCCTGCCAGTCAAACTCATGGGGGTTAACGACCCGGCACTTCGGCATAAACGGCGCGCTGTCCCGTTTATCAAAGGTCAGATCCTTATCCTCATGCAGCATGTCATAGGCAAAATGCGCTTCGTTCCACTCCACGTCGCCGACCAGTTCACGGGCGTAGGGATCGATGACCAGCTTGTTCGGGTTAAAGCGGTGGCCGTTTTCTGGATCGAACGGACCGTGCACGCGAAAACCGTACAGCGCGCCCGGCTTCAGGCCGGGTACGTAACCATGCCAGACTTCATGGGTGTTTTCTGGCAGATCCATGCGTGCGATTTCATTCTTGCCGCTCGGATCATAGAGGCAAAGCTCAACGCGCTCTGCATGCGCCGAGAAAAGGGCAAAGTTAACGCCCTCGCCATCGTAGTTAGCACCGAGAAGGTGATAATCCCCCGGCAGGATGTGATAGGTATTACGGTGTTTCATTCATTCTTCTCCATAGAATGTGGACTTCAAAGGGCACATTCCTTTAGGCAATAAGCAACCAGGCGCGATTAAGCGCTGCAAAAAATCAGGCGAATAGTCATTCAGCGATCAATATTTGCGGTACATCTCCAGTGGTATTGGTTAAATCAATTCTTTCTTCCAGGGAGATAATTTCTCCGCTGAGAATATTGCGGTAGCGGCGGCCTGCGAGTGCTTCTGGCAGCGCAATCGTGGTATCGGTAAACCATGCTGCGTCAGCATCGTCAGGTAGCCGCAGGGCGAGGCGCGGCGCAATCACGATCAGCGCATCACCGCCTCTGATCCGGGGAGTCATTCGTGCGTAGGCGATAACGTGATCCGCCCGCTCCCCCGTTACCGTCAGCGGCAGATAGTCGCCATGCCGGAACAGCGCGGGTTTCTGCTGACGAAGGCGCAGGCTCTTCGCAATAACCTGCTGTTTAAGGAGGCCACTCTGCCAGCTCTCTTCGGTGGTGACCACGGGGCGATCGTCCTCGGTCAGCTGCTTAGTCAGCGTGGCAAAATCGGGCTCGCGACGGTTATCGGGATCGACAAGGCTGAAATTAAGCGCCTCGCTGCCCTGATAGATATCCGGTACACCCGGCGCGGTGAGCTTAATCACCGTCTGGGTCAGGCTGTTGACCAGACCTGCCCGGATAAACGGCTGTAGGGAGCTAACAAAATCCTGCAGGAAGGCCTGGTTATCCGGCGAAAGCAGATGCCGGGCGTAATCAAGCATCGCTTTTTCAAAAGGATCGTTGCTGTCGACCCAGTCGGTACGCAGCTTCGCTTCCCGCAGCGCCTTTTCGACAAAGTCCAGGAAGCGCTCCTCTAATGCCTTCAGGCCTTCCACGTCGTCGGGCTGAAGCGTAACGGGCCAGACGCCCGCCAGGGCCTGATAGAGCATCCACGCCCCCGCGGGTTTCGGTGCCGGACCATCCTCAAGTTCGACCACCTTATGCTGGTTGAGCTCCTGCCAGCGGGCAACGCAGACCGCCCAGCGCGCCGGGGCTTCCGTCAGGGTATAGAGCCGCGCGCGGGTATCCTCGCCGCGCTTGGTGTCGTGGGTCGAGGTGCCGGAGAGCGCATCAGGCTGTTTCTCGAGCCGGGTTTTCATCTCGGCGTGGAAACGATCAAGGGAGAAAATACGCGGCAGCGGCTCGGCCCCCACCTCATTAAGCGCCAGTCCCATGTTCTGGCGGAAGAAAAGCGTATCCTCCACGGATTTTGCCATCAGCGGCCCTGTAAGCTGCTGAAAACGTGTGCGGAAAAGCGATGCTTTCTCAGAGGCAGCGTCAGAAAGCGCGCCCGCAAGGATCCGGGTGATAAAGTCGAGCGCATCGGGGTCCGGGGCGGTAGCGCTGGCTCTGACCTTGTCAGCCACTTTTTGCAGGAGCTGAGCATCAGCAGCTGGAAGCCCCTGCGCGGTGCCATAGGTACGGTAAACCGGGAAAGCAACCAGAAGCTCCCGCAACGCACTGCGAATACTACTCTCTTGCGCCGCGATCCCCTCTGACTCAGCAATGCCAAGCGCCAGCTTCAGCAAGGTAGTAAATTCACCTTCAAAATTTCTGTCAGCCATCAGCAGCTTCGCCGCACGCAGCTCGGCTTTCATATCGACCTGCTTTTCCATCGCCTTATCGTAGGCCTTGCGCAGCGCGGCAAGCCTGTCGTCGTCTACCAGAGCGTCAGAGAGCGCGGCTATGAATTCGTAGCCTGTGGTGCCGGACACCGGCCAGTCATCCGGCAGATGTTCACCCTTGCCGAGGATCTTCTCAACGGTGAGGTAGCAGTCGGCTCCGGCCTCCTGGCGCAGGCGCTGGAGATATCCTTTAGGATCGGCAAGGCCGTCTACGTGATCTACACGCAGCCCGTCTACCGCCCCGCTGCGGACCAGGTCGAGGATCAGCCGGTGGCTATCGTCAAAGACCGCATCGTCTTCAACCCGAACACCCACCAAACCAGTAATTTCAAAAAAACGACGATAGGAGAGATCGCGCGGCGCGTCTCGCCACGTCATTAACCGATAGGGCTGACGCTCATGGAGTGCAATAAGCTCTGCGTTATCGGTGAGCTTCAGCACCTCCTCTTCGCGGCCCTGATAGCTCTCCGGGCAAAGCGGATAGAAGCTCTCAAAATAGGCAAAAGCAGGTTTGCCCGTCTGCGGATCGGCCTGAACGGTGATATCCCCCTTCTCCAGCTCGGCTTCAAAAGTATCTCCGAGGAACGGCAGAGTCAGACGACGCGACCAGTCGATATCAAAATAGCGGGCGTAACGGCTTTTTTCGCCGTGTTCAATGACGTCGCGCCACCAGGGGTTCTCCAACGACGCCGCCATATGGTTCGGAACGATATCCAGAATCAGGCCGAGGCCCGCCTCTTTCAACGCGTTTACCATCCGATCAAAGCCTTCGCGCCCACCAATAGCAGGCTCGATCTCGTTGGCATCCGTGACGTCGTAGCCATGCGTGGAGCCTGAGGTGGCGGTAAAGATCGGTGAGGCGTAGAGATGGCTGATGCCAAGCTGCTGCATGTAGGGCACGAGGCCAGCGGCACGGTCAAAAGTCATGCCGTTACGAAATTGAATCCGATAAGTCGCGGTTGGGATCTTCACTTTGCTTCTCCTGATGCAAGGCGAACAACAATTGAGTTTTGCGGCAGTTCATCTGCCGCATTCGGCCAGGCAAAAACGGTTTCGCCGGGTAGATCCGGCAGGGTCTGATTACGCTCACCAATATTTAGCGCCAGCGAGAGTGTGCCTTGCGGGAAGGTCCAGGTCACAGCAAGGAAACCTACAGCCGTGTTGACTACTCGCCCTGAATGACCTCCGGCTGTAGCCAAAAGCGGCACGATATGCTGCTGGCGCAGCCGCAGCAGTGCCCGGGTTAGCGCCTGCCAGGCGCGCCCTTCGTCTCCTTCCAGCTTTTTCCAGTCCAGCTTTGACTGCATAAAGGTGCTCTCAGCGTTGGGATCGGGCACGCTGTCGCCTTCGTAGCCATCGTGACCTTCAAACTCTTTGGCCCGCCCTTCGCGCACGGCTTTGGCGAGATCGCCATGAAAATCGGTAAAGAACAGGAAAGGATTACTCTCACCGTACTCCTCTCCCATAAACAGCAGCGGGATATGCGGGGAGAGAAGCAGCGCAGCCAGCAGCACCTTAGTGCGCTCGACGCCCGCCAGGGTAACCAATCGCTCACCCTGGGCACGGTTGCCCGTCTGGTCATGGTTCTGGATGAAGTCGACGAAAGCCACCGGCGGCTGCGCGGTGCTGTTCACACCACGTGCTTCGCCAGACTGAGGTGATACCTCTCCCTGATAGGCAAACCCTTCAGCCAGCGCTCGCGCTACGTGTTTTTCCGGCGCGTCAGCAAAGTCCTGATAGTAGGCATGCGTTTCGCCGGTAGCAAAAACGTGTACGGCGTTGTGGAAGTCGTCATTCCATTCGCCGCTGAACAGCGGCGCTGAACCGTTTTCATCTCGCGGATGGAGGAAGATGACATTCCGGCAATCTTCAGTGGTGAGGTGGGCAGGCCGGTCGGTAATCTCAGCGCGAATGCGCTCGGCAATCTCAATCAGAACGTGCTTCTCAGCGCTATCTTCGATCTGATCGATCGCATCGAAGCGCAGACCGTCCAGGTTGAACTCTTTCAGCCAGTAGAGCGGCGCTTCGGCAATATAACGGCGCACGGCGTCAACGTCATAGGCAATACCGGGTCCCCAGGGCGTCATTCGTTCTTTGTGGAAGAAATCTGGCGACAGCAGCGGCAGATAGTTACCCTCCGGGCCGAAATGATTCAGCACAATATCGAGCACAACCGATATGCCGTAGCCGTGAGCGGCATCAACGAAGGCTTTTACGTCATCCGGCGTACCATAGGCAGAGTGCGGCGCATAGAGCAGCACGCCATCGTAGCCCCAACCCCGATTGCCGCCAAACTGCGACACGGGCAGGATCTCTATAGCGGTGATACCCATGTCTGCCAGATAAGGCAGTTTTTCAATTGCGGCCCTAAACGTCCCCTCTGGGGTAAAGGTTCCGACATGTAGCTCATAAAAAACGGTCTCTTCCCAAGGGCGCCCACGCCACTGGGTATTTTGCCACCGATAGCTATCCGGGTTTACAACCAGCGATGGGCCGTTCACATCGGCCTTTTGTCCGCGGGACGCAGGATCCGGCACGACGGTACCGTCGGCCAGAACATAGTTATATTCCGCGTCTGGCGCGATATCGGTTGTAGAAAATTCGAACCAGCCATCTCCGGCCGGGTTCATCTTAAATTCCTTGCCTGAGAGCCTGAGCGTGACGCTCTCCTGACCGCTTGCCCAAACACGAAAACGCACTGTGTCAGCGGCCACGAACTCGGCCCCCCAGCTTTTAAGAAAAGATCTGGACTCCATGCAGATACCTCAATAAACGCAGACGTGATGAAAGGGTGTAAAACGGTGTTCGGCTAGTTACCTCTCCTGACCGCATGTACATAAAATCATAGTCTATGATGCAGAGAGTGATATGCAGTTCTACTTAAGGAAGGTTTATGTACAATGATTAATAGGATATATCGTATTTAAATAAAGGGCTTACCCTTAAATCCTTGCTGAGGCGAGGTAAAAAAATATCACTTTTCTTTTCATTTGCCGTTTCTTCCCGATATTATTAGGCATCAAAATAAAATGGCTGAGGCGGCTAACCCCACTCCTCCTCTGCAAGCACAAGATCGACTCGGACCGGAAACGCAGATATGTGTGATAAAGATGTAAAACATGCACATGATTACAATGTAAGTGCTGATGTGCGTGCAGTAATGCAGAGCGTTCCCTCACGTGAGGAGATGCTGGGAGATATCGTCATGGCTCTGTTACGCGCTGGTCAAATTATCAGCAGGCGCACTATCTGTTTAAAACTGGTTTCCCGAATCGAATCTGAAACCGATCCGATCGTTGCGGCTCATCTTAGCGACTTGATGCGTTTAATTTTACGAAACAATCGCTCATAACATTCATGCATGTATAATATACCTGTCAATCTCAAGCATAAGCGGGCATACTGCTAGTTTGATATGCAGTCCAGCGCCATATAATTACTGAGAGGCTCAATGAGCAAAAATGATAAGGAAAGGCTGGTAGATAAAGTTATGGGAGAGGCAGTCATGTCGCTTCTTGAATCTGACGACAGTGTCTCTTTTGATGCCCTTATAGGCCAGTTGCAGGAGAGTCTCCATGATGAATGCGATCATGGCAGACGTGAAGCTTTTCGCACGGCTATCAACGGGGTACATCAGTTCAGAACGCTTCCCAACAGTGGCACCCGTTCCTCTCGCTCTTTGAAGCTTCATAAGCGTGACGCTGTTTTTAATCACCCCACCACCGTCTACAAACACTAGCATCAAGCAGTGACACCTGTTTAATCCGTATGATTAACAGGTTTTCTGCTATTTTTCGCCCTTCTAATCAGACTTGCTTTAAGCATGTTCCCCTAAATGCTCTCTGTGAATTTGATCTTGGCTAACACGCCTGGAAGACAAACCCCTTTCAGCATTGAGAGTGCAATTGAACGAAGATGAACAGGTTGGACTTGAAAAGATTCAAGAGGTCATTGGTGAGGCGGCAACCTGGCTAATGAATTCACGTCTGCCGGTTAATGCGGACAATCTTATGATGGTACTTCGTGCCCGTAGAGTGATGGTAAAAGAGAAGCAGCTACAGCGCACACTCGAAACCTGTATCCGTTATCTCAGAGCTCGTTTGGTAAAACCTTTATAAGCGAACGCCCTGTATCCTGACAAAGCGATACGGGGCGTTTCAAATAACGTTACAGATCGTCCGGTGTTTTTTGCACGATCAGCTCAAGTGCGTTGCGGTAGACATCAAGCTTGACCACGTCATCTTCAGTTTCGAGCAGTCTGATCAATGCCAGGATCAGATTCTTGTTATTTACCTCAATTCGGTTACTTTTGAGATTCTGAGCAAGTTCTTTGATGAGAACACGTTCGGCCTCAAAAGCCTGAATACCCTGGTCGAACAAGGTGTTTAATTGGTCTTCGGTTGTTGCGCTGTGCATCAATATGCCTTCAGTTTTAAGTTATTCGTCTCTCCAGATAGCGAGAGAAAATTATTACCGGAATAAACGTAGACAGCAATTTTCACCCGCGCAATAGTCCCCGTTTCAACTGTCTACTATTTGAGCATGTCTGCGCAAATTATTATCAGCTTCGTGCTTTACGCTGCATTATCGTCAACGCGGTAAGCATGAGAACAAGCCCGGTGAGCAGCGTTAAGGTAGCCATCGCCATCCCCTGCCCGACCGATCCCTGTTCAAACTGCCGCCAGATAAAGACCGCTACGGTTTGTGTTCCGGCTGGTGAGAGCAGAAGCGAGGTGACCAGCTCGCGTGAGGCGATAGCAAACACCATCAGCATCGCGGCCAGCATGGCAGGAAAGACCAGCGGCATGACGATAAAGCGCAGCGCCTGTAGCGCGCTTGCACCGTGGACGCGGGCGGCTGGCTCCAGATTGCCGCCCAGCTGGCGCAGCGCGCTGGTGATATAACGCACTGGCCACGGCATCAGCAGGCAGCAGTAAGAGAGCAGTAGTATCGCCCAGGTATTGTAGGGCGAAACGGGCCAGAAGGTGCGGTTCCACAATAGAATAAGACCGATACCAACGACAATGCCCGGCAGTGCTGCTGGCAATAACGACAGCGCGTCCAGCACACCTCGGCCATTAATCTGTCTGACGACAACCAGCCACGAGACAAGCAGTCCAAGCAGACCGGTAATGAGCGACGCGGCCAGCGCCAGCGACAGGCTGGTGCCCAACGCCGACAGCGCATCGCCCTGCTGGGAGAAAAGCGCCTGATAGTGCTGAGGCGTCAGGTTACTCCACGCCACTCCGCCAGAGAGCGTAGACATTACGCCCGTGATGGCCATCGACAAACCGGGTAATCCCACCGCCAGAAAGCCGGTGAGTGCCATCACCATGACCACCGGAACGGCGGCGATGCCGAGCGTGGCCCCCTGGTTCTCAGTAGGTTTTCCGGTCACGCTGGTGACCTCTTTATCCCCAATCAGACGACGCTGGAGCCACCACCCCGCTAAGGCAATAACGATCAGCATCATGGAGAGCAGAGACGCGCCGGGCAGATCGATTGGCCAGTCGGCAAGCTTCTTCTCAATGCCCACCGTCATCATCACTACCCCTGAGCGCGAACCTAACGCAGCCGGGACGCCGTACTCCTCAATGGCCAGAGTAAAGGCTAACAGCATGCCTGCCGCCAGTGCGGGAGCGACCATCGGCAGCGTAATATGCCAGAACGCCCGCCAGGCCGTGGCGCCATGCACCCGGGCAACCAGTGCCAGCCTTTGTCCACTGGCGAGCAGGCTGCGCGAAACGGCAAAATAGACCACTGGAAAGATATTCAGGGTCATGACTAGCACAATGCCGCTGCGGCTAAAAAGCAGATCGTTAAGGTCGATGCCCGTCAGCTGATCCAGGTAGCCGTTGGTCTGTAAAACCAGCATCCAGGAGAGCGCGGCAATATAGGGCGGCGTGAGAAACGGGATCAAAAAGATAAGATCCCACAGCCTCGGAGCCGGAAGATTAAACAGCCCGCGCATGACGCCGAGCGGCAGACCAATCAGAGCGCTGAACAGCGCAACCCCAGCGGCGATCCACAGCGTACCGCCCAGCATGGCTGGTAGCTGCGGGTCTAGAAACTGCGGCGCGATGCCGCTAAATGCGCCACTCAAAGAGCCCGCGCTAAACTGCGGGAAGATGGCCTGCAGGACGATAAACAGCAACGGCAGCGCGACCAGGATCGCCAGCAGCGCCACGGTAGTGAGCGTAATAAATTTCTGTTTCACAACGGCTATCCTGAAAGCGGGGTTGCCCCCGCGAGATAATTATTGCGCGAAAAGCGTATTAAAGCGTTTCAGCACGTCGCTGCGCTCGCTGTTGCCATCGTTGGTAGTCGGCAGAATTTTTAGCTCATTAAGCAGCGGACGCTTAGCCGCGACGTCGGTGCGGGACGGCATCAGCCAGGCATCGGCTACAAGCGCCTGCCCTTCAGGTGAGAGCACGTAATCCACAAAAGCTTTAGCGTCATCAGGGTGCTGGGTCGTTTTCAGGATCATCATCGGGCGTGGGGCGATCACCGTACCGCTGGTCGGGAAGATCACTTTCAGGGATTCACCCTGAGCGATATTGCCGTAGGAGCCATAGTCTACCGCGCCAAACACGGCAGCTTTTGCCCCCTGCATAACCGGTGTTACCGCCTGGGCATTAGGCCCGCTGACCACCATGCCGTTCTGCTTCAGCTGTTCAAACAGCTTCCACGCCTCGTCACCCATCCCGTTTTGCAGACCGATCAGCAGATCGAGCGATGCGCCGGAGAGCGCAGGGTCAGGCGTGGTGACCTTATCTTTGAAATCCGCAGAGGTGAGATCCTGCCACTCTTTTGGCTCAGGCGTTCCGCTCTTACTGTTCCAGACGATACCCAGCGCCGAGATGCCTTGGGCAACATAGTCGTTGGTTTTCAGATTAGCCGGCACCTTTTCAGCGTTCCCGCTTTGGTGTGGCAGCAGCCAGCCACGGTTGTGCAGATCTTCCGCCGTATCCCAGGAGGCGGAGATAAGAATATCCGCCTGCGGATTGGCCTGCTCGGCCTCCAGACGCGCCATCACCTTCCCTGTTGTTGCCTGGAAGATATTAACTTTGACGCCGGTTTTCTTCTCGTAACCTGCTGCCAGCCCTTTTGCCAGCGATCCCGGCCCTGCGGTGTAGACGGTTAGCGCCTGCGCGCTGGAGAGGCTTATTGCAGATAATGCCATAGCTAATGCAACTCCTTTTATTACAGACGGTACTGCTTTCATCATGAAACTCCATTGTATGTTGTAACTAAATCAGACGTAACGATATCGGACGCGGCAACGCGACCCGCTGAGAGATGCACAATGCGATCGGCAATGAGTTCGGCCTCCTGGCGATCGTGGGTAACGTAGACCGCCGTCGTGCCGGACTGGCGCAGGATGCGCGACATCTCCAGGCACAGCGACTCACGCAACTCGCTGTCGAGATTGGAGAGCGGTTCATCAAACAGCAGCACCCGCGGTTGAGCGACAATGGCCCGGGCCAGTGCCACCCTCTGCTGCTGCCCGCCGGAGAGTCCGGAGGGTTTACGATCGGCAAAGTCAGACAGCCCTACCCGCGCCAGCGCCTCGGCGACGCGAACGTCGCGTTCATTACGCGGTAGGTTGCGCATTTTGAGCGGAAAAGCCACGTTTTGCGCCACGGACATATGCGGCCAGAGAGCATAGTCCTGAAAGACCATGCCGATATCGCGCGCTTCGGGCGGCAGCGCCCAGCCAGCCTTAGCCACACGGCGATCGCCAAACCAGATCTCCCCTTCCCCAGGCTGCGTCAGCCCGGCGAGCAGGCGCAGCAGCGTACTTTTCCCGCAGCCGGACGGCCCGAGCAGAGCCACAATGCTGCCGGGTTCGATATGCAGATCGATCTGATGAAGAACGGTATGGGTGGCAAAGGCGTACGAGACACCTTCGAGACGGATACGAGTGAGTGCGTGCATCATCGCCCTCCTGCAGCAGGAAGCCGACAACGTCCCGTCGCCAGAAAATGACGGGACGCACTCACCTGTACAAAAGACAGGGGAGCAAACATATTGTTATCCTCTTTGGGACTTGGTTGCTGGCGACTATAGGCAGGCTTTATTACGGCGCGATGACGCTAATGTTGCGACTTGATTTAATCCGCCATGCAGCCTTTAATGCAGCAAGGTCACTTTAAGGAGTCACAATGAGTTATTTCCGCCCCGTTGCGCTGGAGCACGCCAGCCGCCTGCTTAACCACGGTCCAACCGTACTGATCACCAGCCGGGACGAACAGATCGATCGCCGCAATATCATGGCGGCAGCATGGTCGATGCCGGTGGAGTTCTCCCCGCCGCGCATTGCCATCGTGATCGACAAGAGCGCCTGGTCGCGGGAGCTGATTGAGCGCAGCGGCATGTTTGGCATCGTGGTTCCCGGCGTGGCCGCCAGAAACTGGACCTACGCGGTGGGGAGCGTCACCGGACGCGATGAGGATAAATTTAACTGCTACGGTATTCCGGTCATCTCTGGCCCGGTATTAGGTCTGCCGGTGGTTGAGGAGCGCTGTCTGGCGTGGATGGAGTGTCGCCTGCTGCCGGCTACCGCCGCGCAGGAGAAGTACGATACGCTGTTTGGCGAAGTGGTCGCCGCCGCGGCCGACGAGCGCGCGTTTATCAACGGTCGCTGGCAGTTTGATGATGACAAGCTCAATACCCTGCACCACCTGGGCGGCGGAACCTTTGTCACCAGCGGCAAGCAGATGAGCGTTAATGATAAGTAGCCGTGTTCCCTGCCGCTAACGGCAGGGAGAGCAAACTACATGTCGTAGCCCGGCTTTTTGATCAGCGCTTCCCTCTGCGGGGCAATCTCCGTATCCCACACCTGCGCCTTCCAGTCCTCAGGCTGAACCTGGCTCAGCGCAACGCTCACCGAGCTCTCTTTGCTATTGAGATGGCGGACAATCGCGGCGGTAATATCGTCTGCCAGAGCGGTTTTCTGCTCGTCGGTCAGGTCGCGGGGGAAACATTTAATATCGATATGCGGCATAGCAAACTCCTCGTTGTATTAGCATCTGGCCGGGTTGTTATCCCAACACTTTATTCATATTGATACCGGTTACGTTAAAACCATTATTCTCATAGACCCGTCTGGCCTGGGCGTTACCGGCAGCTACCCGCAGTTTAACCTGCTTATAGCCCTCTTCCACAAGGCGCTGCTCAAGCAGCTTCATGGCTTCGCTACCTAAACCTTGCCCCCGGTACGCGGGGAAGAGGTAGAAGTCATTGATCCAGGCTGAATGCAGCTGCGGATCTGGCTTGTACCAGAGGTAGCCAATATGGTTTTCTTTATCAGACTCGCTCAGAATAATGCACAGGAGTACCTGTCCGGAACTGTTCGCACCGTCGGGAAAGCTGGCTTCCAGCTCACGCCGCGCCTGCTCAACGGCATCCACCTCTGAGAGACGATAGTTACTGACGATCTCGGCGGCATAATCCGGGATAAAATAGTCAACAAAAGCCGAAAACTCACGGCTGGTTGGGGATCTGAACGTTACCACCTACCCTCCTGCATGTTGTTTAAGCCGACTCGCGCTCAATAAGCGTAAAGCCGACGTCCTGAATAGCGTTTTCAGGGTCGATTCCCTCAATGCGATCGGCGAGCAGCGTCGCGGCGCGCAGGCCTATCTCATGCCGGTCGACGCTGACGGTAGTAATGGCTGGCCGGTTTGAGGCGGCAAAGTCGAGATCGCCGAAGCCGACCACGGCCAGATCCTGCGGCACGCGCAGTCCACGGCTCTCCGCTTCCATGATTGCCCCCTGGGCCAGGGTATCGGAGCTGCAAACCACCACGTCACACTCTCCCTGAGCCAACAGCGCTCCCACTCCTTCCCTGCCCAGCGCCAGCCTGGCGGGGAGCGGCACGTCTACCTGTAACGGCGCAGAAAAACCGCCCAATGTTAGCGCCTCACACAACCCTGCTCTCCTCTGCTGAGCGCGACGGTCTTCAGCCCAAATTAGCCCAGGACGCTTGTAGCCTTTACGCTGTAAAAAATGTCCCAGCGCCTGGCCTACCTTCTCATGAGAGAAACCGACCAGCATATCGAGCGGCGTTGGGGTTGAATCCCAGATCTCTACCACCGGCACGCTGGCGTTAAGCACAATCTTTTTTAGCTCCGTTGAGTGGTGAATACCGGTCAACACGATGCCGTCCGGACGGCGCGAAAGCAGCGCCGCTACCAGCTCGGCTTCCGTCTGCGGCGTATAGCCCGACATGCAGAGCAGCATATGGTACCCCCGTGCCGCCAGGGCATCGTTAAGCGACTGGATAGTATCCACGAACATGCTGTTATTGATCTGCGGGACGACCACGGCAACCAGCCTGCTGCGTCGGGTGGCCAGCCCACCCGCCAGCGCGTTGGGAATATAGCCGGTAGCCTTAACGGCGCTCATGACTCGCTCAACGGTTTCAGGCCGCACCCGCTCAGGCGTATTGATCGCCCGGCTGACGGTCATCGACGACAATCCGGCGACGCGGGCTACGTCATCGAGAGTAGGCGCTCTGGGCGGCGGCTGGCGGGAGATTTTAGGCGTGGTCACGCAGTATCAACCTGTTCTCAAAAGCATTTCATCCATTATTCATCATGCAGCCCTCTTAATCCACACGCTAATGTATCCTGGCCGGGGTGAAACTGTGATCGGCTGTACAAATTCTCCTCAGGACTGTAGCGACTCATCGCGCGCTGAACTATAAATGTTAGCGCAAACATTTTATCACCAACGGAGAGTGAGATGACCTTTAGCGCAAATTCTGATTCAGTCACCTATGCCAAAGCAGAAGGTGTTAAAACGGCAGCGGAAACCGGGGATCGTATTGAGTGGGTAAAGCTCTCCCTCGCCTTCCTGCCGCTGGCTACGCCGGTTAGCGATGCCAAAGTGTTAACCGGTAGGCAGAAACCTCTGACCGAAGTGGCGATTATCGTGGCGGAGATCCGCTCCCGTGACGGCGTCGAGGGCGTAGGTTTTAGCTACTCCAAGCGCGCCGGCGGCCAGGGTATCTACGCCCATGCCAAAGAGATTGCCAATAATCTACTGGGGGAAGATCCTAATGATATCGACAAGATCTACAGCAAGCTGCTGTGGGCAGGCGCATCCGTAGGGCGCAGCGGCATGGCGGTACAGGCTATCTCCCCTTTCGATATCGCCCTGTGGGATATGAAAGCTAAACGCGCTGGCCTGCCGCTGGCGAAGCTGCTGGGCTCCCATCGCGACTCGGTTCAGTGCTATAACACCTCCGGCGGCTTCCTGCATACGCCACTGGACCAGGTGTTGAAAAACGTCACCATCTCCCGGGAGAACGGCATTGGCGGCATCAAGCTAAAGGTTGGCCAACCCAATACCGCTGAGGATATTCGCCGCCTGACCGCCGTACGCGAGGCGCTGGGAGATGATTTCCCGCTGATGGTAGACGCTAACCAGCAGTGGGATCGCGAAACCGCAATTCGCATGGGGCGTAAAATGGAGCAGTTCAACCTGATCTGGATCGAGGAGCCGCTCGACGCCTATGACGTAGAGGGCCACGCCCAGCTCGCCGCCACGCTGGATACGCCGATCGCGACCGGCGAAATGCTGACCAGTTTCCGCGAGCATGAGCAGCTGATCCTCGGCAACGCCAGCGATTTCGTCCAGCCGGATGCGCCACGGGTCGGCGGCATCTCACCGTTCCTGAAGATTATGGATCTGGCGGCTAAGCACGGACGCAAGCTGGCTCCGCATTTTGCAATGGAGGTGCATCTGCATCTGGCGGCGGCCTACCCGCTGGAGCCGTGGCTGGAGCACTTTGAGTGGCTAAACCCGCTATTTAACGAGCAGCTCGAGCTGCGCGATGGTCGGATGTACGTCTCCGAGCGCCACGGACTCGGCTTTACGCTGAGCGAACAGGCGCGGCGCTGGACGCAGCAGACCGTTGAATTTGGCAGACGGCCATAGCGCCTTGCGCCGGAGAGCTTGTCATCAGTAAACGATCCCCGGCGGGTTTACGACGGAGGCGGTAACCGCCTCCCCCTCTTCGCCCCAGCGGGCCAGCACTTTCTGATACTCGCCGCGGGCTATCGCCCCGTTCAGGGCTGTCTGAAGCGCCAGGGCCAGGCCGTTGCCCTTTTTGGTTGTTGTCGCGACATAGGCTTTTTTAGGGCCGAGACCGACCACTTTCGTATTGCCGTTTAGCGCTGCTTTATAAGAGGCCACCGACTGCGGACCAAAGAAGACGTCGGCCCGGCCCGACTGAATAAACAGGTTGGCCGAGGCATCGTCGGTAAGATAGACCGGCAGCGCCGGTTGGCGTCCGGCCGCCCGGTTCTCTTCATTCCAGCCGAGCAGGATCTTCTCCTGATTGGTGCCGGAACCGACAATCACCTTTAACCCGGCCAGATCCGCCGCCTTGTTTACCGCCGCAATCTTGCTGGTGGACTTCACTGAAAAAGCCAGAGAGTCGACGCGGTAGGTCGCGAAATCGAACTTCTCTTTGCGCTGCTCGGTAACGGCAATATTGACCAGCGCCACGTCGTAACGCCCGGACGAGATACCGAGCGGCCAGTCCTCCCAGGCGGTGGGAATGATTTTAACCTTTAGCCCAAGGCTGTCGGCCAGCAGCCTGGCGATATCCGGATCGCTCCCTACCCGCGTGCGGTTGTCGCTGGCCAACAGCGCCAGCGGCGGCGAGTTAAGCGCAGAGACAGCTACCGTCAGCGTCCCTGGCTGGACAAACCGATAGTCAGCGGGGAGCTTCGCTATCGCTGCCTCATCACGCGCGGCGTGAAGCGGTTTTTCATTTGCCGCAAGATCGATGGTTCCCTGAGCATAGCTCCCGGCGCTAACCAGCAGCAGCACCAATAGTCCCTGTTTCATACCGGCTCCTTAAAGCACTTTTGATAAGAACTGCTGGGTGCGGGGGTGCTGCGGGCGGTTTAGCACCTCTTCACTGCTCCCCTGCTCGACAATCTTCCCATCCACCATAAACACCACCTTGTCTGCCACTTCCCGGGCAAAGCCAATCTCATGGGTGACCACCACCAGGGTGGTACCGGAGCGGGCCAGGGTTTTGATAACGTCAAGCACCTCGCCCACCAGTTCGGGATCGAGGGCCGAGGTCGGCTCATCGAACAGCATGACCCGCGGACGCAGGGCCAGCGCCCGGGCAATGGCGATACGCTGCTGCTGGCCGCCGGAGAGATGGCGCGACCAGGCATCGGCCTTATTGCGCAGGCCCACCACGTCGAGTAGCTCATAGGCCCGCTCGACGGCGGCCTTGCGGCTGAGTTGCTTATGGGCGACAGGCGCTTCAATAAGATTTTCCAGCACCGTCAGATGCGGAAAGAGATTGAAGTTTTGGAAAACGTAGCCGACGTTGATGCGCTGGCGCAGGATCTCTTTCTCCTTCAGCTCATAGAGCCTGTCACCTTCCCGGCGATAGCCGATGTAATCGCCGTCGATCTGGATAAAGCCCTCATCCACCCGCTCCAGATGGTTGATCGCCCGCAGCAGCGTCGATTTACCTGAACCTGAGGGGCCAAGGATCACCGTCACCGAGCCGGGGGGCAGCTCCAGCGAGACGCCGTCCAGCGCCTTATGGCGACCAAAGTATTTGCTGACGCCGGTAATTGAGATATGGCCATTATGAGAGGTGGGCATGGACAGGCTCCTGGGCGTTAACGTGGGTGGCTGGGGTAGCCACACGGGAGGCACGCGGCGCGGCGTTGATAGCCGAACGGCGCTCGCTGCGGGCCAGGGCGCGCTCCACGAGGTGCTGAATAATCGACAGCACGCTGGTGATCGCCAGATACCATACCGCGCCGACCATCAGGAGGGGGATCACCTCCTGGGTACGGTTGTAGATCATCTGGATGGTGTAGAACAGCTCCGGCATTGCCAGCACGTAGACCATCGCCGTTCCCTTGGCGAGGCTGATGATCTCGTTAAAGCCCGACGGCAGGATGGTGCGCAGCGCCTGGGGCAAAATAATGCGCAGGGTGCGCCGCCACGCCGGTAAGCCGAGGGCGGCAGCGGCCTCGTACTGGCCGTGATCGACGCCTAAAAATCCGCCGCGGATAATCTCGGCGGTATAGGCGCTCTGGACCAGCGTCAGCCCCACCACCGCCGTTGAGAACTGCCCCAGCACGTTGATAGTTTCGAACTTTCCCCAGCTAATCGCGGTAAAGGGAATACCGATGGTCAACGTGTCGTAGAGGTAGGAGAAGTTGTAGAGAATGATCAGCACCACAATCAGCGGCAGGGAGCGAAACAGCCAGATGTAGCCCCAGGCGAGGCTGCTCAGCAGCCAGGAGGATGAGAGGCGCGCCAGCGCCAGCAGGCCACCGATGATCACGCTGAGCACCGTTCCCAGCAGGGTCAGCAGCAGCGTCTGACCCACGCCATAGAGGATCGCCGGATCGAAGAACCAGCGTGCAAATACGCTCCACTCCCAGCGCGGGTTAAAGGCAACGGACTGGACCACCACCGCCAGCACGAACAGGGCCACGAACGCGCCCAGGGTGCGCAGCGGATAGCGGGCGGGGATCACTTTAATGGTTTCCGGTGTGGTCATCTTTTTTCCTCAGGCAGAGTGGCGCAGGGCAACGTCCAGCGTTTTGGTAAAGCGCAGCCGTCCATCATAGGGCGGGAGGCTATACTCCTCGGGATCGCGATGGAGATCGAAGTGGGCTTCATACCCCAGGCTCAGGTAGAGCTTTACCGCCTCCGGCTGGCGAAAACCGGTGGTAAGAAAGATCCGCCGATAGCCAGCGAGGAACGCCCGCTGCTCCAGAGCCTGCATCATGCGCCCCGCCAGACCCTGCTGACGCAGGGTGCGCTGGGTCCAGATACGCTTGATCTCCGCCGTCTGCGCGTCGAATGGCTTATAGGCTCCGGTGGCGATAATCTCTCCGTCGCGCTCCAGGACCAGAAACAGCCCCTGCGGCGGCAGATACCACTCGTTCAGCTCCACCTCCGCGTCTTTGGCAAAGTAGTCTCCATAGCGGGCGGCATACTCGCCAAATAGCCCCTCGATAATGGGTTGCAGTTCGGGGGCATCCATTGGGACATCACGAAAACGTTCGCGCATGGCTCTCTCCTTAGTCGCCCAATCCTTCCGGGTTAATTTCTGAGGCGGAGATGCGCTCCACTCCCTCACCCCAGCGGGCCAGCACTTTGTCGTAGTCGCCGTTCTTGATCGCGCCGTTAAGCGCGGTCTGTACCGGCTCCACCAGCCCGCTGCCCTTCTTCAACGTCACCGCTATGTGCGCCGCTTTCGGCCAGCCGCCGTCAACGCTCCCTACCAGCTTCGTCTTGTTAGTCAGCGCCGCCTTCCATGCGCCAATCACGTTCGGACCGAAAAAGGCATCGGCGCGGCCGGACTGGATCGCCAGCGTCTGGGCGGCATCGTCCTTGGTATAGACCGGCGTAAACGGCTTCAGCCCCTTCTGCTGGTTAGCCTTGTCCCACGCCAGCAGGATCGCCTCCTGGTTAGTTCCCGATCCCACGATGATCCGCAGCCCGGCAATATCTTCGGCCTTCTCAATAGATTTGATCGGGCTGGTCGACTTCACGTAGAAGCCCAGCGAATCTTTCCGGTAAGTCGCGAAATCAAATTTCTCTTTACGCTCTTTGGTGACGGTAATATTGCTGATGGCAGCGTCATACTTGCCGGACGAGACCCCCAGCGGCCAGTCCTCCCATGAGGTTGGCACCACGTTCAGCTCGAGGCCGAGGCTGTCAGCCACCAGCCGGGCGATATCCACCTCGCTGCCCAGCAGCGTCTTGTTGTCATCGGAGAAGACCGTCAGCGGCGGGGAATTTAACGCGGCCACCGCCACGGTAAACTTGCCCGGCTGGGCGAAGCGGTAGCCCTGAGGCAGCTCTGCTACCGCCTGGGCATTTTTGGCGGTATTGATAGGCGTTTTGTTAGCGTCAAGGCTCACGCCGGTGCCGTTAATGGTGACGCTGTCAGCCCACGCCAGCGGCGCAAAGGCGAGTGAAATGGCCAGGAGTAGCGTTGATTTCTGCATAGCGTATTCCCTTATTAAATTATTATTTTATAAATTGATTATCAGGGGCGGATAAACCCAGCGTCTCGCGCAGCGTGGTGCCTGGGTAGTCGGTGCGGAACAGGCCGCGCGCCTGAAGGATTGGCACCACCCGGTCGACAACGTGGGCAAAGCTCTCCGGCGTACCGCCCTGGATGATAAATCCGTCGGCGGCCCGCTCGTCAAACCAGTGCTGGAGGCCGTCGGCTACCTGCTCCGGCGTGCCGGCAAAGCGCGGCCGCGGCGAGGCGCTCTCCAGTGCCACCTGGCGCAGGGTCAGGTTCCGCTCCCGGGCGTTACGCTTGATCTCATCGGTGGTGCTGCGAAAGCTGTTCTGGCCCAAATCACCAATATCCGGGAACGGCTCGTCGAGGGGATACTGGCTAAAATCATGGTGCTCAAAGTAGCGGCCAAGGTAGTTGATGGCATCGTTTATTGAGACCAGCGCGGCGGTGGTCTGGTACTGCGCCTCGACATCGGCGTCGTTGTCACCCACGATGATGCTGACGCCCTGGAATATCTTGAGATCCTCAGGCTGACGATGGTTAGCCTCTAATTGCTGCTTTACGTCGCGATAGAAGGCTTTGGCCTCCTCGAGGGTGTCGTGGTGGGTAAAAATGGCGTCGGCGTGGCGGGCGGCGAGCTTTTTGCCATCCTCTGAGGCTCCGGCCTGGAAAATAATGGGACGATGCTGCGGCGTACGGCCAATATTGAGCGGCCCGGCCACCTGGAAAAACTCCCCGCTGTGATTGAGGGTGTGCAGCTTTTGCGGATCGAAAAACTTCCCGCTCTCTTTGTTACGCACAAAGGCGTCCTCCTCCCAGGAGTCCCATAGCCCTTTCACCACCGCCAGGTACTCATCGGCAATGCGGTAGCGCAGCGCGTGCTCGGGGTGTTTATCACGGGAGAAGTTCTTCGCCGAGCCCTCCAGTGGTGAGGTCACAACGTTCCACCCTGCCCGGCCATTGCTCAGATGATCGAGGCTGGCAAACTGGCGCGCTACGGTAAAGGGCTCGCTGTAGGAGGTAGAGAGCGTCCCCACCAGCCCAAGATGGGTAGTCAGGCTGGCCAGCGCAGAGAGCACAGTCAACGGCTCGAAGCGATTAAGGAAGTGCGGAATCGATTTCTCATTAATGTACAGGCCGTCGGCCACGAACAGGAAATCCAGCTTCCCCTGTTCAGCTTTACGGGCGGTCTCTTTGACAAATTCAAAGTTGATGCTGGCATCGGCCACCGCTGCCGGATGACGCCAGGCAGACATATTTCCCGATGCGCCCTGCAAAATCGTGCCCAGCCGTAACTGTCGTGTAGTCGCCATAGATCATCCTTTTAGGGTTGCAGTAACGCTTCTTCAGCCAGCAGCGCAAAGTAGCGTGCCGCATCTTCAATTGACTCTTCGTCGGGGTTAAATGCCGGATGGTGCAGGCCAAACTCGCTGGCGCTGCCAATGCTGACAAAGGCACCGGGAATGTGCTGTAGATAGACAGCAAAATCTTCTCCGCCCATATGCAGCCCGGCGTGCTGGGTTTCATAGCCGTAGCGGTCGGCGACGTCGTGGGCAAAGGCGGCCCAGCGCGCGTCATTAACCAGCGCGGTGGGGCCGTCGAACCAGCTAACGGCAATCTCCGCCCCGAACGCCTGCCCCAGCCCAGCGGCAATCTCATTGACGCGCGTCTTTACCTGCTGCTGAACCTCAACGTCGTGGGTACGCAGGGTTCCCTCTAACTCCACCGTCTCCGGCAGCACGTTCCAGGTATTGCCGCCAGCTATGCGCGTCACGCTCAGCACCACTGAGTCAAGGGTGTTAACGTTGCGGCTGGCGACGCTCTGCAAAGCGTTGACCAGCTGGCTCGCCAGCAGAATGGCGTCATTGCCCTCGTGTGGACGAGCGGCGTGCGCCCCCTTGCCTTTAACACGAATGACAAAGCGATCGACGTTGGCATAAAACGGACCACCGCGAGTGGCAAAGACGCCCACCGGCAGCCCAGGTTCGTTATGCATGCCGAAGATGGCGCTAACGCCGTTCAGTACGCCTGCATTAATCAGCCGTTTCGCACCGCCAAAATTCTCTTCGGCGGGCTGGAACAGGATGCGCACCCTGCCCGCCAGTCGGTGCTCGTTCTCCTTGAGCAGCAGCGCCGCGCCAAGCATCACGGTGGTATGTACGTCATGGCCGCAGGCATGCATGATGCCGGCATTTTTCGAGCTGAACGGCACGCCGCTGGCCTCGTCGATAGGCAGAGCATCGATGTCGCCGCGCAGGGCTATGACCTTCTCACCGCTACCGATCTCCACTACCACGCCGGTGGGCAGATCGTAAGGGAGCAGCCGCAGCCCGGCATTTTCCAACCACTGGCGGATCCGTCGGGTCGTCTCAAACTCCTGAAGCGACAGCTCCGGGTATTCATGCAGCTCGCGTCGCCACTCAATTAGCTGTTGTGCAAAATGCATTCTGCCTCCTCCGTAACATGCTTCTCCTGCGACCACGCCTCAGCCAGCAGGCGAAGGGAGTTGATCCGCGCTGCCGCCCCGGTAATCGGCGTATCGATAATAAATTCGTTAATGCCCCACGCATGGTGTAGGGCGTTCAGACCGGCCAGCACCGTCTCTGCCGTGCCTACCAGCGCCGAGGAGTCCCGACGCACAATCTGCTTCGCCGGGCTGCCTGCCTGACGGGCAAACGCCTGAGCCTGCTCCTGGCTGGCTACCGTGACGCGCTGACCGTTCTCCAGCTCCACGCCCCACAGCTCTATCTCCTGTGCCAGCGCCTGCGCGTCGGCATCGCTTTCGGCAACGATTGCCTGCACCGCCACTATCGTGTTGCGCTGGCTGTGGGCCTGCCATGTCGTGAGCACCTCGCGCAGCAGGGCTTTGTCTCCGTTCAGGTGAGCGGCAAAGACAAAGTTCCAGTCAAGGGTGGCCGCCAGGCGCTTTGCCTACCCCGAGATCGATACGTCCCGGTGCCAGCGTGGCGAGAAGATTAAAGTTTTCCGCAACTTTGTAGGGGCTGTAGTGTTGCAGCATCACGCCGCCAGAGCCGACGCGGATCTGGCGGGTCTGGCCGATGATCCAGGCGATGACCAGCTCCGGCGACGGGCTGGCTAGCTGGGGCGTATTATGGTGTTCAGCGATCCAGAAGCGGTGATAGCCCCACTCTTCGGCCAGCTTCGCCAGCTGCAGGGTGCGGGCCAGCGCCTCCGTTGCCGTTTCGCCATCGGCGATGGGGCTTTTATCCAGCAGACTAATTCGATATGACATGCGTACGCTCAGATGAGGAAACATGCCCTATTAGTAAAAGGTCAGGAAACGTCTGTGAAACAATTAATTTACATTTAATTAGCTAAAAAGTGGCTAAGTCGCGGCCTCCCTGTGCGCTTCCTGACAGCATCAATCCTCTGGCGCTGAATCGTATCGACAGGACCCTCTCCTCTGACCACACAAATTCACGCGACAGCGCTCAATTTTCGCTGGGTATCTTTTGCGTCGCTTATCAATTGCAGGTAGGATGCTGCGCCATGTTTCGTCTTATCTATCCGCAAAATAGCGGGAAAGACAGCATATTTATTCGCCAGGGCAAACGTTTGTTTCGCACTGGTCGGATGAAAACATCCTCGATGATTCAGACAGGTCAACAGGTAACGCAATGAAAAACAGCAACAACAGCGCAGCAGAGCATCAGGCTGCAAAACGCCGCTGGCTTAACTCGCACGAAGAGGGGTATAAGCAAGCGATGGGTAACCGCCAGGTGCAGATGATCGCTATTGGCGGCGCGATTGGTACAGGGTTATTTCTCGGTGCGGGCGCACGCCTGCAGATGGCAGGCCCCTCTCTTGCCATCGTCTATCTGGTATGTGGCATCTTCTCTTTCTTTATTCTCCGCGCGCTGGGCGAGCTGGTACTGCATCGCCCCTCCAGCGGTAGCTTTGTCTCCTATGCCCGTGAGTTCCTCGGTGAGAAAGCAGCGTTCGTTGCCGGCTGGATGTACTTTATCAACTGGGCGATGACCGGCATCGTGGATATCACCGCCGTTGCGCTCTATATGCACTACTGGGGCGCGTTTGGCGACGTGCCGCAGTGGGTCTTCGCCCTTGGTGCGCTGGCTATCGTCGGCACCATGAACATGATCGGCGTGAAGTGGTTCGCCGAGATGGAGTTCTGGTTTGCGCTGGTGAAGGTGCTGGCTATCGTGGTTTTCCTGGTCGTGGGCACCATCTTCCTCGGCACCGGTAAACCGCTTGATGGCGGCACTACCGGTTTCCACCTGATTACCGATAACGGCGGCTTCTTCCCGCACGGCCTGCTGCCTGCGCTGGTGCTGGTACAGGGCGTGGTCTTCGCCTTCGCCTCTATCGAGCTGGTCGGTACGGCGGCGGGCGAGTGTAAAGATCCACAGACGATGGTGCCGAAGGCGATCAACAGCGTGATCTGGCGTATCGGCCTGTTCTACGTTGGCTCCGTGGTTCTGCTGGTGCTGCTGCTGCCGTGGAATGCCTATCAGGCCGGACAGAGCCCGTTTGTGACCTTCTTCAGCAAGCTGGGCGTGCCTTACATTGGCGACGTAATGAACATGGTGGTGCTGACCGCCGCGCTCTCCAGCCTCAACTCAGGTCTCTACTCCACGGGCCGTATTCTGCGCTCCATGTCGATGGGTGGTTCAGCGCCGAAGTTTATGTCGAAAATGAGCAAGCAGCATGTTCCCTATGCGGGCATCCTGGCAACGCTGGCGATCTACGTCTTCGGCGTGGTGCTGAACTATCTGGTTCCGGCCAGCGTGTTTGAGATTGTGCTGAACGTCGCCGCGCTGGGCATTATCGCCTCGTGGGCCTTTATCGTGGTGTGCCAGATGCGCCTGCGTAAAGCCATCAAAGAGGGCAAAGCCGCGGACGTGAGCTTCAAGCTGCCGGGCGCGCCGGTGACCTCATGGCTGACGCTGCTGTTCCTGCTGAGCGTGCTGGTGCTGATGGCGTTTGACTATCCGAACGGGACCTACACCATTGCATCGCTTCCCGTGATTGCGGTCCTGCTGGTCGTGGGCTGGTATGCCGTGCGTAAGCGGGTACATGAGATCCACAGCACCGCGCCGGTGCATGTGGAAGAGACGGCAGAAAGCGCCGTGCTGGTTGAGAAAACGTCCAGCTAATCCTTTCTGAAGAACTTATTAAAAACAATGCCCGGCAATCCTGTCGGGCATTTTTTATCAAACCTTACAGCGCAATGCGGATCACATCATCCGGATCGGTGGCCTCTTTCTCGCGGGTAGAGGCCTGCTTCACGCTCACGTACAGCGTTTTGCCATCGGCGGAGAGCGCCAGGCTGTTCGGGTAGGTCGGTGTATCAAACGTCTTCACCACCTTGTAGCTCTTCGCATCGATCACGCTCACCTTGCCCGCCTTGCGGTGGGTTACGTAGGCTTCGTTGCGGGCCGGGTTAAACAGCACCGCCAGCGACTCCGGCGCGGCGACCTTCGCCAGCACCTTGCCATCGCGCAGATTCACCACCAGCACCTCCGCCTGCTTCGAGTCGGTAATGAATGCCCGCTGTCCGGCGGTGTCGAGGCTCAGATTGAGATAGAAGTGCTCTTTGCCATCGTCGAGCACCTTCTGGCGGGAGAGGATCTTATTGCTGGCGGTATCGATAGCGATCAGCTCGCCGTCGCCGTTAGTGGTATAGAGGCGTTTCGCCGCCGCATCAATCGCCAGTCCGGTGCTGAACGTGCCCGTGCCGGTAATCGTATTTTTCAGCTTCAGCGTTTCGCCATCAACGGCCCAGATCACGCTCTCCTTGCCGATGCCGGTGATGTACACGGTATTGGTGGTCTCATCTACCGCCAGCTCGCGCGGCTGCAGCGGACGCACCGTCTCGGAGCGTTTGCGATCGTCGAGCACCAGACGGCCTTTCACCTCGCCTGTTTTCGCGTCGACGGCGGTCACCGCGCTATTGGTCGTGTTGCCGAACCACAGCGTCTGGGTTTGATTATTGATGGTTGCGCCAAACGGCTTGAGATCGTTGTGGATGGCCTGGGTGATATTCAGCGTAGCGGGATCGAGACGGTAGATCACCCCGCCCTTATCCATCTTGCGGCTCTGGGTGGTAGCGACCCACAGCGCATTCTCCTGCTGGCTGAACGCCATTTCGTATGCGCCCTTACCCACTGGCTTACGCAGCATCTCCTCCGCCGCGCTGGCGTTAAACGTACCCGCCAGCAGCAGTGAGCCGAGTAACAGTGAACCACGCAGGCGTGGCGAGCTTAATTGACGTAAAAACATGACGACTCCCTTTGATTAACTAACCCATTCGTATGTTACAAATGCGAATAATAATCATTAATTTGTAAAATGTAGAGTCTTTCTTGCCAGCTGGGCCATGATCTCCATAATTTCTTCATACACACCTGGATACACCAATTAACACTACGTGCCGTTAACGTTTTCATAATTTTTACAAAAACAGTAACATGTGCACACATGTTCCATTTGGTTCGTTTTATTTAACCGGTTCCTCTAATGAAAATCATTGCTATCACGCACGCCACTCTCCCCTTTTTGCTGCTACCAGCCGCCTGCGGCTATGCTTTTGCCGCCGATGAGCAGACCCTGATCGTCAGCGCCACGCCGCAGACCGTGTCCGAACTGGATACGCCTGCCGCCGTCAGCGTGGTCAACGGGGAAGAGATGCGTCATGCCGCCCCGCGCGTTAACCTCTCCGAGTCGCTGACCGGCGTGCCGGGGTTGCAGATCCAGAACCGTCAGAACTACGCTCAGGATCTCCAGCTCTCTATGCGCGGCTTCGGCTCCCGCTCTACCTACGGCGTGCGCGGCATTCGCATGTATGTCGATGGGATCCCGGCAACCATGCCGGACGGCCAGGGACAGACCTCCAATATCGATCTCAATAGCGTCGAGAGCGTAGAGGTGCTGCGGGGTCCCTTCTCTGCCCTGTACGGCAACGCCTCTGGCGGCGTAGTTAACGTCACCACCGAAACTGGCCAGCAGCCGACGACCATCGAAGCCAGCAGTTACTACGGCAGCTACGGTAGCTGGCGCTACGGCCTGAAGGCCACCGGTGCGATGGGAGACGGGACTCAGGCAGGCGACGTGGACTATACCGTCTCCTCTACCCGTTTCATCACCAGCGGCTACCGCGACCACAGCGGCGCGCGTAAAAACCTGGCTAACGCCAAACTCGGCGTGCGCATCGATGACGTCAGCAAGCTGAGCCTGATCTTTAACAGCGTCGATATCAAAGCGGACGATCCGGGCGGCCTGACCGAGCAGGAGTGGAAGCAGGATCCGCACCAGGCCCCGCGCGCCGATCAGTACAACACCCGCAAGACCATCAAGCAGACTCAGGCTGGACTGCGCTACGAGCGCCAGCTGAGCGAGCAGGATGACTTAAGCGTGATGATGTACGCAGGCGAGCGTGAAACCACCCAGTACCAGTCGATTCCGCGTGCACCGCAGCTTAATCCCACCCATGCGGGCGGGGTGATTGACCTAAGCCGCCACTACCAGGGGATCGATACCCGCTGGACCCACCGTGGCGAACTGCTGGTGCCGGTGACCATCACTACCGGTCTGAACTACGAAAACATGAGCGAAGATCGTAAAGGTTTTGAGAACTTCGTGATGAATAACGGCACGCCGGACTATGGTCAGAAAGGTAACCTGCGCCGCAACGAGCGTAACCTGATGTGGAACGCAGATCCCTATATGCAGTCTCGCTGGCAGCTGACCGACAAGCTCTCGCTGGATGCCGGGGTGCGCTACAGCTCGGTCTGGTTTGACTCCAACGACCACTACGTGACCGCCGCCAACGGCGACGACAGCGGCGAAGCGAGCTACCACGAGTGGCTCCCGGCCGGTGCGCTGAAGTATGCCGTGACCGATGCCTGGAACGTCTACGCCGCCGCAGGCCGTGGCTTCGAGACGCCAACCATTAACGAGCTCTCCTACCGTGCCAATAATCAGAGCGGCCTGAACTTTAACCTTCAGCCGTCAACTAACGACACCTATGAGATCGGCAGCAAGACCCGCGTCGGCAACGGTCTGTTTACCGCAGCGCTGTTCCAGACCATGACCGATAACGAAATCGTGACCGATACCAGCAGCGGCGGCCGTACCACCTACAAAAACGCCGGGAAAACCCGCCGTCAGGGTGCTGAGCTCTCTCTTGATCAGCAGTTTGCCGGCGACTGGCGACTGAAGATGGCATGGACCTATCTGGATGCGACCTACCGCACCAACGTCTGCGGCGATGACAACTGCAACGGTAACCGGATGCCTGGTATCGCGCGCAACATGGGCTTCGCCTCCCTTGGCTATGTGCCGGAGAGCGGCTGGTACGCGGGGGCTGATATGCGCTACATGAGCGACATTGAAGCCAACGATGAGAATACGGCAAAAGCGCCTTCTTACACCACCGTAGGTCTGAATACCGGCTACAAGTTCAACTACAACAACTGGATGCTGGATGTGTTTGGCCGCGTCGATAACCTGTTCGATAAAGAGTATGTCGGATCGGTGATCGTTAATGAGTCCAACGGTCGCTACTACGAACCGGCCCCGGGCCGTAACTATGGCGTAGGCCTCTCCGTGGCGTACCGTTTCGAATAACGTGTAATAGCCTCTGCTAATGCCCGGTAGCCAAAACGCTACCGGGCATTTTTTTATTGCAGGCTATTATCGGCGTGAAGAGGAGTGAAAATAGAGTGGAGGTGCTTCCCTGAGGCAAACTCATCAGGGATGCACGGACTAAAGGGTGCAAAAGAGTGGCTAAGGCGCGGTTTTATATTGCTGCTGAACGATGTTCACGCCCATATCAATAACGCAGAGGATAGAGTTTTGGCAGGCCTCACTGTCGCCTCTTTCCAGCGCCTCTAAGAGATCGGCATAGTCATGGTGACCCTTTGCCAGATCGTCTGAAATCGGATAGAGATAGTTAAAGCATGGTCCAATACGTACCCACAGCTGCTCGATCAATGAGAACAGCGTTGGCATTTCAGCACATTCGTAAAGGCGAAACCGGAAGGTGCGGTTGGCCTGCAGAGCCTGCTCCACGTTCCCGCCCCCCCTGGATTCGTTAAAGGTATTCGCCAACAGCCGCAGCTGGCGTAGCTTATCCTCAGTCATTTTGCTACAGGCTGCGCTGACGGCCATTGATTCAAGCCGCTTACGAATTTCTGTAATTTCGATAAAGGTCTGCTGGCTGACTTCCGGAACCAGAAAAGCCTGGGCCGGGGTAGCATGCAACGCGCCCGCTGAAACTAAACGCAATAATGCCTCGCGCACGGGCGTAATGCTGGTGCCGAGCTGATCGGCAATCTCTTTCGTAATCAGGCGTGCGCCAGGCTTCAGTGCCCCGACGATTAACGCATTTTTTAAACTAACTTCAACCTGCTGAGTGAGGCTCAGACGCTGCGCCTTTTCCAAATCAAGCATATTCATGTCCTGTCGAATACTTATTACTTTTCACCTATTCGTGTGATTATTCGCACACGAACCATAAGATATAGTAGGTAGAGAGTTGCCTGGTATTGGATTAACGCAAAACGTTAGAACTAAAAGTTATTTATTATGCAGATTAATATACACCAACGGAACATACCGCCCCGCTGGTGTAGCTATGCTTAATTAAAGACAATAATTAATAAAATTGCATGATTTTTTTTAACACTATTTATTGCTGCTTAACTCTATTTTTCATTGGCTACACGAATAACGAGTTTGCCAAAGTTCTTACCTTCGAGCAGGCCAATAAATGCTTCCGGTGCATTTTCCAGGCCATCAACAATCTGCTCGCGGTAGTGAATTTTGCCCTCCTGCACCCATTTCCCCATCTCCTGCTGAAACTCATCGATGCGGTGACCGTAATCCTGGGTAATGATAAATCCCTGCATCCGAATACGCTTTTTCAATATCGTGCCCATTAGCAGCGGCAAGCGATCCGGACCCGGCGGCAGATCGGTGGCATTGTAGCCGCTGATCAGGCCACACACCGGCACGCGGGCGGCGGTATTGAGCAGCGGCAGCACGGCATCAAATACCTTGCCCCCGACGTTTTCGTAATAGACATCAATCCCTTGTGGGCAGGCATTTTTAAGCTGCTCGGCAAAGTCATCGGCATGGTGATCGATACAGGCGTCAAAGGCCAACGTCTCAACGGCGTGGCGGCACTTCTCTGCGCCCCCAGCTACGCCAACCACCCGCAGGCCTTTAAGCTTGCCAATCTGCCCGACCGTCGCCCCTACCGGACCGGTTGCCGCCGCGACGACCAGCGTCTCGCCTGCTTTCGGCTGACCGATGTCCAGCAGTCCCATATAGGCGGTAAATCCAGGCATCCCCAGCACGCCCAACGCCCAGGAGGGGTGCGCCAGGCTCTTGTCCAACTTAACCAACCCTTCACCACTGGAGAGGGCATACGCCTGCCAGCCGTCGTAGCCCAGCACCCAGTCGCCTTCGGCATAGTCCGGATGCTGGGAGGTGACCACCTGGCTCACCGTACCGCCGCACATGACGTCGCCGATATTCACCGGATCGGCATAGGAGGGTTCATCGCTCATCCGACCGCGCATGTAGGGATCGAGTGAGAGATAGACGGTGCGCAGCAGAAGCTGGCCAGATTTTGGTGTCGGGATATCGCTCTCTTCAAGGCGAAAGTTGTCTGCAACCGGCGCGCCTTTTGGGCGGGAAGCCAGCAGCCACTGGCGGTTACGCTGTTGTTCTTGACTCACGGTAGTCTCCTTCGACGGTTAAACATCCTTTCAGCGTAGCGTCTTAACCCTCTCTTTGCTTTGACATTCTGCGTCATACTCTCCCGCAGCGAAACAGCATCGGCAAAGCGTTGATTTATCGCCTCTGTAATAGTATTCATAACAGACTATCCAGTGCATATTCTCTGAGGTTTTAAGCATGACTATCCGTTACGCGGGCAAAGACGACTGCGCCGCCATTGCCACGATCTACAACCACGCCGTATTGCACACCGCCGCTATCTGGAACGATCAGACCGTTGACGCAGATAACCGTATCGCCTGGTTTGAGGCCCGCACGCTCATGGGCTACCCGGTGCTGGTCAGCGAAGAGAACGGGGAGATCACCGGTTACGCAGCCTTCGGCGACTGGCGCGCCTTCGATGGCTTCCGTCACACGGTGGAGCACTCGGTCTATGTTCATCCGGAGCATCAGGGAAAAGGTCTGGGCCAGGCGCTGATGGTCCGCCTGATTGAGGAGGCAAAACGCATCGGCAAGCACGTGATGGTCGCTGGAATCGAGTCGCAGAATGCGGCCTCTATTCATCTGCATGAGAAGCTGGGCTTTGTGACCACCGCCCAGATGCCTCAGGTCGGCACCAAGTTTGGCCGCTGGCTTGACCTTACTTTTATGCAGCTGCAGCTGGATAACCGCAGCGAACCGGACGCGATTGCATGAACCCGTCGTTGACCCTGCTGTTCCTCGCAGCGGCAGGTATTGGCCTGGTGGTGCAGAATACGCTGATGGTGCGCATCACCCACTCCTCTTCCACCGTGTTGATTGCCATGCTGCTCAACTCGCTGGTGGGGATTGTGCTGTTTGTCTCGATTCTACTGATAAAGTATGGCCTGGCCGGTTTTAGCGAGCTGGCGGCAACGGTACGCTGGTGGACGCTGATCCCCGGCCTGCTGGGATCGTTTTTTGTTTTTGCCAGCATCAGCGGCTATCAGTACGTGGGGGCGGCCACCACCATTGCGGTGCTGGTAGCGAGCCAGCTGATCGGCGGGCTGGTGATGGATCTGGTAAAAAGCCACGGCGTACCGCTACGGGCGCTGGTCGGCCCGGTATGCGGCGCGGTGCTGCTGGTGATTGGCGCATGGTTAGTCGCCAGACGCCAGTGGTAGATGAATTGCCCGGTGGCGCTACGCTTACCGGGCCGACAAACCACACCGTGCTTGCCGTAGGCCGGGCAAGCACAGCGCCGCCCGGCGTTTACGGTTAGAGAATAACGCCATCTTTGGTCAGCTGTTCGCGACGCGCCTCCACCTCTTCCTTATGGTGTCGTCCGTGTTGAGCAATCGCGTTACGCAGGCGCTGCTGCTGGGTATAACGATCCTCCCGGCTCAGCTCTGCGTCATTGCTGAGCGCTACCAGTAGCTCATTCATATGCGCAATCACGCTCTCCCTGATAACGGCATCTACGCGCGCAACCACCTCTTCCAAATGCGACATATCCTCTCCTGTGTCTCTTAGTTCAGTTTAGCTTTTGAGAAATCACTGCCCATCAGGCTAACGCTATACCCGGTCACATTGCTGCGGGTGGCATAGAAGGTTTTGCCGTTAGCCAGCGCGATCCACGGTGCCTGCTGATAGAACACCTCCTGCGCCTGAGAGTAGAGCTTCGCGCGATCCTCCGGCACGGAGGTCAGCTTCGCTTTTTTCACCAGCCCGTCATAGGTTTTATCACACCAGCGCGCAGCGTTCGACCCGGTTTCAATGCTGTCGCAGCCCAGCAGCACATCGGCAAAGTTGTCCGGATCGCCGTTATCGGACATCCAGCCAAACAGCGCGCTGTCATGCTCGCCTTTACGCATTCCGGAGAGGTATTCGCCCCACTCGTAGGAGACAATCTTCGCTTTCACGCCCACCTTCGCCCAGTCGCTCTGGATCATCTCGGCGATACGCTTCGAGTTCGGGTTGTAAGGACGCTGCACCGGCATTGACCACAGTGTGACTTCTGCCCCCTGCTCCAGACCGGCCTGCTTCAGCAGCGCCTTCGCTTTTTCCGGATCGTAAGGGTAATCTTTGAGGTCTTTATTAAAGCCAAGCATGTTCGGCGGCAGCGGCGATTTTGCGACCGTACCGGAGCCCAGGAAGACGGCGTTAACAATGGCGTTTTTATCGGTGGCATAGTTCAGCGCCTGGCGCACCAGGACGTTATCGAACGGTTTTTTCTCGGTATTAAACGCCAGATAGCCAACGTTTACCGCATCCACCGAGTGCAGGGCCAGATCCTTATTCTTTTTGATCACGTCAAACTGAACCGGAGACGGCGCGGGAATGATCTGGCACTCGTTGGTTTGCAGCTTCGCCAGCCGCGTCTCAACGTTTGGCGTGATAGAGAAGATCAGGTGCTTAGTCGGCACCTCGCCGTCCCAGTAGTTCGGGTTAGCGATATAGCGAATCAAGGCATCACGATTGTACTGCTGGAGGGCATACGGCCCGGTACCGATTGGCCAGGTATCGACGTTCTCTGGCGTGCCCTTTTTCAGCATCGCGTCAGCGTATTCCGCAGAGAGGATCGAGGCAAAGTCCATACCCCAGTCGGCGAGGAACGCGGCATTCGGTTCGTTCAGCACAAACTGGACGTGGTAATCATCAACCTTCTTCACCTCTTTAATCAGCTTATCGAGGCCGACGTCGTTGAAGTATTCATAGTTACCCTGAGAGACGTTGTGATACGGGTGATTAGCATCTTTCTGACGCAGCACCGAGAAAATAACGTCATCGGCATTAAAGTCGCGGGTCGGCTTAAAGAATTTATTGCTGTTAAATTTAACGCCCTGGCGCAGGGTAAACGTATAGGTTTTACCGTCTGGAGAGATAGTCCAGCTGGTCGCCAGCGACGGCACCGGCGTATTCTTGACCGGGTCGAAGTTAATCAGGCGGTTATAGAGCGTCTGCGAGCTGGCAACAAAGCTGGGGCCAGAGCTGGCGATCTGCGGGTTAAAGGATTCCGGAGAGGCTTCGGAGCAGTAAATGAGGGTATCTTTTGCCGCCGCCCAAGCCGCGCTTGTGGGTAGAAGCGTGCTGAGCGCCAGCGCGAGCAGCGTTTTGCCGGTAGACAGTTTTCCTGAAAACATAATTAAAACCTTATTATTTTATTAAAACGTGATCTCAGCATAGCAGCCGAAATGAGGCAAATAACGAATCACTATCAGGTTATGCCAAAGCAGCTGATTTTGCTGATTTCTTCACCTTTCGCCACCGTTTAGTTTGCCTTAAGTTATTCCTGAAACGTCAAGCGAAAAGCGCTCGCGCAATGCCACGAGAATTCACCGCTTTTTGCCTCTCTTCTCCCGTTTGCTTGCTATTACATCTCGTAAAGTAGAGGCGTGAAGAAGTCTATGGGATGAAAACGTGGCAAAAACTCTCTTGCGCAGCGGCGATCTGGATGATTTTCAGGCCGTTGGCGGCGGCGGCCAGGCCGTCTTTGATTCGGCACTGCAAATTCGTGAAGCGTTGCGCCTGCGTAAGCAGCAGGCGATGGTGGACTGCCTCGCGATACCGCAGATTAACGACGACGGCGATCGCGTGGACTGGTACTCACCGGTAGAAGGCCGGGCGGTAAGCTGGAAGGCAGCGGATGACGACTCCCGCTTCCGTGCCCTGCGTTTTCTGGAGAGCACGCTCGACAGCGCGGCGGCCCTGAGCCGGAAAAGCCTGCAGTCGCCGAAAACCGCCCAGCAGCTCTTTGGCTCATTGCTAGAGAAAGCGCTGCAGTTTCCTGGCGTGAATCACGTATTCCTGGTGGATGGCAAACCGGTTATTACCTTCTGGGGCTTTGTTGATCTTAACGAAAGCGCCCGCGAGGACGTGCTCGCCTGCCTGCGGGAAGAGGAGCCGCCTGCCCCAACCATCGTGATGCCGGAAGAGAGCAAAGAAGAAGAGGAGACGCCTGCCGTGGCGACCTTCAGCCGAGCCGATGAGCCGCTGCTGGCCGCCGTACCGGAGATGACGACTCAACAGCCTCCCGAACCGCCGCAGCCTGAACCTCAGCCCGCGCCGGTTGCGCCACCCGCCGCCACTGAGGCGGCCCCGGCCTCTCCTAAACGCCGCTACGGCCTGTGGGCTTTACCGGTAGCCGCCGTGGTAGTGGCTGCCGTTGCCGCCCCGCTGCTCTGGCCGCAGCAGCCTGCGGTGAGTGAACCGACTTCTGCCGCAACAACAGCCGCTGCGAAACCCGCTGCTCCGCAGACCATCGCGCCTGCTCCAGTCGCGTCTGAGCCTGCGCCGGTGCTCACGGCCTCGCTGCCGCTGCACCAGGCCGAAGTTGTTGCAGCTAAAGCACCGCCTGCGCCGGAGAAACCCAGCGAGCCGACTATCACTGCCATTCCTAAAGATGCGCTGGTGATGGATGCTAACCAGGTCAAAGCAGGCAGCACCCGTTTTCTCAACGGCAGCTGGCGCGTAATGTTGGATATCAAAGACGAAGTGACCGGCAAGCCGCCTACGCTGCGCTTCCAGATCCAGAATAACAAAGGCACCGCCCGCCTGGTGCAGGGTAATAATATTGTCTGCCGGTCCGAGATCTTCTCTGGCCTGCACGACACCGGCGTCCTGATGATCAAGAGCCGCGGTCATGCGCGCTGCAGCGACGGTTCTCGCTACCCGATGCCGGAGATCTCCTGCACCGCAGGCACCAGCGACGTTGCCCAGTGCACCGCCCGGTATGATGCCAAAACTACTGTTCCGTTGACGTTCAGAAAAACAGGTTCCTGATTTTATGCTGGTTAATCTTTGCGATTACAAACAGAGCGTCACGCTGATTGCCAACAGCGGCGTACAGTTTCTCGACTTTGGCCTGACGCCGCAGGCTTCCTTGCAGAGCGGACGCTTTGTACGAAAAACCGCTAACGGGCCGCTGCTGCGTCTCGATTACGATCTGATCAATAACCGCTACACGCTGCCCAGCCGCGACGGCGGCCAGCCCGAGGTGGTGAAGCCGGAGAGCACGCTGCCGCTGCTTGAGTCGCTGGCGGTGCTGGACGGCGTCTGGCTACCTATACCTTTCTTGCGCTTTAACCCACCGCGTACCTTCGTGGAGGGTCCGGACAACTGGGCCAGGGTGCAGATCCGCAAGCTGGCCGAGCCGGACAGCGCAGGCAACACCCACCGCGTGACCCTTGCGCTGGACAGCCAGATCAACGATCTCTCCCCTGGGGCACTGGCCCCGGCCACCAATGACATTCTGAACGGCACCCGCTTTGCGCTGGCGTGGCGCGACGACGAGGTGTTTGATTTTCTCGACCAGACCTGGATTGATGGTTGGCTGCGCGAGGCGTTTCTGCACTACGCCAGCAGCGTCGAGAACCGCAGCGAACGAGAGATTGCCCAGGCTCTGCGCGGCTTTGAGTACCAGGCCCACTGGCTCAACCTGCTCACCCTGCTGGGCGAACAGCTGACCGTGCCAGAAGTCAAAATTGTTACGCATACCCTGAGCACCCCGGCTATTCCGGTGGATCTGATCCTCGACGTCGGTAACACCCACACCTGTGGCGTCATCATTGAGGATCAGGGCGACGCCAACGACGGTCTACGTCAGACGGCGGAGCTACAGGTGCGCTCCCTGAGCGAGCCGCAGTTTTTGAATGAGCCGATGTTCACCAGCCGACTCGAGTTCTCCGAAGCCCGCTTCGGCAAACAGCACTTCTCGGTGGAGAGCGGGCGCGAAGACGCCTTCGTCTGGCCCTCAATCGTCCGCGTCGGCGACGAGGCACGCAAGCTGGCAATGCAGCGTCTGGGGACCGAAGGCAACAGTGGTATCTCCAGCCCGCGCCGCTACCTGTGGGATGAGACTCCGGTATTACAGGACTGGCGCTTCAGCCAGATGAACAGCAAGTCGCAGCGCGAGCCGTTAGCTACCGCTTTTCCGCTGATGAACCTGATGAACGACGACGGCCAGCCGCTCTACACCCTGCCGCTGGATGAACGCCTGCCGGTGTTTTCGCCTCAGTACAGCCGCAGCACCTTGATGACACACATGCTGTGCGAACTGCTGGCCCAGGCGCTGGGACAGATCAACAGCGTGGCGACCCGCCTGCGTCTGGGCTTCCCGGCCTCGCCGCGCCAGCTGCGCACGATTATCCTGACTCTGCCCTCAGCGATGCCGAAGCAGGAGCGGGAGATCTTCCGTCGCCGCATGTATGAAGCTATCGCCCTGGTATGGAAAGCGATGGGCTGGCATCCGCAGGATGAGGATTTCTCCAGCAGCAAACAGCGCGAGAAGAGCGTGGTGCCCGTCCCGCAGATCCAGATGGAGTGGGACGAGGCCAGCTGCGGCCAGCTGGTCTGGCTCTATAACGAAGCCATCTCCCACTACGCCGGACAGACAGAGACCTTTTTTGCCTCCCTCGCCCGCCCTGACCGCACCGGCGCGCCGGACGAAAAACCAGGCCGTGCCTTGCGGGTCGCGTCGATCGATATTGGCGGCGGCACCACCGACATGGCTATCGTCCACTACCAGCTGGATGACGGCACCGGCAGCAACGTCAAAATCACCCCGCACCTGCTATTCCGGGAAGGGTTTAAAGTCGCTGGCGACGATATTCTGCTGGATATTATCCAACGCTGCGTGCTGCCCGCCCTGCAGGCCCAGCTGCAAAAGGCAGGCATTACCGATGCCGCCGCGCTGATGGCGACGCTGTTCGGCGACTCCGGTCGCATCGACACCCAGGCGGTGCTGCGTCAGCAAACGACGCTGCAGCTCTTTATGCCAATAGGCCATGCGATCCTCTCTGCCTGGGAGCGAAGCGATATCAACGATCCGCTGGCGGGGCTGCATGCGACCTTTGGCGAGCTGCTCACTCAGCAGCCGACCCGCAACGTGATGAACTATCTGAAGCAGGCGATCGATCACGCTCTGCCAGCCGGCGCCCCCGCGTTCGATCTCTTTGCCGTGCCGTTGCAGGTTAACTTTAGCGATCTGCAGGCGGCGATGCTTGGCGGGCAGTTCACCCTGACCGCACCGATCCATGCGGTGTGTGAAGCCATCTCCCACTACGCCTGCGACGTGCTGCTGGTCACCGGACGTCCTGGCTGCCTGCCGGGCGTGCAGGCGCTGATTCGCCATCTACAGCCCGTGCCGGTTAACCGTATGGTGTGGCTGGACAAGTATCGGGTGCACGAGTGGTATCCTTTCAACCAGCAGGGGCGGATCGGCAACCCGAAATCCACCGCCGCCGTCGGGGCGATGCTGTGCAGCCTGGCGCTGGATCTGCGCCTGCCGCGCTTCAACTTTAAAGCGGCAGATATCGGGGCCTACTCCACCGTGCGCTATCTTGGCGTGCTGGATAACGTGGTGAATACCCTGCGCGAGGAGAACGTCTGGTACGAAGATATCGACCTGGACAAGCCAGGCGCGAAACTGGATGCCCGCCTGCACTTCCCGCTGCGCGGCAACGTAACGCTGGGCTTCCGCCAGCTGGCCAATGCCCGCTGGCCCGCAACGCCGCTCTACACCCTGAGCATCAACTCGCCGGAGCTGGCGAAAGCCATTGCCGGAGACGGCGTGCTTAACGTGCGGCTGGCGCTGACCGGCGGCAGCAAAGCGCTGGGGCCGGAAGCGTTCACCCTAAGCGAGGCCTGGCTGCAGGACGGTACGCCGGTCGCCGCCGATGCGTTGACGTTTAAACTGAATACCCTGGCCGATCGCCGCCACAGCGGCAGCCACTACTGGATTGACAGCGGGAGCGTATACCTGAAATGAGAGATCTAAGCCAAACCTCCCAGGCATTAATGGCATGGATAGACGAAACCCGTCAGCATGCTCCGCTGCTTGACGATGACGCCGACGCCCTGCTGCTGCGTCTGACCGCCGCCGCCGCGCACGAGAGCGTGCTGGCCCGCGCCGCTAGCCAGCCCCGCACGGTAGGTCTCTATGGCCACGCGCAGGCGGCGAAGGCGCATCTGCTCACCGCCCTATGTAACAGCGGCAGCGGCCGGGTGAATGTCAAAGCGGGCGAGAAGAGTTTCGACTACCTGAGCCATATCAACCCAGGCCATGCCCTGACCGGTATGGCGCTGCGCTTCACGACCCACGTCCAGAACGTTGACGACGCATTTCCTCTGCGCCTGCGTCTGATCAGCGAGGCGGAGCTGGTGCAGGTGTTTATCGCCCATGCCGCCCGACAGCAGGAGCGACCTCTCGTCGACCGGGCGGTGATTGAGGATCGCCTTAACCGCTGGCGCGGGCTGCGTCAGCCGCACCCGGTGGCGGGCATCACGGCTGAGGAGGTGGGTGCTATCGCCACGTTTTGGCGCACCACCGTGCCTGCTGCCCAGCAGCAAATTGACGACGGGCTGTGGTATCAGCTCGCTACCCTGATCCCCTCGCTGGATCTGCGCGCTCGGGCCAGCGCCTGGTCGCTGCTGTGGGGTGAGCAGCAGGCGCTGACCCAGCAGTGGCTCGCCCTGGCGCACGTGCTGCATCAAACCGGAAACGCCTCCGAGCTGGCTGCGCCGCTGAGCCTGCTGGTCGATAACTTTGCCCTGCCGACGGAGGGCTTTTTAAATCCGCTGGCAGCAGAGAGCATTGAAGCTCAGGCGGAGGTGGTCGTTCATCCTCTGTCGAAAGATGAGCTGCAAAATGCGGTAAGCATTCCTCTCGCTACCCTGTCCCTGCTGGCCTATGAGCTGGTGCTGTGCGTCGAAAACGGCGTGCTCGACGGCGTTGATATTGTCGATATCCCCTCTCCGCCAGCGCTGCCTGAGCGCCCGCTCTGGCACAGCAAGTGCCGCTGGCTGCTGGAGCGCTATCGTCAGCAGCTGCAGCCGGATGTGCTCATGATCTGCAACGCCACCCCGCAGCGCAGCGAAACCGCAGCTACCGCCAGAGCCCTGCTGAACTGGGTGCAGGATACGCAGTCGGGCCAGGAGACGGCGCTGCCGGGGCTGGTATGGGCGATCACGCCCCAGGATGCGCGGTTTACCACCTCGCTGAATCTCGATGAAACCGTGCAGCAGCTGTTGGGCAAGCCCGGTCAACGTTGGGGTACCCTGCAAGCGCTGGACGCCAGCAGCCTGCAGCGGCTGATTGAGTGGCTTTCTCAGGCCACCACGCCGTCACTACGCACCAGCCGACTGAATGCCCTGCGCGAGCGTCACTATCGGTCGCTGCGCGATCTGGTGCAGCCCCTGCTCTCGCCGCTAACGGAGGATGCGGACACGCGTCGCGCCCGTGCCGAATCGGCAATTCGAGAGCTACAGGGCCAGGCGGGACGTCATGGTGAACTGCTGGAGGGCCTGCTGCCGGAGATGAAGCAGTTTGATGCCCTGTGGAAGGTGCAGCTGCCGCGTGAGGAGAAGGTGAGCGGCCTGTTCAACGAGGCGATCGATCTCTTTGCCGATGCCCAGGAGACGCCGGAGCGCGCCAGTGCCGCACGCGATGCTGGCCAGCAGGCGCACGCCATGTGGGTGAACCATCTGCGCCAGTGGAGTCGCAGCGTAGAGAGCGCAGCACGGCTGGGCATCACCCCCGCTACACTGCGCCTGGTGGCAGACACGATTATCACCACCAGCTACCGGCTGGATCTTGCCGGCCAGCTGCAAACCCTGATGCAGCGAGATAACGCCTGCGCGGCGCAGCTACACGCGGCGATTGGTAATCTGATTGCCTGGCTTGGCTACGCCGACGTTGCGGCAGGCCAACGTCCGGCCAGCCGTATTCAGAAAGGTAGCGCGATCTTCAGCACCGACGCGCCAGTCCACACCGCAGGCAGGCTGACCAGACTGGGAGATCAGCCGGTGCATGCCGCGTCACGCTACGTTTATGACTGGCTGGTGGCGCTCTATACCCGCAGCAACGAGAATATTGGCTATCAGCACCCATCAGACGTGACGGATGCCCAGCGCAAAACGTTATTAACGCTGCTGCCCTAATCAATGCCCCCCCGGTGACGCAGCGCGCGCCGGGGAACCTCGTGAACGCCCCGCTCTTAGAACAGTGAAATCAGCAGCGCCACCGGAAAGCTCATTGGCCAGGTAGAACCGATCAGAAACGCGCACAGAAAGCGGATGCGCTTGCGATCCTTTGACAGGAACCAGGTGATGAGTGCACAGATCGTCGCCATCACGGCGTAGAAGACCAGCATTTTTTGGTATAGGGTCATAGCTGACATTTGCTCAAATAGAATAAAACGCGCGCAATATGCATTTTTTATTGATGTAAATCAAGCTTTATCCCTGCGAAAGCGAGGGAAACCGACCTGTAGATTATGTCGGGAGCGAAAGGTGAAAAGAAGAGCAAAGCAGGAAGACGGCGATACAGTTTTGCACCGCCAGTGGCTCCAAACCGTAGGCCCGGTAAGCGCAGCGCCACCGGGCTCATACGCTAGTGCTTAATCATGACATGCCGAATGACGGTATAGTCTTCGATGCCGTAGACCGACATATCCTTACCGTACCCAGACATCTTCTGCCCGCCGTGCGGCATCTCGCTGACCAGCATAAAGTGGGTATTGACCCAGGTGCAGCCATACTGCAGGCGGGCGCTTAACCGGTGCGCCCGGCCCACGTCGCGGGTCCAGACCGAGGAGGCCAGCCCGTATCGCGAGTCATTGGCCCAGCTCAAGACCTGCTCCTCATCGTCAAACGCGGTCACGCTCACCACCGGGCCAAACACTTCGTTCTGAACGATATCGTCCTCCTGCTTCGCCCCGGCCAGCAGCGTCGGCTGGAAATAGTAACCCGCGCCGTCACGCTTCGCGCCCCCGGTGACTACGCTGATATGCCCCAGCGCTTTCGCTGCCTCAACGGCTTTAGTTACCCGCTCCAGGTGTGCTTCAGAGCTGAGCGGTCCCAGCTCGGTGCTTTCGTCGTCCGGCGCGCCCATCTTCAGACTCGCCACCGCCGCGCCCAGCTTCTCTACCAGCGCATCGTAAATCCCTTTCTGGGCATAGATGCGGCAGGCGGCGGTACAGTCCTGTCCGGCGTTGTAGTAGCCAAAGGTGCGTACACCCTCCACTACCGCGTCGAGATCGGCGTCGTCAAAGACAATGACCGGCGCTTTGCCCCCCAGCTCCATATGGGTGCGCTTCACCGAGGAGGCGGTGTGGCCGATGATATGCTCCCCGGTGGCAATCGAGCCGGTCAGAGAGACCATCCGCACCTTCTCGTGCCCGGTGAGCGGATCGCCCACGGTTTTACCCCGGCCAAACAGCACGTTGAGTACCCCGGCCGGAAAGATATCCTTCGCCAGCTCCGCCAGCTTCAGGGCGGTGAGCGGCGTGATCTCCGACGGCTTGATCACCACGCAGTTGCCTGCCGCCAGCGCCGGGGCCAGCTTCCAGGCGGCCATCATCAGCGGATAGTTCCAGGGCGCAATCGATGCCACCACGCCCACCGGATCGCGACGGATCATTGAGGTATGCCCTTCAAGATATTCGCCCGCCGCCAGCCCGTTGAGGGTGCGCGCCGCCCCGGCAAAGAAGCGGAAGACGTCAACCACGGCGGGGATCTCATCATTCATCACGCAGTGCAGGGGCTTGCCGCAGTTGAGGGACTCCAGCTGAGCCAGCGCCTCGGCGTTATCCTCAATCGCCTGGGCCAGATCGAGCAGCGCCTGGGCACGCACTTTCGGCGTGGCGTAGCCCCACTCGGCAAAGGCGCGATCGGCGGCCTGCACCGCAGCGTCTACCTGAGCGGCAGAGGCTTCGGCAATTTCCAGCAGCACCTCACCGGTAGCAGGATTATAAACTGCCTGCTTCTCCCCTTCGCCGCTGACCAGTTGGCCATTAATTAACAGTTGATCTTGCATAATCATATCCTGGTTGAGGGTCAGTTATTTCTCGTTGCCAAAGGCGTTCTCGCCCCTGCGGGTCAGCCACCATGCGCCTAAAATCGGCAGCGTCGTCACCAGCATCACCAGCAGCGCCACCACGTTAGTGATCGGCACCTCGCGCGGCCTGCCCAGCTGATTCAGCAGCCACAGCGGCAGCGTACGCTCGTGTCCGGCGGTGAAGGTGGTCACGATGATTTCGTCAAACGACAGGGCAAACGCCAGCATGCCGCCCGCCAGCAGCGCCGAGCCAAGATTGGGCAGCACCACGTAGCGAAAGGTCTGCCAGCCGTTGGCCCCCAGATCCATTGAGGCCTCCACCATGCTCCAGGCGGTACGCCTGAAACGGGCGATGACGTTGTTAAAGACCACCACCACGCAGAAGGTCGCATGGCCAATTACGATGGTCAGAAACCCCGGTTCCAGTCCCACCGTTTTAAACGCCGTCAGCAGCGCCAGACCGGTGACGATGCCCGGTAGCGCGATGGGCAACAGCAGCAGCAGCGAGATAGCACTCTTGCCAAAGAACTGGCTGCGCCAGAGAGCACAAGCAGCAAGCGTGCCAAGTATCAGCGCCACCAGTGTCGCCAGCGCGGCCACTTTAAGTGACAGTGTCACCGCATCAAGAATATCATCCCGCGACGCGGCCACCGTAAACCAGCGCAGCGTCAGGCCCTGCGGAGGAAAGCTAAAGGCAGCGTCTTCGGTATTAAAGGCGTAGATGGCAATAATCAGCAGCGGGAAGTGCAGAAAAATCACCCCGCCCCAGGCAGCCAGTTTTAACAGCAGCGGTGCGCGATCAGAGTGCATCGAACGCTCCCAGGCGCTTCACAAACGCCAGATATAGGGCAATCAGGATAATGGGAACCAGGGTAAAGGCCGCCGCCATCGGCATGTTGCCAATCGCGCCTTGCTGGGAGTAGACCATGTTGCCGATGAAGAAGCCGGGTGGGCCCACCAGCTGAGGGACGATAAAGTCTCCCAGCGTCAGGGAGAAGGTAAAGATCGACCCTGCCGCTATGCCGGGGATGGCCAACGGAAGCACTACATAGCGGAAGGTTTGCGCAGGCCGCGCGCCGAGATCCGCCGAGGCCTGCAGCAGCGACGGCGGGAGTCGCTCCAACGCCGCCTGCACCGGCAGGATCATGAACGGTAGCCAGATGTAGACAAAGACCAGGAAGCGCCCGAGACCCGAGGTCGACAGCGTGCTGCCGCCTACCGCTGGCAGGGTCAGTACGCTCTCCAGCAGCGGCTGCAAACCCAGATGCTGCAAAAACCACTGCGCCACGCCGTCCCGCGCCAGCAGCAGCGTCCAGGCGTAGGCCTTGACGATATAGCTCGCCCACATCGGCAGCATCACCGCAATATAGAAAAAGGCCTTCATCTTGCCCTGGGTATAGCGGGCCATAAACCAGGCCAGCGGGAAAGCGAGGATTGCGCTGGCGAGAGTGACCGCAATCGCCATCGTCAGCGTGCGCAGTATAATGTCGTAGTTGGCGGGGTGAAACAGCGCCTGCAGATTCGCCAGGGTCAAATCCGGCGTCACTGACATGGTGAAGTCATCGAAGGTGTAAAGCCCCTGCCACAGCAGCGTCAGCAGCGACCCGAGATAGACAATGCCGAACCACATCAGCGGCGCAATCAGCAGCAGGAAGAGGCCCAGCGTCGGCCTGCGCCAGAACATCCCACTCAGGCGACCATGCGCAGACGCGCGCGGGGCAGGCATAGCGCTCATCGCCATCTACTCCTCCTGCAGCAGGACCATTGCCGCACGGGACCACGAGAGCTGTACGGCCTGTCCAGGCTGGAGCGAGGCAGGCTGACGGACATCAAGCAGATTTGCCTGGCTGACCAGCAACCGTTCCCCATCTGCCAGCTTCAGCTCAACGCGGGTGGCCGCCCCCTGATACTGTACGGTCTGCACCACACCGTCGGTTTGTACTTCATTCGACCAATCGAGGCGGATATGCTCTGGTCGCAGGGAGTAGCTTCCGGCCATACCGCACAGCGCCTGCGCCCGTGCGGCGCTAAAAACGTTGGAGGTCCCCACAAAGCCCGCCACGAACGGGGTGCGCGGACGCAGATAGAGATCGCGCGGGGCATCGACCTGCTCGATCTTACCGTTGTTAAATACCGCCACCCGATCGGACATCGATAGCGCCTCGCCCTGATCGTGAGTAACGAAAATAAAGGTGATCCCCAGATCCTGCTGAAGCTTTTTCAGCTCAAACTGCATCTGCTCCCGTAGCTTGAGATCCAGCGCGCCGAGCGGCTCGTCCAGCAGCAGCACGCGCGGCTGGTTAACCAGCGCCCGGGCGATGGCCACCCGCTGCCGCTGGCCCCCGGAGAGCTGAGAGGGTTTACGCGCATGGGCAAAGCCCAGCGCCACTCGCTCCAGCGCCTCGTGGGCCTGAGCATGACGCGCTTTTTTACCGATGCCTTTGACCATCAGCCCGTAGGCGACGTTATCCAGAATCGACATGTGCGGAAAGAGCGCATAGTCCTGAAACACGGTATTGACGTCGCGCTCCCACGGCGGCAGCTCGCTGGCCTCTTTGCCAAAGATGCGCACCGCACCGCCAGAGAGCTGTTCAAACCCGGCTATCAGCCGCAGGCAGGTCGTTTTACCGGAGCCGGACGGCCCCAGCATAGAGAAAAACTCTCCGTCATTGACGGCCAGGCTGACGCCGTCAACCGCCCGAACGTCACCGTAGATCCGCGAGACATCATTAAACTCAACGGCATAAGTCATGCATCACCCCTGACGATCAGCGGCCGCCCATAATGGCGATGTAATCCTGGGTCCAGCGGCTGTAGGGCACGAACTTGCCCCCTTCGGCAACCGGCGTTTTCCAGAAGGCAATCTTGTCGAAGAAGCCGTAGCCGTTGGTTTCGCAGCCCTTCTCGCCCAGCAGCGTGCTGGCCTTGCAGCCCTCCGCCACCACCGGCAGGGAGCCAAACCAGGCGGCCACGTCACCCTGCACCTTCGGCGTCAGCGACCAGTCCATCCATTTGTAGGCGCAGTTGGGGTGTTTCGCATCGGTGTGGAGCATGGTGGTATCCGCCCAGCCGGTCACCCCCTCCTTCGGAAAGACCGTGGCGATGGGTTGACCCTCCGCTTTCAGGGCGTTGGCCTGATAGGGCCAGGCGCTGGAGGCCACCACGCCTTCGTTTTTGAAATCGCTCATCTGCACGGTAGTGTCGTGCCAGTAGCGATGGATCAGTCCGTGCTGGTCGCGCAGCACCTTCAGTACCGCCTGATACTGCTCCTCGGTGAGCTGATAGGGATCGTTGATGCCCAGCTGCGGCTGAGTGGCTTTCACAAACAGCGCGGCATCGGCAATGTAGATGGGGCCGTCGTAGGCCTGCACGCGGCCCTGGTTACTCTTACCATCCGGTAGGTTCTGCTTAATGAAGATAACCGCCCAGCTGTCCGGCGGCGTAGGGAAAGTTTTCGTATTGTACATCAGCAGGTTAGGCCCCCACTGATAGGGAGCGCCGTAGACTTTGCCGCCGACGTTAAACCAGTCGCCCTTCGCCACGCGCGGATCGATGTTTTTCCAGTTGGGGATCAGCGCGGTATTGATGGACTGGACGCGCTTGCCCATGATCAGCCGCAGGGAGGCATCGCCGGAAGCGGTGACCAGGTCGTAACCGCCCTTCGCCATCAGGCTCACCATCTCGTCCGAAGTGGCGGCGGTCTTCACGTTCACCTGGCAGCCGGAGGCTTTTTCGAACTCGCTGACCCAGTCATACTGCTTATCGGTCTGGCCGCGCTCAATGTATCCTGGCCAGGCGATGATATCGAGACGCCCTTCTCCTTTACCGACTTCCGTTGGCTCGGCTGCCTGCGCGGTGACGATAGTCAGACCGAGCGCGTACAGCGTGCTGCGGGCAAATGTCTTACTCATAAGCCATTACTCCTGTCGCAATCAAAGGTGCGGCAGCCGTGCCGTAAAAATATCTCCCACAGTAAAGGTAGACGGCGCGCTGCGGCCCTACATAAGGCGCAAAAGAAATTTGCTTAGGTTGTGACAGATGACGCACTCCGCCATCTTCTGAAGCAGAGACAACGAGTTAATACCGGTGCGTTAGGCCATCGCGTGGCGGATTATCATCCCCAGCGTTTTAGCCGCCTCCTCCTCCCGCTCGCCCCAGGCCCAGGAGGTGTTAAAGCGGAAAAAAGGTGTCCAGGTGTCCGAGGTAGAGAACATTTTGCCTGGCGCAATGCTGATACGGTGCGCCAGCGCCTGCTCGCTTAGCCGCCCGGCGTCCAGAGGCGCAGGCAGCTCGAGCCAGAGAAAGTAGCCGCTGTCGCTGGGATGGATCTTCACCTCTGCCGGGAGATGGCGCAGCAGCGCCTGTCTGGCCAGCTGCTTGCGCTCCGCCAGGGTGCGGCGCAGCCGACGGAGATGGGCGTCGTAGCGTTTGGTGGAGAGATAGTCCACCAGCGCCAGCTGCATCGGCGAGCTGGTCGAGAGGGTGCTCATCAGCTGCAGCTGCTGGATGCGCCGGGCGTGTTTCCCCGCAGCCACCCAGCCGATGCGAAATCCGGCGACCAGACACTTCGAGAATGATGAGCAGTGGAGGGTCATCTCCTGGGTATCCCAGGCTTTCGCCGGAAGCGGCTTCTCACGGCCAAAGTAGAGCTCGCTATAGACGTCGTCCTCAATCAGGGTGACGTTATGCTCCGCCAGCAGCGCCACCAGCCGGGCCTTTTTCTCGTTGCTCAGGGTAAAACCCAGCGGATTTTGACTGTTGGTCATCAGCCAGCAGGCCTTCACCGGATAGTCGCTCAGCGCCTGGGCCAGCGCATCGAGATCGATCCCCTCCTCAACGTCGGTAGCCACCGCCAGCGCCTTGAGCTTGAGCCGCTCCAGCGCCTGCAACGCCCCGTAAAAGCAGGGGTTCTCGACGATCACCCAGTCGCCCGGTTCGGTAACCGCCTGCAAACTAAGGTTGAGCGCCTCCAGCGCACCAGCGGTGATCACTATCTCATCAGGTGAGATGTTCATTCCCTGCTGAGCATAGCGGCGGGCGATGGCATGGCGCAGATCGGCATTGCCCGGGGGAAGGTTCTCGATCACGCTCATAGCGTTGGCGGTTTTGCTGACATTCGCCAGGGAGCGGTTCAGCTGCTGGAGTGGGAACAGGCGCGGATCGGGAAATGCTGAGCCAAAGGGCAGCACCGAGGCGTCGCAGCTCGCCTGCAGGACTTCAAAAATGTAGGTATTGATGTCCACGGCCTCATCCTGCATCACCTGAGCGGGCGGCATGGGCGGCTTGCGGGAGGGAGGAGATGCAACATAGTAACCGGACTGCGGCCGGGCAACGATCCGTCCCTGGCTCTCCAGCATCTGATAGGCGTGGCTGACGGTCATAAAGCTGACGTGGCTGATGGTGACCTGTTCACGCAGGGACGGCAGCCGATCGCCGGGCTGCCAGACGCCAAGATTGATCTGCTCAATAATCTGCTGCGCCAGCTGCTGATACTTTTTCATTGCTCGATCCTGTGAGTTCCTCTCTGCCTATTCTATAACAGAAAGCGCTTTCCGCGGTTAATGGTTTAGCCGAGGGGCAACTGTTATGCTTTTATGTTCGGGTGCTGTTTCTGCCCGCATTCATTGACATCACCTATACTTTCGCTGACATAACTTAAATTATGCGCGGAGTCCTGCATGCTTGATCTAGACGCGTTCCATCTGGCGCGAATTCAATTCGCCTTTACCGTCTCATTCCATATTTTATTTCCTGCTATCACTATCGGGCTGGCCAGCTATTTGGCGGTGCTTGAGGCCCTGTGGCTCAAGACGCAAAATCAGGTCTGGCGTACGCTCTATCTCTTCTGGGTGAAAATTTTCGCCGTCAACTTTGGGATGGGCGTTGTTTCAGGGCTGGTGATGGCTTACCAGTTCGGTACTAACTGGAGCGGCTTCTCGCAGTTTGCCGGGAGTATAACCGGGCCGCTGCTCACCTATGAGGTGCTGACGGCCTTCTTCCTTGAGGCTGGCTTCCTCGGGGTAATGCTCTTCGGCTGGAACAAGGTCGGCCCCGGCCTGCACTTTTTCTCTACCTGCATGGTGGCTCTCGGCACGCTGATGTCCACCTTCTGGATCCTGGCTTCCAACAGCTGGATGCATACCCCGCAGGGCCATGAGATTGTCAACGGCCAGGTGATCCCGGTTGACTGGTTCAAGGTCATTTTTAACCCGTCGTTCCCCTACCGCCTGATCCATATGTCGATCGCCGCCTTCCTGAGCAGCGCGCTGTTTGTCGGGGCCTCGGGTGCCTGGCACCTTCTCAAAGGCAACAATACGCCCGCTATCCGCAAAATGTTCTCAATGGCGCTGTGGATGGCGCTGGTGGTGGCCCCAATCCAGGCCGTGGTCGGTGATATGCATGGTCTGAACACCCTGGAGCATCAGCCAGCGAAGATTGCCGCCATCGAAGGCCACTGGGAGAACCCGCCCGGCGAACCGACCCCGCTGCTGCTGTTTGGCTGGCCGGATATGGAGCAGGAGCGTACCCGCTACGGGCTGGAGATCCCGGCCCTGGGCAGCCTGATCCTGACCCATAGCCTGGATAAGCAGGTGCCAGCGCTCAAGTCGTTCCCGAAAGAGGATCGCCCCAACTCCACCATTGTCTTCTGGTCGTTCCGCATAATGGTGGCGATGGGCCTGCTGATGCTGCTGCTGGGCGTCGTCGGACTGTGGCTGCGTTATAAAGGGCGTCTCTATACCTCGCGTCCGTTCCACCACTTTGCGCTGTGGATGGGGCCAGCAGGGCTTATCGCGCTATTAGCGGGCTGGGTGACCACCGAGGTGGGACGCCAGCCGTGGGTGGTCTACGGCCAGCTGCGCACCATTGATGCCGTCTCGCAACACAGTACGCTCCAGATGAGTCTCACCCTGCTGGGATTCTTTGTGGTCTACTCCGCCGTCTTTGGCGTGGGGTATGTCTATATCGGCAGGCTGATCAAGGCCGGTCCGCAGCCCGAAGATCGTCACCCGACAGAGGGCCGCCCGGCGCGTCCGCTCTCTGCGGCCGGTGAGTCACTAGAGGCAGAGGAGAATAAGTAATGGGTATCGATCTGTCAGTTATCTGGTTTGTGATAATCGTCTTCGCCACGCTGATGTATATCGTGATGGACGGCTTCGATCTCGGGATCGGTATTCTGTTTCCCCTTATTCGCAACGGTGAAGACCGTGACGTAATGGTCAACAGCGTCGCGCCGGTGTGGGATGGCAACGAAACCTGGTTAGTCATGGGGGGCGCCGGGCTGTTCGGCGCTTTCCCGCTGGCCTACGCGGTGATTGCCGACGCGCTGACCATTCCGCTGACTATCATGCTGGCGGGACTGATCTTCCGCGGAGTGGCGTTCGAGTTCCGCTTCAAGGCGACGCCCGCCCACCGTCCGTTCTGGGATAAGTCGTTTATCTTCGGGTCGATCGTCGCCACCTTCGCCCAGGGCGTGGTGGTTGGCGCGGTACTGAACGGCTTTGAGGTGACCGGTCGTCGCTTTAGCGGCGGCGCGCTGGACTGGCTCACGGCGTTTAACCTCTTCTGCGGTCTGGGGTTAACCATCGCCTACGCCCTTCTCGGTGCCACCTGGATGGTGATGAAGAGCGGCGGCGCATTGCAGGAGACGATGCGAAGCAAGGCTAAACATCTGCTGCTGGCGCTGTTGGTGACCATTGGCGTAATCAGCCTCTGGACGCCGCTGACCCACCAGGGCATTGCCGATCGTTGGTTTAGCCTGCCGAATCTGTTCTTCTTCCTGCCGGTGCCGCTGCTGGTGCTTCTGCTCAGTTTCTGGCAGTGGCGCAGCCTGAGTAACCATGCTCATCACACCTTGCCGTTTGTACTGACCCTTGGGCTGGTATTCCTTGGCTTTAGCGGCCTCGGGATCAGCATCTGGCCGAATATCATCCCGCCCACTATCTCCCTGTGGGATGCCGCCTCGCCGCCGCAAAGCCAGGGCTTTATGCTGGTGGGCGCGCTGCTGATTATTCCGCTGATCCTGGTCTATACCGCGTGGAGCTACTACGTGTTCAGGGGCAAAGTTCAGCCTGGGGAGGGGTATCACTGATGGCAGCACCGCGTTTTGTCAAACGCCTGTTCTGGCTAATTGCTATCTGGGTCGCCAGCGTGCTGGCCCTTACCGCCGTTAGCATGGCGTTTCGCCTGCTGATGTCGGCGGCAGGCTTTAAATCTCACTGACCGATCTGCCCGGCGGCGCTTACGCTTGCACGGGCCTACAAGCAGGTGCGATATGTAGGCCGGGTAAGCGCAGCGCCACCCGGCGTGTCGGGTTTACGGTTTAGCGCGTTTTGGCATGGTCTTCATCAGCTCGTCCGGGCTGATGGAGGCCACAACGCTGCCCGGCTGGGGCATCTTCAGAATGTGGTTTTTCATTTTGCCGATCACGTGCATCTCGCACGGACGGCAGTCAAACTTCAGCGTCAGCACTTCGTCGCCATGTACCAGCTGCATCGGCGTCGCCTTCCAGCTCTTGATCGAGCCTTTAGCCTGCTTCGGACAGAGGTTAAACGCGAAACGCAGGCAGTGCTTGGTGATCATTACCGGAACGTCGCCTTTCTCCTCATGCGCCTCATAGGCGGCATCAATCAGCTGCACGCCATAGCGGTGATAGAAGGTGCGCGCTTTCTCGTTGTAGACGTTCGCCAGGAACGAGAGATGGGTATCCGGGTAGACCGGCGCTGGCGTCGCTACGGCTTTGCGGCTGCCGCGCGGATAGTTTGCCAGACGGGCGCTATCGAGCATCTCCACGGACTCGCGGCGTAGCTGGTTTAGCTGGCTGGCGGGAACAAACAGCGCACCCGGCAGGTTGACGCGAATATCGCGAGCGTAATAGATAGTCTGCCCCAGCTTTGCCAGGCCATCGTGCAGCTGGCCGAGCGCTTTTTCGGCGTTAGTAGCCTCGGCAAACTCGCCCTCCAGGGTATGGGTAATGCTTACCCCCTCCTCGCTGGTCATCGTGAGGATCAGCTGCTCCTGCCAGCCACCCAACTCAATATCTACGCCGACGCGACGCTCGCTGGAGGTTTTGGTCAGCGCCTGCTGCCAGTTATGGTCGAGGTTACGGTTCAGGGGGTGATTCGGACGCACCTTGTAGAGATCGGCAGGCATCTCGTTTGGCCAGACACGGTAGCGGTTTTCCCCGGTTTTCTCCACCGTATTAGCGCGGAAGCCGACGATTTCACGCTTAATCATCACGTTTAGCCCGTCGCCGTTGGCTAACGTCTCGCTGGCGTCAACGTCGAGGTAATCTTTGCCTACCTTCAGCACTTCACCCACGGGCAGGCCGATAAACTTCGGTGAATCAAACGCACCGATGTCGATTTTACGGGCGTTAACGAAGTAGTCGGTGCTGCCGCGATGGAACGTCTTATCCGTCGAGGGGATAAAGAAGTGCTCGGTGCGCCCCGCCGACGAGCGGGCCAGATCGCCCCGCTCTTCGATGATGGCGTCCAGCATCTGCCGGTAGTGAGCGGTGATGTTCTTCACGTAGCTCATATCCTTGTAGCGCCCCTCAATCTTAAAGGAGCGCACCCCGGCGTCGATCAGCGCGCCCAGATTGGCGGTCTGGTCGTTGTCCTTCATCGACAGGAGATGCTTCTCAAACGACACCACCCGGCCCTGATCGTCTTTCAGCGTATAAGGGAGACGGCAGGCCTGAGAGCAGTCGCCGCGGTTAGCGCTGCGGCCGGTCTGGGCGTGAGAGATGTTGCACTGTCCGGAGTAGGCTACGCACAGCGCGCCGTGGATAAAGAACTCGATGGTGGCGTCGGTGCTCTCATGAATGGCACGGATCTGCTGTAAATTAAGCTCACGGGCCAGCACGATCTGCGAGAAGCCGACGTCGGAGAGAAACTTCGCTTTCTCTACGCTGCGGATATCGCACTGGGTACTGGCGTGCAGCTCGATGGGCGGAATATCCAGCTCCAGCACGCCCATATCCTGCACGATCAGCGCATCGACGCCGGTCTCATAGAGGTCGGTGATCAGGCGCTGGGCCGGCTCCAGCTCATCATCATGCAGAATGGTGTTCAGAGTGATAAAGATTTTTGCCCCGTAGCGATGGGCAAAAGGCACCAGCTCGGCGATATCACGCAGGCTATTGCTGGCGTTGTGGCGCGCGCCAAAGCCAGGACCGCCGATATAGACAGCATCGGCCCCGTGGAGGATAGCCTCGCGGGCGATAGCGGTGTCGCGGGCCGGGCTTAACAGTTCAAGATGATGAGTGGGCAGGCGCATACGGTCGTTATTATCCATGATCAACAAAATGGCCGCTATTGTAGTGAGAAGCTGGCCCGGACGAAAACATTTTCGCTATGCCTGCGACGCCCTTAATACATTAATTAGCAATGCATTGAAATAATGCGCATTTCTCCAGGCGTGCCAAACGCGATAGAGTGGCTGCGTATTCCGGACATTCCTCGTCATGTGTGCGTTATTGTTAATTCGTCGTTATTCGTCGTCGTATTTAGCCGCAGGCTCGCCTGCGGCTTTTTCTTTTGGATAGTGGATCAAGGAGTGAAAATGCGTCGTCTGCCCGCTGCTGTTGCGATAGGCATGGGTTTTATCCCCGGCAAACCTGACTCCGCTTCCCGCCTGTAATATCTGCCACTCGCCGTCAATCTGCATCTCCAGCGTGCCTGAGATCACCACCACGTGTTCAATAACGCCACGCTCGTGCGGGGTGGATTTGCTAAACGCGCCGGGAGCCAGCGTCACCGAGAAGTGGTCAAAACGCAGTTCGTTATCCCACGGGAAAATCGGCGTAATGGTCATCGCCTGCTGATCAGGATCGTAGGCCTGCGGCGCGCTGGCGTCCGTCGCGCTGATAAAGGTAGAGAGCGGTACATTGAGCCCGGTCGCAATTTTCCATAGCGTCGCCACCGTGGGGCTGGATTCATTGCGCTCGATCTGGCCGAGCATCGCTTTCGATACGCCGGTTTCAGTGGCGAGGCGCGAAAGGCTCCAGCCCCGCGTCTGGCGCAGCGTTTTCAGTGTCGCAGACAGATACTGTGGCAGATCCATACTTCCCCTCCCTTGTAGCGTGAATGGCTTGTTGTGCGCTATAACGCACAATGCTATTTTTATCTACCGTGATAACGTACATGGAGTCATTATGCCCCTGCGTCCCTTTCCCTTTTCCTCTGTGTTGGCTGGCTTTGTTGCGGTACTGGTAGGTTACGCCAGTTCAGCGGCCATTATCTGGCAGGCCGCCCGCGTCGCCGGCGCCAGCAATGCGCAAATCGCGGGCTGGATGACGGCGCTGGGGCTGGCGATGGGCATCAGCACCCTTGTGCTCACCCTCCGCTACCGTGTTCCGGTGCTCACCGCGTGGTCGACTCCCGGCGCGGCGCTGCTCGCCACCAGCCTGGAGGGTGCTACCCTCAACGAGGCCGTCGGCGTCTTTATCTTTGCTAACGCCCTGATCCTGCTTTGTGGCCTTACCGGTCTGTTTGCCCGCCTGATGGAGATTGTGCCGCACTCGCTGGCAGCAGCCATGCTGGGAGGTATCTTACTGCGTTTTGGATTACAGGCCTTTACTAATTTACAAGGTGATTTCAGTTTATGTGTCAGCATGTTGCTGGCCTGGCTGCTCTGCAAAGCCCTGGCACCGCGCTATGCCATTATTGCTACCCTTGTTGCGGGCGGGGTCGTGGCCTGGCTAAAAGGTGACGTTGTCACCCATTCGCTGCAATTTTCCGTGGTGATGCCCGAAATAATTACCCCGCACTTCACGCTGGCTACCCTTATCAGCGTCGGATTGCCCTTCTTCCTGGCGACGATGGCCTCGCAAAATGCCCCTGGCTTCGCCACTCTGCAGGCCGCTGGCTATCAGGTTCCCGCCTCGCCGCTTATGATCTTTACCGGCGGGCTGGCGCTGCTGGGCAGCGTGTTTGGCGTCTACTCCGTCTGTATCGCCGCCATTACCGCCGCCATTTGCCAAAGCCCGGAGGCGCACCCGGATCCGCATAAACGCTGGCAGGCTGCGGCGGCGGCGGGCGTTTTTTATCTGCTGGCGGGCCTATTTGGCGGCTCGATAACCGGGCTGATGGCCGCCCTGCCGCTGAGTTGGATCCAGACCCTGGCAGGCCTGGCGCTGCTGGGCACCATTGGCGGCAGCCTGCATCAGGCGCTGATCAATGAGCGCGAGCGCGATGCAGCGGTGGTCACCTTTCTTGTTACCGCCAGCGGCGTGACGCTGCTGGGCATCGGGTCGGCATTCTGGGGTCTGCTGGTGGGTGGGATCTGCTATGCGGTGCTGTCAGGCATGCGCCGCACGCATCTGTGACGGCGTGATACCAAATACGCTTTTAAAACGGTTGCTGAAGTGGCTGGCGGAGTTAAACCCGCACCCGAGCGCGATCTCTGTTAGCGGTAGCAAGGTATGGCATACCCGATCCCGGGCCTGATGCATCCGCCGCTGCATCACGTATTGGTGCGGCGCGAGCCCGGATGAGTGGCGAAACATACGGGCAAAGTGGTATTCGCTCAGCGACGCCTGGCTGGCAAGATCGGCGAGAGTCAGCGGCTCGGCAAGGTGGGCGTCGATATACTCCAGCACGTTACGCAGCACCGAGGGGGCCAGCCCGCCGGTGACGCTCGGCATGCGCCACTGCACGCTGCTGTAGCGCTGAATGATATGGGTTAGCAGCAACGTTGACGCCGTGCTTAGCGTAAGCTGATTAGCCTGCTGCTGCCAGTCGCAGTCAAGTAAGAACTGGCGGTAGAGGGCGGTGATCTGCGCATCCTGGCCAAAGGTCTTCTCATCCAGCGTTAGCGAGGCCGGGCTGCGATCCCAGATCTGCTCTCCAACGGTGCGCAGGTGCGCATCGGTGCAGTAGAGATGCACGAAGGAGAGATCGTCGCGAATGTCCCAGCTCGACTCGCTCTCTTTCGGCAAGAGGCAAAACCGATCCGGCCCACCGCCGTTTTGCCAGCCGCTGCGGGTCTTGTGGTAGCTCTCATAGCCGTCGGCTACGTAGAGGCTCAGGGTATGGTGATCGCAATACTGGGTGATGCGGTCGCGCTTGTTGGACCAGGCGGCCAGCTGCATGCCGTTATTCAGCGCAACGGAATTATGCAGCACCGCGCTATGCCTGCGCAGGTTTTCAAAAGCACCGTAGGTTTCAGCCATAGTCACATTGACAAGTGATTAACCAGACGCTTAGTGTATGTAGAGTGCGCCCGGGATGAAAGCGTTGCGGCTCTCTGTAACAAAAAAAACCGCAAGATTTTGCAAGTCTTCCGCAACCCCTTGCAAGCGTCGCCGCTCATCACGCTTAACAATAGGATTTTTAGTGATGGAGAGCAGCGCACGATGAACGCATTAATGTATGGCCTGGTGGTGGTGATTTGGGGAACGACGTGGATTGCAATCCATCTGCAGCAGGGGCCGGTCTCTGCGCCGGTCTCTATTTTCTGGCGCTTTGCGCTGGCCTCGGCAATCATGATGCTGATCCTGCTGGCCTTCAAGCGGCTGCGTGCCCTGACGCTCAGGGATCACCTGATGTGTATCGTGCAGGGCGGCTGCGTGTTTGGCTTCAACTTCCTCTGCTTTTACACCGCCGCTGCGTGGATCAACACCGGACTGGAATCGGTTATCTTATCAATGGCGGTGCTGTTCAACGCGGTTAACAGCTTTATCTTCTTTGGTCAGCGCCCTCCCGCCCGTTTCTTTCTGGCCGCCGCGCTGGGTTTGACCGGCATCGTCGCCCTCTTCTGGCACGATCTGCTCGCCAAAGATCTCAACGTCAATCTGCTGCTGGGCATCGGCCTGTCGGCGCTGGGCACCCTGGGCTTCTCGCTGGGTAATATGATCAGTCTACGTCACCAGCGTAAAGGGCTGGAGACCATGACCACCAATGGCTGGGCGATGCTCTACGGCACGCTGATTATGGGCTGTATTGCTCTGGTGCGTGGCGACAGCTTTGTCCCCGAGTGGACGGTGAGCTACCTGGGCGCGCTGGTCTATCTGGCGCTGTTTGGCTCGGTCATTGGCTTTGGGGTCTACTTCTCGCTGGTTGGTCGCATTGGACCCAGCAATGCGGCCTACAGCACCCTGCTCTTTCCGCTGGTGGCACTGACTATCTCCACCCTCTTCGAGGGCTACCGCTGGGAGATCAATGCCGTGGTTGGCCTTGTTCTGATTCTGGTGGGTAATATGGTGATGTTTACCCGCCCGGAGAGCCTGCTGAAGAGTCGGCTGTGGCGGCAGCGCTCGGCCTAAGAGATGAAAAGCGCCATCGCGATGATGGCGCTTTGCTGATTACTGTTTTTTAACCTGGAACAGCGCCGCGTCGCTGGCCATATCGTCAATTACCCGCTTCAGGGTGTCGACAGTAAGCGGCGTATTCTGGTTGTTGAGGTCTTTACCCTCGCCTTTACGCACCACTTTAACTACCGACTTGTTAGTGGCGGCATCAATTAACTCACCTTCAAAGTAGAGCGCGGTATCCATAGTACGGTGACCGGTGACGGCCTGGGTTCCCGCTACGACCATCGCAATCGGGATCACCTCATAGAACTGTAATCCCTCTTTGCTGGCGTCGACCCCGGTGATCGCGCCGCGGAAGATCAGGCTATGCGGGCCGGGTGTCGCTACCAGCGGTTTGCGCTGGGCAGCGGCGGCTTTCAGCTTGGTATTGGTATAGGTCAGCAGGCCATTAAGGGTCTCCTGGCCAATCTGAGTCGTCGGTCTGGGCTGCGGATAGTAGGTGACGGGGTTGTAGACAATAGAGTCATACTTGCTGTCATCAAACGACGGGTCAACCCAACGCAGCACCGGTTTCCCTGACGCCGAGGTGGCCTGCTGCAGATTTGAATAGTCTTTTAAGAAACCTGAATACTTTTCTGGCTGGGTAACTTTTGACGCACAGCCTGTCAGCGCCAGCAGACCCGACAGTACCGCAACCTGAATTAATGAGTGAGTACGCATGAATTTATTCCTGGAATTATGACTATGCATAGGGAGTTATAGCAAAACTCAGTTACGGCTGTTGTGACTAAAAGAGTGTTGGATCACCCTTTTACCAAAAATCATGCCTGCGCATCACCGCAGGCATGGATAGATTATTTTTTCAAATCGACCTGATAAAAAATGTGTTTACCAAAGGGATCGATCTCATACCCCTGCACCTCTTTACGCACCGGTTCGAAAATCGTCGAGTGGGCAATCATCACGGCGGGCATCTGATCGTGCATCATCTGCTGCGCCTGCTGGTAAAGGGCAGTACGCTGGGTCTGATCGGTAATGCCTTTCGCTTCGGCAATCAGCTTATCGAATGGCTGGTAGCACCACTTCGCCGAGTTAGAGCCGCCGTCCGCCGACTGGCAGGTAAAGAGCGGGCCGAAGAAGTTATCTGGATCGCCGGTGGCGGTGGTCCAGCCCATCAGCGCCGCCTGGTGCTCGCCGCTCTTCACGCGCTTGAGGTACTCGCCCCACTCATAGGTTACAACCTTCGCCTGGACACCAATCTTCGCCCAGTCGGCCTGGATCATCTCCGCCATGCGCTTTGCATTCGGGTTGTAGGGACGCTGAACCGGCATCGCCCACAGGTCAATGCTTAAGCCCTTGGCGAAGCCCGCCTCGGCCAGCAGCGCTTTGGCCTGCTCGGGGTTGTAGTCGTAATCCTTCAGCCCGCTGTCGGCGCTCCATACCCCCGGCGGCAGCAGGTTTTTCGCCGCCGTGCCGGTACCCTGGAAGACCGCATCAATAATTGCCGGCTTGTTGATGGCCATCGCCAGCGCCTGACGCACTTTGACGTTATCCGTCGGCGCTTTCTGCGTGTTAAGGGCGAGGAAGCCGGTATTCAGCCCTGCTTTGCTCATCAGGTTGATATTGGGGTTTTCACGCATCCGCGGCAGATCCGCCGGGTTCGGGAAGGCCATCACCTGACACTCATTCTTCTCCAGCTTGGCGTAGCGCACCGAGGCGTCTGGGGTGATGCTAAACACCAGCCGGTCCAGCTTCGCCTTGCCCTGCCAATACGCCGGGAAGGCGGTAAAGAGAATGCGTGAGTCCTTCTGATACTGCGCCAGTTTGAACGGACCGGTGCCAATGGGGTCCATATCGACCCGCGTCGGCGTGCCCGCCTTCAGCATGGCGTCGGCATACTCTGCCGAGAGGATAGAGGCAAAGTACCACGCCAGATCGGCCACGAACGGCGCTTCCGGATGCGCAAGGGTAAAGCGCACAGTATGGTCATCGACCTTATCAATGCTGGTGATCAGCTTGCCAAACTCCAGGCTCTCGAAGTTGGAGTAGTTCCCGTTAGAGACGTTGTGATAGGGATGATTCGGATCCTTCTGCCGCATAAACGAGAAGATCACGTCGTCGGCGTTGAAGTCCCGCGTCGGGGTAAAGTATTTATTGCTCTGGAACTTCACCCCTTTGCGCAGATGGAAGGTATAGGTTTTGCCATCTTCGCTGACGTCCCAGCTCTCGGCCAGGCTCGGCTCCAGCTCGGTGGTGCCGACTTTAAACTCTACCAGCCGGTTATAGACCGGCACGGCGCTGGCATCGACGCTGGTGCCTGAGGTGTAAAGCTGAGGGTTAAAGTTTTCAGGCGATCCTTCCGAACAGTAAACCAGCGCCTTCGCCGCCACGGTGGAACTGACCGTGAGCGCGGCTAATGCCAGTGCAAGTGTTGTGGGTTTGCTTATCATCTTTATCCTGTCTTTTATCCGGCTATCTTAGCGTGCTATCAATAAGTACTTGTTGTTTGCCTGTTAATACATAACATTAAAGACACACCGTAAGCACCTGATAAAACAAATAAAGAAGGATCCACTATGTCATCGCCACTCGCCAGACAATTAACCCAACGCTTCTTTAGCTACCTTTCTATCACTAGCCAGAGCGATGCCGCCGCGACCACGCTGCCCACCACGGCGGGTCAGTATGAGATGGCCCGTGTGCTGGCCGATGAGCTAAAAACGCTGGGATTAGAAGAGATTGTGATCGACGAGCACGCCACCGTGACGGCGGTTAAAAAGGGCAACGTGGCGGGCGCGCCGCGCATCGGTTTTATCACCCATATCGATACCGTGGACGTCGGACTGTCGCCGGATATTCATCCACAGATCCTGCGGTTTACCGGCACAGATCTCTGCCTGAACGCCGAGCAGGATATTTGGCTGCGCACCGCCGAGCATCCAGAAATTTTAGCTTACCCGGAAGAGGAGATTATCTTCAGCGACGGCACCAGCGTGCTGGGTGCGGATAACAAGGCCGCGGTAACCGTGGTGATGACCCTGCTGGAGAACCTGACCGCAGAGCACCAGCATGGTGATATCGTGGTGGCCTTTGTGCCGGATGAGGAGGTGGGCCTGCGCGGGGCAAAGGCGCTGGATCTCAAGCGCTTTGATGTTGAATTTGCCTGGACCATCGACTGCTGCGAACTGGGAGAGATTGTCTATGAAAACTTTAACGCCGCTCAGGCAAAAATCCGCTTTACCGGCGTGACGGCGCACCCGATGTCGGCCAAAGGCGTGCTGGTGAACCCCCTGCTGATGGCGACGGACTACATCAGCCATTTCGATCGTCAGCAGACGCCGGAGCATACCGCAGGCCGCGAGGGTTACACCTGGTTCAACGGCATGGAGGCGGTTCAGGGCCACGCCGTGCTCAGCGCCAGCATCCGTGATTTCGATAAAGATCGCTTCGAGCAGCGTAAAGAGCAGATTGGCGAAGTGGCGCAGATCATCGCCGCTCAGCACCCCACCGCGAAGGTGGAGTATGAGATTGAGGACGTCTACAGCAACATCAGCAACGCTGTCGGCGAAGATCGTCGCGCCATCGACCTGATGTTTGAGGCGATGGAGTCCCTGGGCATCACGCCGAAGCCAACCCCGATGCGCGGCGGCACCGACGGCGCGGCGCTCTCGGCGAAGGGGCTGTTAACCCCGAACTTCTTCACCGGTGCGCATAACTTCCACTCGCGCTTTGAGTTCCTGCCGCTGAAATCCTTCGAGGCGTCTTATAACGTCGCGCTTCAGCTCTGTCTGCTGGCGGCTCGCTAAGCGGGTTTACGAGCCAGCAGCGTGGCAAAGCGCAGCTTGATGCGGTTGCCATTGGCGTCGGTGCGGTGAAGCTCACCGACGTCTTCATTGTATTTCACCACTTCCCAGCCGGTGTAGTACTCCGCCAGCTCCCCGGTCTTAAAGGCAAATGGGAAGCCAACCGTGCAGGGAAAATCGTCCGTGTCCATTGCGGCAACAATCAGGTTATAGCCCCCCGGCACGGTGGTGCGCTGCATATTAGCAATCAGGCCAGGTATGGTTTGCGGCTCAAGAAACATCATCACCACGGTAGAGAGGATAAAATCATACTCTCCTTCAAAGCTCAGCGCGTTGAGATCGACGGTGGCGATCTCAAGATGAGTTAGTCCCTCGGCGGCCTTAATACGCTCAATATTAGCGATGCTCATGGGATTCTTGTCCCATGCTGTGACACTGTAACCGTTTGCGGCCAGATAGAGACTGTTACGACCGTTGCCGCAGCCGAGATCGAGGGTGTTGCCCGGTGGGATCAGGGTCGCTGCGGCCAGCACCTCAGAGTGGGTGCGGGTCAAACCATATTTTTCAGTGAAGTAATTCTCATCAACCTGGACCATGATCCATCCTTACTTAAGCGGTAAATTTTAAAATGATATTTTTAATACATTTTATTGAAATTGCTTAGTAATAGCCAGAGCGGCAAAGTTTGCTACGTTTATCTAAGGCCATCAGTGGAAAACCAACAATGAATAAGTATCGCCTGAGCGATGCCAGCCGCTCATTTAGCTATCAGGATAACGGTGAAAAGCGGCACGTTACCCTGCGCCAGATCGTGGCCCTGCAAGATTTCCATGACGTCCAGGCCGGCACGCTGGGCGGCTGGGTAGAGGATGAGCAGGTGCTGAGCCAGCAGGGCAACTGCTGGATCTACGATGAAAATAGCATGGTGTTTGGCGGTAGCCGGATAGCCGACAGTGCGCGCATCAGCCAGCCCTGCACGATTTACGACGGGGTGGACATTAGCGGTCACGCCTGGGTTGATGGGGCGGAGATCTGCCGGGGGGCGCGTCTGAGCGGCAACGTGCTGGTGCAGCGGTCGCGGGTCAGCGGCGAGTGCCTGCTCGGCGACGACGCCCGGATCCTCAATGGTAGCGAGATTATTGCTGCCCGAGGTCTTACCCTTGATAACGATGCCACCCTGCGCATCTACGACCGGGCCACGGTGAACCACTCGCGCATCCTGCATCAGGCGCAGATTTACGGCGATGCCATCGTTAACTATGCCTTCGTAGAGCACCGGGCAGAGGTCTTCGACTTCGCGCTGCTGGAGGGTAACGAGGAGAACGACGTCTGGGTCTGCGACTGCGCCAAGGTCTACGATCGCGCCCGCCTTGTCGCCGGTCGCGGTGAGGATGCCATTCCCACCCTGCGCTACAGCGCTCAGCTGGCGGAGAGTGCGGTGGTTGAGGGCAACTGCGTGCTGAAGCACCACGTGCGCGTCGGGGGTGAAGCGCAGCTCCGCGGCGGACCGCTGGTGCTGGATGACTTTGTTCTCGTTCATGGTCGCGCGCAGCTCAGCGGCAACCTGCTGATCGAGGGGCATGTTGAGATTGGCGGCGACGCGGCGGTGATCGCCCGGGAAGAGGCATATATTCACCTGCGCGGTCCGAAGGTGATAAGCGGCGCGGAGCGTATTACCCGCACGCCGCTGCTGGGTGCGCTCTAGGCGTCGATAATCCGCGCGTAGAGATGTTGATCGTCATAGCGGCCGTTGAGGAACTCCGCCTCTTTCAGACAGCCCTCCAGCACGAAACCCGCGCGCTGGGCCACCCGGTTGCTGGCGGCGTTCTCTACCCGGCACTTGATCACAAAGCGCCGGATCTCGCCGCTGCGGGCGTAGTGCTGAATAAACGCCTCCAGCGACTGAGAGAGAATGCCCTGCCCCTGATACCCTTCATCCAGCCAGTAGCCGATATAGGCGGTTTTGTTCAGCGGCTCGATGGCGTTAAACGACAGCACGCCAACAATCGCCTCATGCTGCATGATCAGGAACATTTTGGCGTAGCCGCGCTGGTGCAGCATGATGTTGCTCTGGGCGTTCTTTAACGAATCCTCTTCGCTGGCGACATACTGCGGCCAGTTTAGCGACTGCTGGAGCCACGCCCGGTTTTTCACCACCAGCTGGTGCAGCTCGCTGACATAACGCTCATCGATAGCGCACAGCCTCAGGGTGTCGCTAACGGGGATCAACTCATCCGTACTGGTCTGCATCTCTCTCCTTACCTTAGCGCATCACGCGGTCATCAACGTAGGTCCGCTTGTCCGGCGCGGGCGGGAAGTACTGATAGAGCCAGGTTTCGCTGACCGCCTCGCCCTGACAGCGCAGGAACATGCGCATCTCCACCGGATCGGTGGAATCATTAGTCGGATACCAATCGAACTGGATGCGATAGCCGTCGAACGGCTCCACGTAGAGGATCTCAACCTGCTTCGCCTCGCCGTTAGAGAGGGTGATCACTGGCTCAATGCCTCGTGGCGCGGCCTCTTTGATGTTGCCCCCGGCAAAGTCGATGGCGAAACGGCGGGCCCACACCTGCGGATAGTGCTCGCCAGGTGCCCACCCCTCCGGGAAGCCGCCCATGCCGGTACGGGTTGCCAGCACGCGGGCCAGCGGGGAGTGCACCGGCGGCTGCGCGCTCCAGTAGAGACGGTACTGGAAGGCGAGGCTGTCCCCGGCTTTGACCGGTTTTTCCGGCTGCCAGAAGCAGACGATATTATCCAGCGTTTCGCCGGTGGTAGGGATCTCCATCAGGCTAACGCTCCCTTTGCCCCAGCTATTGCGCGGCTCAACCCACAGGCTGGGGCGTTTGTTGTACCAGCCCATCACGTCCTGGTAGTGGGAGAAGTCGCGATCCAGCTGTAGCAGGCCAAAGCCTTTCGGGTTGTTATCCTCGAAGGCGTTAAACTGTAGCTTCTGCGGATTATTGAGCGGACGGCAGATCCACTCCCCATTGCCCCGCCACATCGCCAGGCGATCGGAGTCATGGATCTGCGGATGGATGGTGTCGCACATGCGCCGCTCGTTGTTGCCGCAGCTGAACATGCTGGTCATCGGCGAGATCCCGAGCTGCTTAATGTCCTTGCGTGCGTAGAGGTGGTTATCCACCTCCATGATCACCTGGTTCTGCTCGCAGTGGATCACGAACTTATAGGCGCCGGTCAGGCTTGGGCTATCCAGCAGAGCGTAGACGGTAAAGGTGGTGTCCGACGGTTTGGCCGTCTCAAACCAGAACGAGGTGAAGTCCGGGAACTCCTCCGGGGTATCGGTAAAGGTATCGATCGCCACGCCGCGCGCGGAGAGGCCGTACTGGTAGGTGCTGTCCACAGCGCGGAAGTAGCTTGCGCCGAGGAAGGAGACGATATCCCGGCGGGCCAACTCTGGCTTCTTAAACACGCGGAATCCGGCGAAGCCGAGATCGCTCTGCCCCTCCAGCTGTTTGGTATCGACGCCCGCGTCGTGATAGTTAAACAGCTCCGGACGGAAGTGGATCTCACGGGCCTGATGGCTGGCCGGATCCAACGAGAACATGCGCACCCGGCGGCGGAAGCCCATGCCAACGTGGAAGAACTGCACGTCAAGCTGACGGCCCTCAACGTTGTTCCACAGCGACTGCTTTGCATCGTACTGAATGCTGTTGTAGGCCTGCGGCGTCAGGGTGGCGAGCGTCTCCGGCAGCGCACGCGGCGCGCCTCCCCACGGGGTTTGGGCCAGATCGTGCGCCGTCGCCTGCAGGCTGGAGAAATCAAAACGATGGCGTTGACCATCGGCAATGCCGGGTTCCGCTGCAAAGGCAGCGCGGGAAAAGAGCGAGGCGAGGCCAGAGGTCCCGCTCGCAGCGGCCAGTATCATAGAAGATTTTAAAAAACGTCTGCGGTTCATGCCAGAGAAAACGTCCTTTTGGTCGTGTGAAAGCGCTCCGCCCGCAAGCGAAACAGCGGCAATAAAAGCACGCCCACTCTAGACAACTTTGTCGCAGAATCCAATGAGAGTTTTACACCAGTCCGCAGCGCCGCAGGCTGCGCACCTCCGCCGCCTGATAAAGGGCGAACTCGTCCAGCACCGAACAGCCCAGCGCCTGCTCAAACGCCTCACGGCTGGCGTTGCCATGCTGGCGCTGCTGGGTTTCATTGCCGAGATTGGACTGGAAGATCCCCGCCGCGCTGACCGGCAGAAAATCTTCATAGGTGATGGGCTGCGCTACCACCCAGCCGCGCTCGATCAGCGGCTGCGGATCGTCGCCCGGACCAAAGGCGTGACGATGCCCCTCCCCGGTGGGCGTCAGGCGATAGCGGAAATAGGCTAGCCCCTGACGACGCAGCAGCAGCTCGCTGTCGGGAAAGGCCTGAAACTTCTCCTGTAGATGACGCTGATGGGTCAGGTTATCTTTCCCGGTGCCCGCCTCGGCCAGCAGCCGATCGTAAAGCGCCCGCCCTTTTGGCGTGAGGGCTACGCCACGCTGCTCGATCTCGCCAAAGCGTGCGCTGTGGGTGCCCCGATGCTCGCCGGCAAACAGCACCGGCTCCTCCAGCGCCTTGAAACTGGTCTGGCGCAGCAGGAGGGGAACCTCCCGCCGGGGCGGCCCTTCGATAAGCACTTTAGGTTCAATACCGTACTCCGGCATCAGGGCCTGAACCTGATCAATATCGAGCGTGCGCGGCGTCAGGTGGTTAATGTGACAGCCGGGAAAGCAGACGACGTCAGCAATGAGTCGATGCTCGCTGTGCAGTGCGTGATAGGTGTCGTAGTCAACGGTGGCGTGCTGATGCCAGCGAAAGGTCTCCAGCGCCTGCTGAACAAACTCGCTGGCCTGGGCCGCCGTGAATCCCCCCTGCTGCTCGAAGCAATCCAGCAGCTCCAGACAGCGCGGCGTAAAAATCGAACGTTTGGCCAGGATCGCTTTAGCGCGCTGGCGTAGCGACTCGCTCTCGATCAGTTCGGGACGCAGCAGCGAGGTAAAGACACGAAACGGATTGCGGCACAGCGCCTCGTCATCAACCGGGCGAAACGCGGTGGAGTGCACCGGTACTCCCGCCTCAGAGAGATCGTAGTAGCCCACCGGCTGCATGCCCATAACCGCAAAGAGTCGTCGCAGCGTGGAGAGCTCCAGCGGCGTACCTACGCGAATGGCCCCGTGGCGCTCGACGTTGAGGCGCGCCAGCTCATCGGCATTGGCTAGCTGCTCATGCAGCTTAGGGTTGTTCTCAAGAACCGCCAGATTGACATCGGCGACCAGCTCCAGCAGCGTGCCATATTGAGGAACTTCCTGCTGGTACATGGCCGACATGGCCTGTGAAAATTCTTCCCGGATCTCATCAGCCGTGATGGTATACGCCATAATCTCATTTCTCCCCTTCATCTACCTGGAGTGTAGAGAAGGTCCTCTCCCGGCGCGGAAAATAATTACAAAATGTGATCGGGGCAAAGCGTGTAAGCGTAAGTTACATAACAAAAAATTATAGCATTGCGATTGGCAAACCCGGGATGGGCAGGCAAAGCGATTAAATGTTAATAATATTTTGCTAGCAGGTTATCAAATTTAGATAACTTTTCTTGTCAGCGGTTACGCTCTGTTTTTAACATGCGCTATGGAAAAAAATGGTCTCTTCAGTCAGCGCATCCGCCTGCGCCACTTACATACCTTTGTCGCCGTCGCTCAACAGGGAACGCTGGGGCGCGCGGCAGAAACGCTCAACCTTAGCCAGCCCGCGCTGTCAAAAACCCTCAACGAGCTGGAGCAGCTAACCGGCACGCGGCTGTTCGATCGCGGCCGGATGGGTGCGCACCTGACCGTCGTCGGCGAACAGTTCCTGACCCATGCGGTACGGGTGCTGGACGCGCTGAATACCGCCGGACAGGCGCTGTACCATAAAGAGGGCGTGAACAATGACGTGGTGCGCGTTGGCGCGCTGCCTACCGCCGCGCTGGGCATTATGCCCCCGGCGATTGGCGAATTTCATCGCCACCTGCCGCACATCACCCTTCAGGTCGCCACGATGAATAACCCGATGCTGCTGGCCGGATTGAAAACCGGCGAGCTGGATATCGGTATTGGCCGTATGTCAGACCCGGAGATGATGAGCGGTTTAAACTACGAGCTGCTGTTTTTAGAGTCTCTGAAGCTGGTGGTCCATCCTCGTCACCCCTTGTTGCAGGATACGGTGACGCTCAGCCGGGTAATGGAGTGGCCGGTCGTGGTGGCTCCGCAGGGCACCGCGCCGCGCCAGCATACCGAGGCGCTGCTCGCAGCCCAGGGATGCACCCTCCCCTCCGGCTGTATCGAAACGCTATCGGCCTCCCTCTCCCGCCAGCTTACCGTGGAGTATAACTACGTCTGGTTTGTTCCCTCCGGCGCGGTAAAGGACGATCTTAAACAGGGGGCGCTAACGGCGCTGCCGATCCCAGCCCTGGGTGCGGGTGAGCCGATTGGCATCATTACCCGCATCGATGCCCCGCTGTCGGCGGGTGCGCAAACGCTGCTTAGCGCTATCCGCAAATCGATGCCGGTTTAACGCAGCGTGCGCTTTAGCGCTCTTCCGGCGGCTGTTATTGCGCAAATGGTAAACATGACGTTAATTGTGTGATAAAACCGCGTTGTTGATTATGGGTTGTTGTTAAAGGTTATAGCCTTACCCGCAGCAACCCGCCGTCTGGAAGAACGCATGAAATTTAAATCCGCCATCAAGCCATACCACGCCGCTGCCGGCGGGCTTGGCTCACTGGAAGCGACCACTCGCTTCGTCATCGACAGCAAAAACGCCCTGAAGAATATGCGCAATCTGTTGCGCATGAATAAGGCCCGCGGCTTTGACTGCCCTGGCTGCGCCTGGGGCGACGACAACAAAAGCACCTTCAGCTTCTGTGAGAACGGCGCAAAAGCCGTGACCTGGGAGGCCACCCGTCGCCAGGTTGACGCCGACTTCTTTGCCAAACACACCGTTAGCGCGCTCAACCAGCAGTCTGACTACTTCCTTGAGTATCAGGGACGCCTGACGGAACCGCTGAGCTATAACGCCACCAGCGATCGCTATGAGCCAATTAGCTGGGATGCGGTCTGGGCGCTGATTGCGCAACATATCCAGGCGATGGATAACCCGGACCAGATGGAGCTCTATACCTCCGGTCGCGCCAGCAACGAAGCGGCCTATATTTATCAGCTGTTTGGCCGTATGGTCGGGACCAACAATTTCCCTGACTGCTCCAATATGTGCCATGAGGCCAGCGGTGCCGGACTGAAGCGCAGCATCGGGGTGGGCAAAGGCACTATCCACCTGAACGATTTTGACCTGGCCGACGCGATCTTTGTCTTTGGTCAGAACCCGGGCACCAACCATCCGCGCATGCTCCACAGCCTGCGCCACGCCGCCGATCGCGGCGCCAGCATTGTCACCTTCAACACCCTGCGCGAGCGTGGGCTGGAGCGATTTGCCGATCCGCAGAAGCCGCTGGAGGTGATCACCCCTAAGGCGGGCACCATCAGCTCCTCCTACTATCAGCCTAACCTTGGCGGCGACATGGCGGCGGTGCGCGGCATGGCGAAAGCGCTGCTGGAGACTCAGCGCCAGCGACAGGCTGACGGACAGCCCGGTATTTTCGACGAGGCGTTTATTGCCGAGCATACCCAGGGGCTTGAGGCGTGGTTTGCGCAAATCGATGCTACTTCATGGGCAACGCTGGTTGAGCAGTCCGGCCTGACGGAGAAGCAGCTGCGTGAGGCGGCGGGCATCTGGCAGAGCGCCGAACGGGTGATCTGCACCTGGGCGATGGGTATTACCCAACACAAACACTCTCTTGATACCGTACGGGAGATTACCAACCTGCAGCTGCTCGGCGGCCATCTCGGTAAACCCGGGTCGGGTCTCTGCCCGGTGCGCGGTCACAGCAACGTGCAGGGTAACCGCACGGTGGGCATCGATGAAAAACCGCCTGCCGCGCTGCTGGATAGCCTCGCCCATCACTTCAACTTTACCCCGCCGCGCAGGCCCGGGCATCACACCGTTGATGCCATCAACGCCATGCTGCGTGATGAGGTTAAGGTTTTGATCGCTCTCGGTGGCAACCTCGCCGCCGCCGCGCCGGATACGCCGCGCACCTGCGAAGCCCTGCGCCGCTGCGGGTTGACGGTCTACATCAGCACCAAGCTCAACCGCAGCCATCTGATGCCGGGTAAAGCCTCGCTGATCCTGCCGACGCTGGGCCGTACGGAAGAGGATATGCAGGCCAGCGGCCGACAGTTTATCACCGTGGAAGACTCCTTTAGCATGGTTCACGCTTCCGAGGGGATCGGCAAACCGCTGGCAAACACCCAGCGCTCGGAGACGGCCATTATCGCCAATATCGCCCACGCTACGCTTGGGGATACCGCCGTTAACTGGCTGGCGCTGGCGGATGACTACAGCCTGATCCGCGATCATATTGCCGCCACCATTCCGGGCTTTGACAACTTTAACGCCCGCTGCGATCTGCCTGGCGGCTTCTGGCTGGGCAATGCCGCTGCCGCGCTGACCTTTAATACGCCATCCGGCAAGGCGGAGTTTAGCGCCGCGCCGCTGCCGGTGTCCGTGCGTGAAGAGGCGCCCTTTATTCTGCAAACCCTGCGCTCTCACGATCAGTACAACACCACCATCTACGGGCTGGATGACCGTTACCGTGGCGTTTACGGCCAGCGGGAGGTGCTGTTTATGCATGCCGACGATATCGCGGCGCTGGGTTTACAGGATGGCGATCGGGTCGATATCACCACCGAGGCGGATGACGGCATTGTGCGTCAGGTGAAGGATTTCAAGCTGGTCGCCTACGCTATCCCGCGCGGTAATCTGGCGGCCTACTACCCTGAGACGAACCCGCTGGTTCCCCTGTCGCGCATCGGCGAAGGAACAGGAACGCCAACCTCTAAATCGATTCCGGTCCGCGTTACCAGAGCTCAAGCCCAGCCAACATTGCGCATCGCTTAACCCTTACTTTCCCCTTCTTACGCCCGTCTTTGTGACGGGCGTTTTGTTTGCCGCTCACAAAACGTGCCAAATTATTTTTTAACAATTGCGTAAAACAATTTAACAGATCTATCATGTTGCGGAATTCACCATATGGTTCGTATATTTTCGATTTGGTGGATTGATAACCCTATTTTACAAGGCAAACCCTGTTTAAATTACCTTTTTGGTTCACGCATGCGGATCAGGGAGGTTTTTAGGAGAGTGACATGGCAACTGGCAGCACGCCACGCGGGATCGGACGGATCCTGAAGTGGCTTCTGGCCGGGCTTCTGATAATTATCGGCCTGGCTATTGGTATTCCTGGTATCAAACTCGTCTCGCTGGGAGGTAGCGCCTACTTCCTGGTGATGGGCGTCGCGATGCTGGTCTCAGCACTATTAATCATTAAAAACCGCACGAGCGGTATCGTGCTCTACGCGCTGGCATTTATCGCCTCGGCGATCTGGGCCGTCAGCGATGCAGGCTGGGACTTCTGGCCGCTCTTCTCGCGGCTCTTTACCTTTGGCGTGCTGGCCTTCCTCGCCGCCCTGCTCTGGCCGTTCCTGACCGCCACCACCAACAAAAAGCCCGCCTTTGGTCTTGCAGCAGCTATTGCCCTCGCGCTGCTGGTCAGCGCAGGCTGGATGTTTAAGCCGCAGACGCTGGTCACCGCTAATGAAGACGTCCCGGTACAGCCGGTGGCGAAAGGTAGCCAGCAAACCGACTGGAAGCACTGGGGTAACACCACTCACGGCGACCGCTTTGCCGCGCTGGATCAGATCAACAAGCAGAACGTGAACCAGCTGGAAGTGGCCTGGACGGCGCATACTGGTGACATCCCGCAGAGCAACGGCTCCGGTGCGGAAGATCAGAACACGCCGCTGCAGGTTGGCGATACGCTGTTCGTCTGTACGCCATACAGCAAGGTGCTGGCGCTGGACGTCGACTCCGGTAAAGAGAAGTGGCGCTATGACAGCAAAGCCACTGCGCCAAACTGGCAGCGCTGCCGTGGTCTCGGCTATTACGAGGATGCGCAGGCCGTGCCCGTTCCCGCTGCGCAGCCTGCAGCCTGCGCCCGTCGTCTGTTCCTGCCGACCACCGATGCCCGCCTGATTGCCATCAATGCCGATAACGGCCAGCCGTGCGCGGACTTTGGCGACAACGGCGCGGTCGATCTCAGCATCGGCATGGGTGAGGTGAAGCCTGGTTACTATCAGCAGACCTCCACCCCGCTGGTTGCCGGTAACGTCGTCGTTGTTGGCGGACGCGTGGCGGATAACTACTCCACGGGCGAGCCGCCGGGCGTGGTACGTGCCTATGACGTGCACACCGGCAAGCTGGCGTGGGCGTGGGATCCGGGCAACCCGGCGATCACCGGCCTGCCGCCGGAGGGTCAGACCTACACCCGCGGGACGCCTAACGTCTGGTCGGCGATGTCATACGACGCCAGGCTGAACCTGGTCTACCTCCCGACCGGCAACGCCACCCCGGACTTCTTCGCCGGAGAGCGTACCGCGCTGGATGACAAATACAGCTCATCTATCGTCGCTGTCGATGCCACCACCGGTCAGGTGCGCTGGCACTATCAGACCACCCATCACGACCTGTGGGACTTTGACCTGCCTGCACAGCCGCTGCTCTACGATCTGCCAGATGGCAAAGGCGGCACGACGCCAGTGCTGGTGCAGACCAGCAAGCAGGGCATGATCTTTATGCTCAACCGAGAAACCGGCGAGCCGGTGGCGAAGGTGGAAGAGCGTCCGGTTCCGGCAGGCAACGTTGAGGGCGAGCGCTACTCTCCGACCCAGCCATACTCCGTCGGGATGCCCATGATCGGCAACCAGACGCTGACTGAGTCGGATATGTGGGGTGCCACCCCAATCGATCTGCTGATCTGCCGTATCGAATTTAAAGCGATGCGTCACGAAGGCGTCTTCACCCCGCCGGGCCTCGACCGCTCCCTGCAGTTCCCGGGATCGCTTGGCGGCATGAACTGGGGCAGCGTCTCGGTGGATCCGAACAATGGCCTGATGTTTGTTAACGACATGCGTCTGGGCCTGGCAAACTACATGGTGCCGCGTGCCAAGGTAGCGAAAAATGCCAGCGGTATCGAGATGGGGATTGTGCCGATGGAGGGCACGCCATACGGTGCAATGCGCGAGCGTTTCCTCTCGCCGCTGGGCATTCCGTGCCAGAAGCCACCGTTTGGCACCATGTCCGCTGTCGATCTGAAGTCTGGCAAGCTGGTGTGGCAGGTACCGGTAGGTACGGTGCAGGATACCGGTCCGCTGGGGATCCGCATGCACATGCCAATCCCGATCGGCATGCCGACCCTGGGCGCGTCCCTCTCCACCCAGTCCGGCCTGCTCTTCTTTGCCGGTACCCAGGATTTCTATCTGCGCGCGTTTGACACCGCGACGGGGAGCGAGATCTGGAAGGCGCGTCTGCCTGTAGGCAGCCAGTCTGGCCCGATGACTTATGTGTCTCCGAAAACCGGTAAGCAGTACATTGTGATCAATGCGGGGGGCGCACGTCAGTCCCCGGATCGCGGAGATTACATCATTGCCTATGCGCTGCCTGACAGTAAATAAGCAGTAAAAAAAGGGGGCCTTGCGGCCCCCAAAGGTTGGTGAAATTAGAACGTTTCCCAGTTATCGCCGCTGGCCAGCGCCGGACGCGATGGCGTAAAGGGTTTTGCCGCAGCGGGTTTCTCCTCCCGCGCCTGGCTGCCCTGCTTGAGTCGGAAGGTGCCTACCGCCTCGGTCAGACGTGCCGCCTGCTCTTCCAGCGACGCTGCCGCCGCTGATGCTTCTTCCACCAGCGAGGCGTTCTGCTGGGTAACGTTATCCATCTCGGTGATGGCCTGGCTAACCTGTTCAATGCCGCGACTCTGCTCGTCAGACGCTGCGGCAATTTCCTGCATGATATCGGTAACGCGTTTTACCGCCGCAACGATATCGCCCATTGTATCCCCTGCAGCAACTACCTCGCCGGAACCGCGCTCGATCAGGGTCACCGACTCACTGATCAGCCCCTCGATCTCTTTTGCCGCCTGGGCGCTGCGGCTGGCCAGAGTACGGACTTCGCTGGCGACGACCGCAAAGCCACGGCCCTGCTCGCCCGCGCGTGCCGCTTCAACCGCCGCGTTCAACGCCAGGATATTGGTCTGGAAGGCAATGCTGTTGATGACGGCGGTAATTTCCGAGATCTTCTTCGAGCTGGCAGAGATGTTGCCCATCGTCTGCACGACGCCGGAGACAATTTGTCCGCCTTTGGTGGCCTTACCGGACGCGTCCCCGGCCAGCTTGCTGGCGTGGTGGGCGTTATCGGCGTTCTGTTTCACGGTGGCGGTCAGCTGCTCCATGCTGGCCGCAGTCTCTTCAATGGCCGCCGCCTGCTGTTCGGTACGCGATGAGAGATCGGTATTGCCCGCCGAGATTTCGCTGGTCCCGCGATAGATCTCCTCGGCGCCCTGGCGCACCGTGCCCACGGTCTTCACCAGCGAGCGCTGCATTTTTTGCAGGTCGCGGCTCAGAATACCAATTTCACTGCGTCCGGTAGCCTCATCGGCATGGGTCAGATCGCCGGATGCAATCAGCTCAATACGATGCGCCGCGCGCTGGAGAGGATTAATCACGATGCGACGCAGCACGACAAAGGTAATCAAGGTAAGCAGCAGCGCCAGCACAAACGCGCCCGCCATAAACATCAGCCCAAGTTGCGCACGCTGATGCGCCAGCTCGCTGAGTTTATTCGCCCGCTCGGTGCGGATCTGAATGGCTTTCAGCAGCACATCGTTATAGGCGCTGTCCAGCCCTCGGGCCTGCTCGTTTTCATGGTTGATAATCGCCTCGAACATACCGTTTTTGGCATACTTCAGCATCGGCTGTAGTCCGGCGATATAGGCATCAAACCGCGCCTTGAGATCGCCATCCAGCGCCTCATCGGCCGGCGTTTTCACGCTGCGGTTCATGTAGGCATTGAAGCCCTCCTGCGACTGACCAATACGCTTCTCCGCCTCGGCGATATTGAGTTTCATGTCATCCATCTCCGCGATGCGGCTGGCCGCCCCGGCATGGATCATGTTGATACGGGCAGTGCGCAGGTGATTCGAGCTATTCGACAGTCCCATACGGATCTGAATTTCGGCGGTGACGTCCTGCTGGTCGCTATCGGCCTGCATCAGGAAGTAGCCTGCCAGCCCTGAGCTCAAGGCAAAAAGCAGAAGGATACCGCCGAGGATGGCGGAGAAAAGGGGTACTAAGCGGATATGATGTAAAAAGCCAACTGTCTGCGGTTTGTGCATCGCTGCTGTTTTATCCATGGCTATCGACTCTCTTATTGTAAGATGCGTAATTACACGCCTGTCAGATAGTCATCGGCAGCCATAAGATTTATCTTATGTCTAAAAGCGCCAACTCGGTCACAGATTCGCACATTAATTATGCTGCCGGCGGCTAAACCGCCGGCAGTGGGATCAGTTATCGCCGAAGTGGATAACGGTACGGATGGATTTGCCCTCGTGCATCAGATCAAAGGCTTCGTTGATCTGTTCCAACGGCAGACGGTGGGTAATGAACGGATCGAGGTTGATCTTACCTGCCATCGCATCTTCAACCATGCCCGGCAGCTGGGTACGGCCCTTCACGCCGCCAAAGGCGGAGCCGCGCCAGACGCGCCCGGTCACCAGCTGGAACGGACGGGTGCGGATCTCCTGACCTGCGCCAGCGACGCCGATGATCACGCTCTCACCCCAGCCCTTGTGGCAGCACTCCAGCGCCGCGCGCATGACGTTAACGTTGCCGATACATTCGAAGCTGAACTCTACGCCGCCGTCGGTCAGCTCGACGATGACATCCTGAACCGGCTTATCGTAGTCGTTCGGGTTGATAAAGTCGGTTGCGCCCATCTCGCCTGCCAGCTTGAACTTCTCCGGGTTGGTATCCACGGCAATAATGCGTCCGGCTTTCGCCTGCACGGCACCCTGGATCACCGCCAGACCGATACCGCCGAGGCCGAAGACCGCCACGTTATCGCCCTCTTTTACCTTCGCCGTGTTGTGCACCGCGCCGATACCGGTGGTAACGCCGCAGCCCAGCAGACAGACTTTATCCAGCGGTGCCTGCGGGTTGACCTTCGCCAGCGAGATCTCCGCGCAGACGGTATATTCGCTGAAGGTGCTGGTGCCCATGTAGTGATAGATCGGCTCGCCGTTGTAGGAGAAACGGGTGGTGCCGTCCGGCATCAGGCCTTTGCCCTGGGTGGCGCGCACGGCCTGGCAGAGGTTGGTCTTGCCGGATTTACAGAACTTACACTCGCCGCATTCGGCGGTATAGAGAGGAATGACGTGGTCGCCAGGCTTCAGGCTGGTCACGCCCTCGCCCACTTCCACGACTACGCCGCCGCCTTCATGGCCAAGCACCGCCGGAAAGACGCCTTCCGGATCGTCCCCTGAGAGGGTGAACGCATCGGTGTGGCAGACGCCGGTGTGGGTGATCTTAACCAGCACCTCACCTTTTTTCGGTGGCGCTACGTCGATTTCAACAATTTTCAGTGGTTGACCCGGCCCAAAGGCAACAGCCGCACGTGATTTCATAGACTCTCTTCCCTTATGTGAACAGTACTGTTTTATTTTAGATAAGAGCGCAGAAGATGGCCGACTTCTGCCATTCTTACCGCGCGCTGGTCGGGCGTTGTCTCGCCGCTGACCAGTTCATCTTTGAGGTGAATTTCGACCATCTCGCCCATCAAGCCGTTAGCAGCCCCGCGCACGGCGGCGATCTGTTGCAGTATTGCGATGCAAGGTTCGCCCGACTCCAGCGCCCGCTCAAGGGCGTCGACCTGGCCACGAATGCGGCGAACACGGGTAAGGATGCGTTTTTTATCTTCAGGTGAGTGTGGCATACGCCCTCCTATACTGTAGGGGGGTATAGTAGCAGGAGTTCTATCTTGCTGTAAAATTTAAAGCATTCAGGCAGGTCTGTTAAATATTGAATTTATCACGATATCAATTTTCTGGAGATAATAATCCAGATATCTTAGAAGCATCAAAGGTACTGCTTTCAAAAATAGCCGAGGACAATAATGAGTAAAAGTACTGTCCGCTTTGCACCCTGGATAGGCTCCAATTATGAGAAAGGTTTTCGCGGCTTGCGCATACTCTTAGTGTGCGAATCTCACTATGGCGATAAGCAGTATGAACGCCCCACTGTCACTCCGGAGATCATTAAGGCTCTTGCTTTGGGGGAGAAACACCCAAGGGCAACCAGTAAGCTTCGACGGCATATGCATTTCACAAAAATAATGTCTGCAATTCAGGACGTTAGACAGAGCTTCTCATATAAGCAAAGAAGAGAATTTTGGAGTAGCGTCGCTTACTACAACTTCTTGCAGGAATTCATAAAAGACAGGCGTATTGCACCATCCCAAAGCGCCTGGGATCGCAGTGAGAGTGCGTTTACGAACGTCATATCGGTGTTGGCACCGGATTTGTTTGTATGTTTCAGCAAACGTAACGGCAACCGTATTAGGTCACTTGCTGGTAGTTTACCGGTAGCTGTAGTGAACCATCCATCTTCGCGGTTTACATATTCTGAGGTTAATCCGGTTATCGCTGCGCATATAAAGTTAGCCTTAGCACAAAAGGCACAAGCTACAAAATTCACTGGCAATGATCTTTTTTATCACTGGTACGAGGCCACAGCTAGTTCCTTGCCCACACCTGGCTCACACCTTTCGGATTTGGACAAAACCGTACTCCTTGCGGAACGAAGGGAGTCAATGACCGCCCTTGACGAATTGATCCTACAAGACATGGCCCAGGATAACCCATTGAATTGATTATAATATAAGTAGATGGGAACTTTATATTCAGTCAGTTATGCTCTTAGCTAGCCTATTAGAACCGAAGCAAGCTTGATATGCGCCAGTAGCGGACACTACTAACATCAAGGTATGTTAATAAATAGTGAGCTGGTTAAAGGCCGCCTATTTGCTAATTTTTGTTCGACTTTACAGCAATGAACTAAGTGGCAATGTTAATGCAAAACTTATTTTGCTCTGAGGATCCCGACATGAGCACCTTTCATCAACTTACAGCCACCAGTCTGCGGGGTCAGCCCATCTCGATGGCCGACTACGCTGGCAAAGTGGTTCTGGTGGTAAATACCGCCAGCCATTGTGGCTTCACCCCACAGTACGCTGGCCTTGAAGCGCTCTACAAAAAGTATGCCGCCCAGGGACTGATGGTGCTTGGCTTCCCCTGCAACCAGTTTGGTTCCCAGGAACCTGGCGGCCCTGATGAGATCGCCCGGACCTGCCACAGCAACTACGGTGTGAGCTTCCCGATGTTCGAGAAAGTGGAGGTCAACGGCGCCGCTACCCATCCGGTGTTTCGTTACCTGAAAGACCAATTGCCCGGCGTGCTGGGTCGACGGATCAAGTGGAACTTCACTAAATTTCTGATTGGGCGCGACGGCAAACCGCTCAAGCGTTTTGCACCGTTCACCACGCCAGAGAAAATGGAAACTGTCATTCGTGATGCACTTGGGATCTAAGTATTCCTGCTGTTAACCCTACCTGCTCCGTTCATTATTTTGCAGCCCCCATTGGGTTTTGGTGTCGCGGCGTCATCCAGCTCTCATGATGACGACGACCTATACGCCTCTCCAAAAACCCTATTTAGATCATGCCATTAAAGAAACATTTTTTAACATTATCTGTTTACAATGTAATGATAATTCATATCATTTTGATAATCACTCTCAAACCAGAGGGCGATGACGTTGCGATTAATGGCCTTAAGGCCACCGATACCTCGAAAAATCAGGATGATCATAATAATGAAACCGCGTTGTTCTTGGGCGCTAAGCCCATGTTTATTAATGATGCTAGCCACTCATGCCTCGGCTGAGGGACAAAAAGAAGAGTCGATGGTTGTGGCCGCCAGCCGTACAAACCACAGCATTACCGATATGGCACAGACGACCTGGGTCGTAGAGCAGGCTGAAATTGAACAGCAGGTTCAGGGCGGTAAAGAGCTCAAGGAGGTGCTGGCGCAGTTGATTCCCGGTATGGATGTCAGCAGTCAGGGGCGTACCAACTACGGTATGAATATGCGTGGTCGCTCTATGATGGTAATGGTCGACGGCGTGCGTTTAAACTCCTCGCGCAGCGATAGCCGCCAGCTCGATTCTATCGATCCGTTTAATATTACCCGTATTGAAGTTATCTCCGGCGCAACCTCCCTCTACGGCGGCGGCAGTACCGGCGGCTTAATCAATATTGTCACTAAAAAGGGCCAACCGGAAACGGAAGTCGAATTTCAGACCGGCATGAAATCGGGCTTCAACAGCCATAACGATAATGATGAGAACATCGCGGCGGCGGTCAGCGGCGGCAATGACAATGCGTCAGGGCGGCTGTCGGTCGCTTATCAGCGCTTTGGTGGCTGGTACGATGGCAAAGGCAACGAGGTGAATATTGATAACACCCAGACCGGTTTGCAATATTCTGACCGTCTGGACGTGATGGGCACCGGCACGCTAAATATCGACGACCACCAGCAGCTGCAGCTCACCACCCAGTATTACAATAGTGAATCCGACGGTAAGCACGGCCTCTATCTTGGTGAGAACTTTTCGGCGGTAACCGGTTCTGGTAATGCTTACAACAAGAACAATCTCGACTCCGACCGCATTCCCGGTACCGAACGCCACCTGATCAACCTGCAATACTCCAACACCGATTTCTGGGGACAGGATCTGGTCGCACAAATTTATTACCGTGATGAAAGCCTGACCTTCTACCCCTTCCCTACCCTTTCAGGCGGCCGGGTAACCAGCATTGGAGCCTCACAGCAGAAAACCGACTTCTACGGCGGTAAACTCACTCTCAACAGCACACCACTGGATGCTTTGTCCCTGACGTGGGGTGTTGATGCCGAGCATGAAGTCTTTGACGCCAATCAGCAATTTTTCGACCTCAGCAAAGCAGCTGCCAGCGGTGGCATGAAGCTGGATGACGCGTATAACGTTGGCCGCTATCCGGGCTATAGCATCACCAACCTCGCCCCCTTCCTGCAAACCAGCTATGACTTCTCCGCTATCACCCTCAGCGGCGGCGTGCGCTATCAGTACACGGAGAACCGGGTCGATGATTTTGTTGGCTATGCCCAACAACAGGCCATTGCCACGGGAAGAGCCACCTCCGCTGACGCTGTACCAGGCGGAAAAACCGACTACAACAATCTGCTCTTTAACGCCGGCATTTTGGGTCATCTGACCGAGCGTCAGCAGCTATGGTTCAACTTCTCCCAGGGGTTTGAGATCCCGGATCTGGCAAAATATTATGGCTCCGGCACCTATCAGCTGGTGAACGGCCATTATCGCCTGGTCAACAGCGTTAACGTTAACGACTCAAAACTCGACGGTATTAAAGTTGATGCTTATGAGCTGGGCTGGCGCTACACTGGGGACAACCTGCGCACGCAAATTGCCGGTTACTACTCGCTCTCCGACAAAACCATCAACATCAACAAAAACGACATGACCATCAACGTTGAAGACGACAAGCGTCGCATCTACGGCGTTGAAGGCCAGGTCGACTATTTCTTTACCGACAGCGCGTGGAGCACGGGCACAAACTTTAACGTCATCAAATCGCAAACTCGCGTCGACGGGAAATGGGAAAAGCTGACGGTAGACAGCGCCAGCCCATCCAAAATGAGCGCATGGGTTACCTGGGCGCCGGGCGACTGGACGCTGCGTCTGCAAAGTACGCAGACGTTTGATTTGTCCGATGATGCCGGTAAGCACATTGACGGTTATAATACTGTTGATCTATTAGGCAGTTACCTTCTGCCGGTGGGCAAGCTGAGCTTTAGCATAGAAAACCTGTTGGATGAAGATTACACCACCGCATGGGGACAGCGCGCACCGGGTCTGTACAGCCCAACCTACGGCGCTGAGAATCTCTATACCTATAAAGGTCGCGGTCGTACTTTCGGCCTGAACTACTCGGTCTTGTTCTGATAGTCTCTGCCGCCTGCAACGCGGGCGGCAGTGCGATACGCCTCGGCATACGCCGGTTTGAAATACGGGGAAGATGTTGCAAGGGCATTTACCGTCAGTTTTGACCTCACATTACTCAGCAAAAATACCCATTCACCCTATTAACTTCATATCAGCATGACCGCTCTTATCGACAAATTAACGGCATAATGAGATGTAAACTCAGAGTGATTTTCAAAATTCAATTACGCCCCGTCGGCAGGAGATCTCTGGATGTTTACTCACATGCGTATTGCCAGACCCGTATCAAACCTTGAAAGATCGTTTCTGATGTACAGCCAAGGCCTGTATTTGCAAAAGATCGCTGAGTTCAACGATCATGATGGTTTCAATGGAATGATGTTGGGGCGTGATGAGATATCCTGGCACATCGAGTTCACCGTTTGTCAGTACCATCCCATTCAACCTTCGCAAACGGAAGAGGATCTGCTTGTTCTCTATTATCCTCATAAAGAAGAGTGGGAAAGCACCTGCGCAAGAATGGTCGAAGCCGGATTCAACGTGGTAAATTCCCTTAATCCCTACTGGGATGTTAACGGCAGGACATTTGTTGATCCAGACGGATACAGAGTGGTTATCCAAAACAAGGCGTGGTCATAGCGACTAGGTGACACCTTATCATCGTTGTCATTCAGACAAGGAGGCGAAACATGCACATCAATACCAGGTACAGGATATGGGCACTTATCTATCTCATGGCGGCCTATGCCATTGCGCTACCTCTTCTTGCTCTGTTTCTGGATCTGGTGATAAACGCAAGCATTATCGACATATGGAAAGGCGTATACTCCTTTACAGATCTTCTTAGGGTGCGTAAAAATCTGATGGTGACCTATGCCGGGCTCGGTGCAGTCATTGGTTTTGTCTACTGGCTCTTTTTTGTCAGAAAATACAGGCACCACGATCCACTGGACAAATATTTCAAGTAGTTAATCTTAATGTGGGCCAACGTTGACAGCGCAGTAACCATCTGTGACTATTACCATGAGTTAATTGAGGAGACAGTACATGCAGGAAGCAATTAATATTTTACTGATAATTCTGCCCATCGTTGTGTTGTTTACTCTGATAACGCTTTTCACCCGCACCCTTCGCCAACCAAAACGCATCATTTCAGATGAAAATGGAATGAAAAAAATATCCTCCAACCCTTCGTATTTTGGCGGGTCCTCCAGGGCAGAATACTATTATGACGACACGTTTTTATATGAGATCAACAACAACATCAATCATAAAATTGAACTCTCTAAAATAACTCAGGTTAAACCAGGCTATACAACGATAAACAACAGGCGTAAGTGGTGCGTCATATATCTTACTGAGGGGGGAGAGAGCCAAATGCAGTTCTACCACAATCTAACCCTGTTCAATCAGAACTTTGCTGGCTTTTTGGCAGCGGTAGAGCGCGAAAACCCTGATGCAGAAGTTAGGAAATTATCTTTTCTTAATATGTAAGGCCTTACTTTTTTATAACCCACGAGTCAGCTCCTCGCTATTTTCCGCAAGCATATCCAGCATTGCTTTAACGTATATATTCGTATTTCCCTGATGCCACATCACGCTTAGTGGCAGGCCCTTAATATTATCTATCGGTTTAAGTGGAAGGTACTTAACGCCGTCAGCGTTCATGTTTTTATACGATGCGGGGACCAGGGCGACGCCCAGCCCTGCCGCGACGAAACTCAGGATAGTCTGCTTTTCCTCTGCGTACTGGGCGATAACAGGAAAAGAGTCGCCGGATCTAAAGATATCCATCGTTAGATCATGGCTATGAGGACGGGCGCGTCTTTCCGGGACAATAACCGGCTCATCGCGAAAATCGTCGATGCTCACCCTGTCATAATCCACCAGCCGATGTTGGGCAGGAACGGCCAGCACGCAGGTTTCATAGGCGATAAAGCGGGTGGTCAAGATGACATCAACCTGCTCCGGTGGACGAACAAAAACCAGGTCCAGCCATCCGGATGCCAGACGCGGAATAAGGCTGGACGACTTGTCTTCGATGATATGAATATCCGCCTCGGGAAATTGCTTGATAAAAAGATTAAGCAGATTTGGCAATAGCCCTCTGGCTGCGCTGTCAATTGCACCGATCCTCAGCGTCTTTTTCTGCGAAACGTTGCTTTTAAGAAAACGCTGTCGCAGGGCGTCAAATTCGCTCAGCACTCTTTTCGCTTCATTCAGGAATTCAGCGCCTTCCGGCGTCAAGTAAACGTTTCGGGTTGAGCGGTTCAACAGGCGTATACCTAAATCCTCCTCCAGCAATTTGATAAAACGGCTGAGTGACGCAGGCATCATTTCAAGCTTTCGGGCAGCACGGCCAAAGTGAAGCTCATCACCTAACACCACAAAGCAACGCAGTTGATTTATATCCATTTTTCCACCCAACGCGAATTATACAAATTATTTATATAAACCCTTGCCGATGATAAAGCCAGTTAAAAAAGCATACTGAGTTCATTACAAAATGATAACAACCCTACAACCGTGGAGCATCCTGTTATGAACAACGACCTCGAAAAAAGGGTTATGCGCAAGGTGACCCTGCGCATTATTCCCTTCATTATGCTGCTGTATTTCATCGCGTTTCTCGACCGGGTCAATATTGGTTTTGCTGCCCTGACGATGAACGAGGATCTGGGCTTTTCGCCGACGGTATTCGGCCTGGGCGCAGGCATATTTTTTCTGGGCTACTTCCTCTTCGAAGTGCCGTCAAACTTAATCCTGCATAAGGTCGGCGCCCGCATCTGGATCGCCCGGGTGATGATCACCTGGGGACTGGTCTCCGCCTGTATGGCTTTCGTGCAGGGCACGACCAGTTTCTACATTCTGCGTTTTCTGCTCGGCGTAGCGGAAGCCGGCTTCTTCCCGGGCATCATTCTTTACCTTAGCTACTGGTTCCCGGCGACAAAACGCGCCCAGGTTACCGCCATTTTTATGGCCGCAGCCCCCCTTTCCACCGCCCTGGGATCGCCCATCTCCGCCATGTTACTGGAGATGAACGGCCTGCTGGGTTATGCCGGCTGGCAATGGATGTTCATGCTGGAAGCGATCCCGGCAGTGCTGTTTGGCATCGTCGTCCTGTTTTACCTCACTGACCGTCCCGCCAAAGCGAAATGGCTGACGGAGGAGGAGCGGATCTGGCTGCAAAATACGATGCAGGCCGAAGAGCAGGCCCGGACAGTGGGGCAGAGCCACAGCAGCGCCTGGCGTGGACTGGCGGATAAACGGGTTCTGGCGCTGGCGCTGGTCTACTTTGGTACCTCAGCCGGTCTCTACACCTTGGGTATCTGGGCGCCGCAAATTATTCACAGCTTTGGTGCTTCATCCCTGGAGATTGGCTTCCTTAATGCCTGCCCGGCCGTGGTTGGCGTTCTCGGTATGATCCTTTGGGCCCGCCATTCAGATCGGACAAACGAGCGCAGCTGGCACGTTATTGCCGCCTGCCTGCTGGCCGCAGCCGGACTGCTCTATGCCGGTAGCGTCAGCACTCTGTTTACCGTGATTATCGCTTTGATGCTGGTCACCGTGGGCATCAGCGCCTCGAAACCACCGCTCTGGAGCATGCCGACGCTGTTCCTGAGCGGCCCAGCCGCCGCGGCCGGCATCGCCACCATCAACTCTATTGGTAACCTCGGGGGATTTGTCGGACCGATGATGATCGGCGTCATCCGTCAGCAAACCGGCAGCTATACCGGAGGACTCTATTTTGTTGCCGGCCTGTTGGTCCTGTCAGCGCTGATTGTCCTGATTCTGTCAGGGAAAGCGAAAAAGCCCCAGGCCACAGAACTTCCTCACCCGCATATTCATACTCATTAATCGATACGGAGAACAACCATGCGTAACTACTCTATCGCCGCTATTCCTGCCGACGGCATCGGCCCTGAAGTGATCTCTGCTGGCATCGAGGTGCTTCACGCCCTGTCCCGTCAGGATCCAGAGCTGAAATTTACTATCGAAACCTTCGACTGGGGTTCCGATTACTACAAGCGACACGGCGTCATGATGCCGGAAACGGGTTTGCAAACGCTCAAAAAATTCGATGCTATCTATTTTGGTGCGGTCGGCGCGCCGGATGTACCCGATCACATCACGCTGTGGGGTCTGCGACTGCCGATTTGCCAGGGGTTTGACCAGTACGCGAACGTGCGTCCAACTAAAATCCTGCCGGGTGTGACGTCGCCGCTGCGTAACCGCGGGCCTGGCGATCTCGATTGGGTTATCGTCCGTGAAAACTCAGAGGGCGAATACTCCGGCAACGGCGGCCGTGCGCACAGAGGCCTGCCTGAAGAGGTCGGGACCGAAGTGGCGATCTTTACTCGCGTCGGCGTGACGCGCATCATGCGTTATGCCTTCAAGCTGGCCCAGTCCCGTCCGCGTAAATTGCTGACTGTAGTCACCAAATCCAATGCCCAGCGTCACGGCATGGTGATGTGGGATGAAATTGCGGCCGAAGTGGCGCAGGAGTTTCCGGATGTGCAGTGGGACAAAATGCTGGTTGATGCAATGACGCACCGTATGACGCTGCATCCGCAGAGTCTGGATACCATTGTCGCCACCAACCTGCATGCCGATATTTTATCGGATCTGGCTGGCGCGCTGGCAGGCAGCCTCGGCGTGGCACCAACGGCAAATATTGACCCCGAGCGGCGTTTTCCTTCCATGTTTGAACCTATCCACGGCTCAGCCTTTGATATCACCGGCAAGGGCATCGCAAACCCAATTGCCACCTTCTGGACCGCCGTGCAGATGCTGGAACACCTGGGTGAGCGGGACGCTGCTGCGCTGATCATGCAGGGGATTGAGCATGTCTGCACTAAAGGCATTTTGACACCTGACGTGGGTGGCACGGCAAAAACCACTGATGTTACCCGCGCGGTGGTGCAGTTTATCGAATCCCGGGTTACCGTTGCTGAGAGTGCGTAAAAATGAACAATGATCGGGCTGCAGAGATTTTGCACGATGTATTTAAGCATGCTGTTGACAGCGCCCGCCCCGGGCCTGTCATCCCACTCGCCCTGCCGCAGAAGCCTAAAGGCCGCTGCGTGGTGGTGGGGGCAGGTAAAGCTTCTGCCGCTATGGCAGCGGCTGTGGATGCAGCCTGGCCAGATGTGGAGGTCAGTGGCGTCGTGGTTACGCGTTATGGCCATGCCGTGCCCGCAGGACGTATCCGGATCCTTGAAGCGTCCCATCCAGTCTCGGATGCCATGAGTGAAACAGCAGCGATGCTGATTGTGGAGTCCCTGCGCGGGCTAACAGAGGACGATCTGGTACTGGCCCTGATGTCCGGCGGCGGTTCAGCACTGATGGCGCTGCCCGCACCTGGCCTTACGCTTGCGGATAAGCAGGCCATTACGCGAGCCCTGTTGCACAGCGGTGCCAATATCAGGGAGATGAACCTGGTACGGCGGCATCTGTCAGCAGTAAAAGGGGGTAAGCTGGCCGCGATGGCGCAGCCGGCGCGCGTGGTCTCTCTGATAATCAGCGATGTCCCGGGCGATAATCCATCGGACGTCGCGTCCGGCCCGACGGTGGCTGACAGTACGACACCGGGTGATGCCCTGAAGGTGCTTGAACGCTATGGTATTGCGATATCCGAGGCGGTACGTGATGTGCTGAGCAAGCCACTCCCACAGCCAGCCGGAACGCCAAACGGCGAGATTAGCCTGATCGCTACCCCCGCAATGGCGCTAAGGGCAGCTGCCGAGGCGGCACGTCGCCACGGTATCACGCCGCTGATCCTTGGCGACGCCATAGAGGGGGAGAGTCGCGAGGCGGCAGTCGTGATGGCGGGTATCGCCAAATCGGTGAAGCAGCATAGCCAACCGCTGGGCGCGCCTGCCCTGCTGCTTTCTGGTGGGGAGACCACGGTTACGGTGCGTAACGGCCGCGCCGGTAAAGGCGGGCGGAACACGGAATTTCTGCTTAGCCTCGCCTGTGCGCTACAGGGCGAGCGCGGGATCTGGGCGGTAGCAGGCGACAGCGATGGTATAGACGGTACGGAAGATGCCGCAGGCGCTCTGATCTACCCTGATACGCTGACCCGCGGCAGATTGCAGGGCCTTAATGCTGCGAGTTATCTGGATGAACATGACAGCTACAGCTATTTTCATGCCCTCGATGATTTACTGCTAACCGGCCCGACGTTAACCAACGTCAATGATATCCGCGCAATATTGATAGTTTAAATCTTGTGCTCTCCCGGTAGCCTGGGAGAGCATCATCCAAATTTCACAGCTTTTAGGGCAATCAAACCCAGGAAGCCTATGCGACTGTCTTGCGACGTCGCTCGATGAGTGCTACCGCAATTGATTCAACTTCTTTAAAGTCTTTGGACACGCTGGTTCGTAGTGCAAGGTTCCATTTGCTTAATACACGAGCGTTATTCACCAGCTCGCTGTCCTCTTGTAATCGACCATTTTTTAACAACCATTGCGCAACATCCGCCCAATCCCATAATGGAGACTGGCCTTTGATACGCTGGATAGGGCAAGGGAAATCGCCGCTGCCGCGAGTACCATCTTTTAGCATCGCAATTGCCTGGCGCGACATGTCTGTCATTTCAGCAATATCACTTAAGCCCACCAGGGCAGAGTCGACAGATTCAACAATAGCGCCGATTCCGGCTGATTCGATATTTTCGACCGCTGATGAAACAGCTTCATCCAGGGAGTCAGCTTCACGATCGAACTCAATGTAAACAGAGTTGCCATATGCACAAATCAGCGCATCGTCACAACCGCTTCCGTACAGCGCGTCTTCCAGTCCGTCAGTGTCATACGTGACGCCTGAGAGGGTCAGAGTGAAGTTATAAAGCGCCATAATACCTCTTCGTTTAATAGTCAGAGTATGGTGTATTCTTAATTCAGTCAGGAACGGTTGCAGCCGTTCCTGACCGGACACAAATCATTCGCAGCGGTTAACTGTGCGAACGATCTGTTTGGCATGGTTTTCCGCATCTTTCGGCGTTGACCATAAGCTCACTTGGTGATCTCGGTGTTCACCTTCAGGGTTGCCGCAGCGTAATCTACAAAAACAGTGTGCAGAATTGCCTGGTCGAACCCAGACCCAGCCTTGTTTTAGAGCATATTCAATGGCTGCTTGAATGTGCTTATTAGGATGGCTTTTCAGATACAACTAAACTCCAGCTAACTGTAAGTTTGGTGTTGACACTTGTCAACACAAGATTCAATTTACCTGTCCGTGTCTACACCCCGTCGTCGAACGCTGTCTACGGCCAGCTTTTAACGGCACATAGGATATCAGAAGCATCTGGGTGTTCACCGTTTTACCCGCCCAATAACCTTGATTTTTTTGCGGCCAAATATCACATTCTGTCATTGGCCTACGGGCTAGCAGGTTTATTCAATTTCGAACCGCAACTCCGGGGCTTCTTCCCTGAACGCCGTCGCCCCCTGCGCATCAGGCAGCGCGGCCAACGCTCCTTTCGCCGTGGTGGCCAGCGCGCCACAGGCGCTGGCCTGGGTCATCGCCTGTTTGAGCTGGGCCAGATCGTCTAACGTATTGCCTTGCGCCACACTTGCCAGTAGCCCCGCGATAAACGCATCGCCCGCACCTGTGGTGTCCAAACTTTCTACCTGGAACGCGCTTACCTGAACCAGCCGATCCTGCCAGAGCACAATCGCCCCGTTGGACCCGCATGTCACTACCTTCAGTCGTGACGGATAGCCACGTAAGATCTCCAGCGCTTTTTCATGTTGCGTAGTGCCAGCCAACCAGTACAGCTCCTCCTGCGAAAGCTTGAGAATATCGGCCTGCAGGGCAAAATGACGCACGGTGTCTAACATCTCCTGCGCATCGGGCCACATCTGCGCGCGCAGATTAATATCAAAACTTAACAGGCCATCACGCTGCTTGATGTAGCTGATAGCCCTGACCAGCGTTTCACGACATCGCGTAGCCACCAGCGCCAGCGAACAAAAATGCAGAATATCGTTACCAAACGCCGGAAGATTTTCTGCCGTCAAAAATTGGTCAGCAGAGGGATCGACCAGAAAGGTAAAGCTGCGATCGCCTTCATCACCGAGCGAAACCAGCACCGTGCTGGTACGGTGCTGTGGATCAAGCTGTACATGCTGCGCGTCAACGCCCTGCTCTACCAGCGTATTCCTTAGAAAATGGCCAAAGGGATCGTCGCCCACCCTGCCGATAAATCCGCTGTCACATCCCAGACGTGCAGCCCCGACGGCAACGTTAACTGGCGCGCCGCCTGCACAGGCGGTGTACGACATCTCTCCCTGCGGCAGCAGATCAATGACCGCATCACCTAATGCCCAGACCTTCATAAATTCTCCTTAGCAATATTTTTATCAGAACAGATATTTAAAGCGAACCCGTGCACCGTAGCGTTGGTCGTCGCTGCCGGTTTGCGCTGCTGATGATTCGAGCCAGGAAGCGTAAGCCCCGAGATAGATGTTGAAATTGGGCATATCCATAATGTTCGGCAATTGCCAGGATGTATGGATTGTGTGAATGTCGTAGCGGCCCGGCGCAAGGATGGCGCAGTCGCTATCGCAATCCGCGCTGACGCCTGCCATATTGAAGCGATCTATTTTATTGTGAGCAAAGATGTAGCCCAGCTCGACGCGGTGCCATAACGCATTGATCCCGGCGCTGAAGTCTTTCTCGTCTGTCGCATCAAGATACGCGGTGCTCAGGTTAACCACCGCGCCGTTTTCCGCATCAGCCTTAAGCGTGTTCCAGCTCATCGTCATGCCATAGCCGGTGCGGGCGGACTGATCCTGGAAACGTCCATCCTGCTGATAGCCGTAGGCGTTATTCACCAGATTGCTCTCCAGCGCAGCGGCCACCGTCCACGGGCCGGACTGCCAGGCGGCAACCGGACGCACATACACCACGTTTTTACGGTTATCCAGCGCGTTGCCGTGGTAGTTCTGATCGACGAACAGAGAACTGCCATCCTCAACCAGCGTATTAACCTCGAAATACCAGTTATCCAGGGTTTTGCTGAACAGGAAATTGCCGCCGCTGTTGCTGCGCCCGCGCCCCTCTTTCATCATGTAGATATAGCCGTAACCGTCGCTATAGAGATCGTTAGCGGTATTACCGGAGTATTGAATAAAAGTATCCTGATTCAGCGGGAACATATCCCAGGCTTCGAAGCGGCCAATTTTAATTTTCCAGTCATCCTGCTGACCGAAGAAAAAAGCCGCATCGTCAAGATTCATTTTACCGTTCATATCCGCCAGCGGCTGTACGCTGAAACCGGCATATTTGCCGTTATCCCCCTTTCGCATACCATCAAAACCGAGAAGAATACGCCCGTTAATATCCCAGCGCTCCTTTTCACCTGGCGTCCAATTTTTATTGGCGCTGGTTTTAAGCGATGTCAGTCCGCCGGTGCGGCTGGCGCCGTCCATATTAAACTCAACGTCGCCATAGAATTTCAAATCACCGGTATCGTTTATCTGGAGCGTTGGTTTCGCCGGTGCGGCGCTGGCAACCGTCTGGGGAGCCTCCTGCTGCTTTAATGCACGGATCTCCGCTTCCGCGCTGGCGGCGCGTGCCTCGGTGGCCTTCAGCCGCTTTTCCATTTGCGCTAGCCGCGCTTCAAGAGAAAGGCTATCCTGCGCACAGACCACGCCGCTGAATACAGACGTCACCATACAACCGACCCAGATTATTTTCATTGAGGATCCTTTTTTATTATTACGTAACCAGTCATTTATTAAGTAGGGGTATATTTGGCAATAAGGGCAGCAATAACCCGCCCATCGCCAGGGACGGGTTATTAACTATGCATATTTTATTTATTCAAGCTGCCAGGCTCCGCCATCGGACAGCGATGCACTGCCGCTCCTGGCGAATAAACGTAAATCCCGGTGTCCGGCATCGGGATAGATACGGCTGCTAAGGCAAGCCTCGCCATCGTTAACAAAGACTTCAACAGATGAGCTGTCGATAAATACGCGGAGCTGGAGATCGCGGTCGAGGCGTAACGGCACGCTGCGCGTCCCGCATAAACCGTGCTGCGGATAGTGACGTTCAAGCACCAGGCGCTGCATCTGGGCATCAACATACACCCGTAGGCCATCCCCGAGACTCAGCCCATACTGTTCGGCGGTGCTATCCGCGCCTTTCCAGTTCAGCACCACCTCCATCGCCTCGGCGTTTTCTGCCACGCCAATCTGTTGATTGTTCAGCGTGCTAACCGGCCAGGGGTACCAGCCCTGACGCAGGCTTTCCACCTCTTTAGCCGGACGCATCTGCACATGACTGTCGGGGCTGAGGCTCAGCTCACGCGGAAGTGACAGCATCCCGGCCCAGCCGTCCTGCTGCTCCGGCAGCGGCGACTCCCACATATCCAGCCAGCCAATCACAATGCGTCGCCCATCCGGCGTCAGGAAGCTCTGCGGCGCATAAAAGTCATGTCCATGATCCATTTCGACAAACTCACCAGCGCGGACAAATGGCTGCCCGGGCTGCCAGTCACCAAGCAGATAGCCGCTCTGAAAGAGATTGCGATTTTTGAAACCGTGCGCGGCCATGCCTTGCGGAGAGAACATCAGCACGCGCTTGTCGCCGAGCGTGAAGAAGTCCGGGCACTCCCACATAAAGCCCATTCCGGCCTCGGCTTCATCAAGCACCCCCTCCTCCTGCCACTGGCGCAGATCCGCTGAACGATACAGCCGCACCTGACCGGTCTCGCCCGCGCGGGCACCGACGATCATGTACCAGCTCTCTCCTTCACGCCAAACCTTCGGATCGCGGAAGTGGTGCACCCCCGGTGGCGTATCGACCACAATACCCTGCCGTTCAAAGTGGATGCCGTCACGGCTGGTAGCCAGGCACTGCACCTGATAGAGATTGTCTTCGTTACCTGCATCACCGTGAAATTTATGTCCGGTATAGATCAGCGCCAGCGTGTCGCCGTCCACAACCGCCGAGCCGGAAAAGCAGCCGTCTTTGTCCTCGGGACCTTCCGGGGCAATCGCCACTGGCAAATGTTCCCAGTGGACCAGATCCTGACTGCGCGCATGCCCCCAGTGCATCGGCCCCCACTGGGTGGAGTAGGGATGATGCTGATAAAAGGCGTGATACCAGCCGTCGAACCACACCAGCCCGTTGGGATCGTTTATCCAGCCCGCTCTGGCGGCCAGATGATAGCGCGGATACCAGCGCAGGTTGAGCGCCTCGCGCTTTACCTTAAGTTCCTGTTCAGCGTCAGCAATTGAGTAGGTCATCGTCTTCACTCTTGTCAGTCAGATAGCGGAAAGTTGTGGTACCTGCGGATCCGCCGAAGCGTTGCCGGATCGCAGTAAAAACATGGAGATAAAAGTAATGCCGAACACCAGCAGTCCCATAAAGAGATAGGATTCGGCGAAGCCATATTTTTCGTAGCTGTAGCCTGCCAGCGGCGACAGCACCGAGGCGATAACCGAGCTGGTGCAGGCGAAGCCCACCAGATAGAGCGTCGATGAGAGGCGCTTATCGAAATTCAGGCTGTTGTATTTGAAGATCGCCACCAGCAGTACCGGCAGCTCGACGGCGTGCAGCAGTTTGGTAATGGAGATCAGCAGCGGTCCCTCCACCAGTCCGGAGGCGATCATGCGCATCGCCATCACCATACCGGCGAATATCAGGCCATTTTTAGCCCCGACGCGATTCACCAGCCACGGGGCGCAGAACATCCCGGCGGCTTCGAGGAACACCTGAAACGAATTCAGATAGCCATACATCGCATTGCCTTCTTGCGGCGTGGCAAACTGTGACGAGAAATAGACCGGAAACTGCTGGTCGTAAACACCGTAAATGCAGGTGCCAACGACGAAGAATACCAGCGCCCAGAAGCGCGGCAGGGTAAGCAGACGCAGCGCGTCCTGGAGCGTCACTTTGCCCCCTGCCACCGCTTCCTGCATGGCATGGGGTGCAGAGGAGACCCGCAACCGTGCCAGCAGCAGCAGAAACACCACCCCAGAGCAGCTGGCAACCGCAAAGTTCAGCTTCGGATCGATGTTAAACAGCAGTCCGGCGAAAAATGTCGCCACCGCCCAGCCCAGCGAGCCCCACATCCGTGCTTTGCCGAACTCAAACTGGCTCTGACGCGCCACGCGCTCGGTATAGGACTCCAGCACGCCGATCCCGCCGTTAAAGGTCAGGCCGATAAAGATGCCGCCAAACACGCTGCCAAGCAGGATGTTGATCTTCAGCAAATGCCCGAACAGCAGGTACGCCGGGCCGGAGAGGATCAGCATCGTCGTGAGATACCACAGGAGATGCTTACGCAGGCCAAGCTTGTCCTGAATAAAGCCGTAACAGATTTGTGCGCAGAGTGCCGAGACTGACAGCACCGCAAAAATAATCCCTGTATCCCCTGCTTTCAGTCCGACCTCCTGATGTAGCCAGATAGAAAGCAGCGAGCCTGAGGAGGACCAGGTGACGAAAAAGAAGAACAGCAAGGCACTGAGTAATGGATAACTGTGAGAATGATGGGCTTTCATCATGGCGATCTCATGTTGGAGTAATGCTTTGATGGTAACGTTAACAAAAGTCATCGCTCACGCCATTTTGCTGAGATTCATGATGTTAATCACAAAAGTTAACGTTAACATAACAAAGATGAGATCGCGATCAACATTTCTCCTTTATCGTCTGCAACACGCAGAGAAAAGAGTAGCGTATGATCCTTTTACATCAGCAACTTAGTTATACTGCCTTAGGCAACACGGCAATGATGGAGTAAGACACATGGCGTCCCTGAAAGATGTGGCAAAACTGGCAAACGTATCGCTGATGACCGTATCACGGGCGCTGAACAGCCCGGAGCGGCTAAAACCTGACACGCTGGCCCGCGTGCAGCAGGCCATTGAACAAACTAACTACGTGCCGGATCTGTCAGCCAAAAAGATCCGCGGCGCTCATGCCTCGCCAAGCACCATTGGCGTGCTGGCGCTGGATACCGTTACGACCCCCTTTTCGGTGGAGATCACACTCTCTATTGAAGAGACCGCTCGCGCTCACGGCTGGAATAGTTTTGTGGTTAATATGTTTTCTGACGACAGCCCGGAGACTATGGTCGATCTTCTACTCTCTCACCGTCCGGACGGCATTATTTTTACTACTATGGGCCTACGCCAGGTCCCGCTGCCCGCCAAGCTGCTGACCCTGCCCTGCGTATTGGCAAACTGTGAAAGCCTGCACCAGCCGGTGGCGAGCTACATCCCGGATGACGAACAGGGTCAGTACAGCGCGGTCAAGGCGCTGCTGGCCGCGGGCTATTCCCGACCACTCTGCCTGCACCTTCCCGCCAGTCATCTGGCAACCATACGCCGCCGTCATGGGCTGGAGCGTGCCTGCCGGGAAGCCAATATCGATCCCGATGCGCTCGACCATGTTTATATGAAATTTGGCGATGAACACTATCGCGATATGCCCGCCCATCTGCTGGAGTATATCCGTCACGGCAAGCCGCTGTTTGACTCCGTGATCTGCGGTAACGATCGTATTGCGTTTATGGTGTACCAGACGCTGCTGGCTCAAGGACTGCGTATTCCACAGGACGTCGCGGTGCTGGGCTACGACAATATGGTGGGCATTGGCGATCTGTTCTTTCCGCCGCTGTCGACGGTACAGCTGCCGCACTATGATATTGGCCGTCTGAGTGCCCTGCATATCATTAATCAGAAAACGCACAGCGATACCATTCGCGTCGAAAGTCCACTGCTGCTGCGCGAATCGCTGTAGCTGTACGCCCCCGGTGGAAAAATCCGGGAGCGCACTCCAGGCTGCTTACTCTTTCGCTATCGGCGTAGCGTTCTCGTCAATTTTTGTTTCGCCCTGAATAGCGGCGATTTTCTTCTCCACGTCCGCTACCTGTTTGCTGCTGTGCAGTAAGGTATAGGTCAAATCAAACTGCGTGCTCGCCCCCGGCTGCAGCTGCTTGACGCGTTTCTGTTCTCTCTCAATAGTGACCGGATAGGCATAGTTAGTTCCTGGCTCAATCCCGGTCACGTAGCCCTGTTTAACGGTATCGGTGTTTTTCCATAACGTCAGCACCGGCAGCTGGCGGGTGTCGAACTGGATAGACGCGCCCTTGTCGCCCGCTTTGTTTACCACTGCCGCCAGGGTCTGGTGATCCTCACCGGAGAGCGGCTGGATGTTGAATACCATCTCATCAAAGCCTTGGGTCGGGCCAGCAAAGGTCTGCCATGTTTTCAATCCCTCTTTGGCATAGTCGTTAAAGGGACTGATGCTGGACATCGGGGCGAGGAAGCGCGCGCCCTCTTCGAGGATCGGCATGCCAAAGTTGCTGTGGTAGATGATTTGATAATCATGCGGATAGTCTGCGTGGTTTGTCAGCACATCATGCAGGCTAACGCTGTTGCTGCCTGGCACATAGCGCAGCTCGGTCATGGTCTGCAGATCGGCCTTTTTGAAGGTGCTCTCTTTGACCAGACCGCGAATGCGGATCTCATGCGGCGCGGCGTCAGCCACCTCGACCTCAACCAGCGAGGCTGGCGTATTCCCTGCTTTCCCGTGCAGGGTATAAATTTGCCCGTCAGCGGTGACCGGATGCCCGGTCCACTCGTAGCCGCAGCGAACCATCATTTCATTGAAACCTTCCAGCCAGCCTAGTCCGTTGCGGCTTTCCAGATTGATAAAGGCGGGATTGACAACCTCTTTTACCGGCGAATCCCAACCCATTTTTGCACCAAAGCCTTCGATGCGCAGCAGGTTCATGCCGCGCGTGGGGCTCAGGGTGATAGTTAATCCATCCTTGCTGGTAATCACGAGGATTTTACTGCCCTCCTGCTTACCGCCGTGCAGCACCGTTTGCGCGATGCTGAACGGCTTGTCTTTAATGTTCAGCTCATCGCTGGAAATTTTCCAATTTCCTTTATCCATGCCTTGTTCAGCGCTGGTCAGCACCCAGGTTTTAGCCGCTGCCTGTCCAGAAACCAGGAGTGCAAGTACCGTTAAAGCCAGATTAATTTTCATTGTTCTTCCTTTTTGCTGAATCGATTATTAGCTATCGCCGAAAAATCTACTGATTCGCAGGTTAAAGAAATGTGACGAAGTTCACCTGGCGGGAAAAGAGGCATTTTAAGCAGAAGTATTGTGGTTTAGATCTCACATGAGGTGAAAATTTCCTGAACCGTTGCGTAAATAATGTTGGTTATAACAATTTTAGATTTATCGTTTCAGCTAAAAAAGTTAACCCCGGACAGCCTGACCGGGGCAGAGAAATTAATCAGTCAGCTCTGAATCTTTAATATCGGCAATGGGCCCAAGAATGGCGCTATCAAATTCACGGATCGCTTGGTTAACAGCCACACGTTCAGGCCAGTCATGATTTGCCAGGGCGCCACGGCCAAGGGCGATAAAATCGGCCCCCATCTCCATAACCTGTTGTGCCCGAGAGGGATCATGCAGGCTACCATTGGCCATAATAGTAAGCTGGGGTGCGTATTTACGTGCCAGTTCAACCAGCGAAAGTGGGTTGTCAGGGAAGGCCGGCTGCCAGGCTTCAAACTCGGTTAGGTGCAGATAATCGATACCGGATTCGGCAAGGAGCATAAATACCACCTGGGCATCCTCTTCACCGTTTGCCCATTTATGGAAAAAGTCATTTACTTTCCCCTGAGAGATACGAATACCCACCGGAATAGCCGGGCCTACACGTTGTTTAACGGACTTAATGACTTCAAGGCTCAACTGCAGACGGCCAGCAATATCACCCCCCCAGCGGTCGGTTCGCAGATTGGTATAATCCGTGAAGAACTGATCGAGCAGGTAGCCATTTGCACCGTGGATCTCCACGCCGTCAAAGCCTGCGTCAAAAACAGCATACGACGCGGCATCGCCAAAGCTGCTGATGATGTCCTGAATTTCATCTTCACTCAGTTCTCGTGGAACAGGATAGTCACCCTCACCGCGATAAAATGTCATCTGCTTACCGACGGGACGAACGGCACTGGGTGCAACGGTTCCGGCTAAGAAATGGTTGCCTTGTGAAAGCGCGCCTGAATGCTGGATTTGGGCAAAAATACGCCCCTTATGTTGATGTACAGCATCCGTAATCCTACGCCATCCGGCAACCTGCTCCGCACTGGTTAACCCCGCCTGAAAAGCATAGGTTTGTGACCATGCGCGATCGATATAGATGCCTTCTGAGATCACCAGCCCGAAACCACCTCGCGCAAAATCCGCGTAGTATGCCTTCATACGATCGCTGGCTATCCCCTCTTCCGAAGCCGTAACGCGGGTCATTGGCGCGACAACCAGACGGTTTTTTAAGGCAACCTTCCCGATATGACCGGGAGCCAAAAGAGGCAATGTTTTCATCTGTTTTCCTGCTCAGTTTTACTCGTAAACACAATATAATCATTGTCGTTTAACGCATAAACAGACCATAATGATAAGGCTGTATAACGAATTTTGTTATAATCGCGTAGGTGCTTTTCCCGCAGAAAACGACTTATGCGATAATTGGACGCCGGAGCCATTATGAATCTGCAAGAGGTATCACTCTTTCTTGTCATAACCGAAACACGCAGCCTGACTCAGGCGGCAAAAAGGCAGAATATTTCAGCGATGGCGGTTTCAAGGCGCCTGGCATCGCTCGAGCGTGAGCTTGGCGTGCGTCTTGTGCAAAGAACGACGCGATCGGTATCGTTGACACAGGAGGGCCTGGAGTTTCTACCCTATGCCCGGGCGCTGGTTGATGCAGAGACCGGGGCCAGAGCGCTGTTCTCTCCTTCAACACAGGACGCTGCAGGTTTACTGAGAATTACAGCCCCCTCCGGGTTCGGGCGCCGTAATATCTTGCCTCTAATACCTGAGCTACTGGCAGATAATCCCAGGCTCAGTATCGACCTGCAGTTAAGCGAAGATGTGGTTGATATCGTCGGGAGGGGAATCGATGTGGCCATCCGTATCGCACCGTTAAAAGACTCCACGCTTATTGCCCGTAAAATTACCGATAACCCACGTGTAATCTGTGCTTCTCCTGCCTATCTAAATGCTCAGGGAACACCGCGGTCTGTTGCAGATTTAATTCAGCATAATTGCCTGAGGCTCAGTAGCGTACCGCAATGGATTTTCGAACGAGAGGGTGAAATTCTTCGGGTTAGCGTTGAGGGGCGTTTCAGCTCAGATAACGTCGAAGGCGTACGAGAGCTGTGTGTTCAGGGGCTAGGGATTGCCCAGCTTACCCGCTGGGATGTCACGAAAGAGATCCAGCAAGGCGACCTGATTGAGCTCGTATTAGCAGATGTCGAACCGCAGGCTTTATCCGTCTGGGCGCTGCTCCCATCAACGCGTTACCTTCCCCTTCGGGTCAGCACTTTTATCGATAAATTAAAGTCCTCGCTGACCTCAGGAATTAATGCTGCAGGCGAATAGTACCGAGATAATTCCTCTACTATATTATTGAGGTCAGTGACTGTAACGCCACTCGCGTAAGCGGTATTATCTTTCTCCATAAAAAAGCCATCAAATATAGGTACTTAATCCCTTACCTACGCCTCCAAAATGCCACTGTCGCCGCAATCATAATCCACCTACAGACTAAGATGATGCGCAGAGGTAAAAGTGTAAAACACATCAATTCTCTGTGATTATTATATTTCCACCATAAATTGTTTTATATCAAAAAAAAACCGATACATTTTGTAAATTACTATAAAGTAAGGAAATTTTCTTAAAGAAATTTAAGGTATAACAAAAAACATTGACACCCTAACTCAAACTGCTACATTTTTAGTCACATGAAGTGACTATTGTTTTTTGCAGTTGTAAGCGTTTTTATTATTGCAATTCAGTGTTGTCAAAAGGAGAATACATGGAATGGAAAATCATCGACTCGCTGGCTAGCCCTACTACCGGGACGTTCTTTGCCGCTACTTCCTCACCACGCAACGTGAAATTAATAATATGGTACAGGAGTGATTTCTTCCTACGTTCGGGACATCGCATCTCAACAAATAATATCGGTCTAGTGGTCAATGGACGACTTTATAATATTGATATTATTCATGCCTTTCCTTTTAGCGCTGAATTATGGGCTAACTTTATTAAAACAACAAACTGCCCGGGAAACTCACCCAACTTCAATGGTCCATGTTTAAATACAGCGATATGCCAGTTCAAACAGTGCCCGTATGGCATAAAGAAAGGATCTCTCATGAGAATAAAAAATTCATTTTAATCTCCAGAACGTCGGGTTAATCAACCCACCCCAGTGTGGGTTGATTAATCTATGTTTCATATATTAATGGCTCGACGGATAGATACCAAAGTCACCATCTGTCGCGTAGCCGATACGGAACGTTAATGTACTGCCTGCATCGACATCGGCAGATTGTGCGCTCATTCCTCCCACGCAGAAATCCTTCGGCAAGGTGCTAATGACATATTCCCCCGGCGATGGATAGACAATCACTTCCTGTGACGTATCTAAATCTGCTATGGGTTTACCATTAATGTACACGCGGCTTAAGCACGTATTTCCAGTAAAGCTTCCATCGCGCTTAATGACAACTGCGCCACTGTCCCTTTTTTTCACCAGAAGTTGTGGATCAAGGATCTGTTTCTGCGGCGCTATCTTCGCCTGTTGATTAGACTCAGATTTGGACGTACAGCCAATGAGTCCAACAGTCACTGCCACTATAAGCATGGTTTTCATCTGTTAGCAGCCTTATATTTACAAGAGATGACCTTATCGTGATGTGTGGTCACGTACGATAGCGACGTTTCCCCTTTATAGACAGGCAGGGTTTATTCCACACGATGCGTATTATTGAAGCTTCGCGACAGCGAGGCTCGGCACTGATGATAAAAAAGCCGCATCGAGGCGGCTATCATGCTTTTATGTTATCCCTGATGCCAACGATCGCCTGTTTGTTGAAACTAAAGTGCCTGACTTCAGGCTCTGCATTGCAGAAGGTCTTAGATCTGTTAAGTTTAAAGAGTCACCCTCTGAGCAACCCTTTTATGTGTAGGAGGTCATATGATTCATGCTAACAGCTTAACCGTCACCCATAAGAAGAACTCATCCCATAGCGGCCACATTGGCTATGTTTTTAAAAGCGAAAAAGGGAAATTTATTTATGGCGTCCTTGATGGCTATGGTGAACTCAACGTGGGCGATGTACTCAAGCATGATACAGGCGACGCCTGGACCACGCCCGACGGCTCAGAGCTAGATTTTGGTAAGGAACTGGTCGAAACGACCGAAGCGGAAGCCTTGAGACGGCTGGAGAAGGGTTGATGCCCAGTGCCTTTGAGCACTGCCCGTCGGTTATTCATGGATTCACAATCAAAGCCGGTTTTGCCGCTGCCATATAGATTGTCATTGGCAACGCTTTAACAGCCTCTTTCTGTTCAACGTAGTAGCTACCTACCCTTAATAAGAGTTTCCACAGCGGCAAACCAGAGCTAATCTGATAGCACCTATCTACAAGGAGGCGCTATGTCTGGATTAATAAACCCTAAAAGTTCCCCGGAAGAGTCCGCTTACGCACTTTTAATTGAGTTAGTCAGGGCGCAAAAGGTGCCGGTCTGTTCAGCTGACAATATTGACGAACTGCTATCGATTTACGATCGGGCAGTGCAGCATTTCAAACCTGAAGAGCACGCAGATACCAAACGGCAGCCGACATGAACACGTTTACTCTTATATCCATTCCTTTTTTTATCACTGCCACGATCTTTCTTTTTCTGGCGGCACGGTTAAAACAATCCGTCTGGCTTATTGCCGGTGGCGTCTTCATGTGCTCATCGGTGGTGAATGCGGTCATTGGCATGACCCTTTGAAGCGATCCAGCCTAAAACAGGGTTAGAATTTTCTGGTTTCCGCTGCAAAAATAGACAGCTCCAGTACACTTAAGGGCGTTATGCAACCCATGAGAGGAGACGTCTGATGGCCACAGCTAAAGCGTACGACCTTGATCAGGCATACGAGCTGCTAAATTCCGGTAAGCACCGGGAGGTCGAGCTGGATTTCGATATTGATACCGATGCTTTTTTCCAGATTGCCGATGAGTATGGCGATAAGGGTGCAGAGATAAAGCGGTCTAATAACCACTTCGTTATCAAGTTAGAACCTTTATCTATCCCCTCTTTGAACTAAGCATTCGCATCCTTAACAGCAGGCTCTGTCGGGCCTGCTCTCTTTACGCCGCTGGCAATCACGCGCAGCCTTCAGGCTTAAAAATCCGTGCCGTTGAGGCAGGGTTGTTGATTAGCTTCTCCGCCGCCCTGCGCGGTCTTTTCACCAGCTCGCCACCGCAGTTTGGGCAACGCATCGCCATATTTTCCGCACAGCTGGCACAAAACGTACACTCAAATGAGCAGATCAGCGCCTCTGTAGAGTCCGGAAGCAGATCGCTATTGCAACACTCGCAGTTTGGTCTTAGCTCAAGCATAGGGCGATCCTCAATCAGCAGGTTGAAAATGTAGTCCGGGTAAGACGGAGCCGCTAACCGGCATAACCTCTATTTATATACCAGGCAATGCTCTTGCGCATCCCCCTCTATACTTTCAGTAACGAAACAGGAGGCTTCTATGTGTGGACGATTTGCCCAGGCGCAGGCGCGGGAAGAGTATCTGACGCTCTTTGCTGATGACGCAGAGCGCGACATCCCTTTCGATCCCGAGCCCATCGGGCGTTACAACGTTGCGCCCGGAACGAAGGTGCTTTTGTTAAACGAACGTGACGACAGGCTGGCGCTGGATCCGGTCCACTGGGGCTATGCGCCGGGCTGGTGGGATAAGCCAGCGCTAATTAACGCCCGCGTCGAGACCGCCGCCAGCAGCAGGATGTTTAAGCCTCTGTGGCAACACGGCCGCGCCATCTGCTTTGCCGACGGCTGGTTTGAGTGGAAAAAAGAGGGAGACAAAAAGCAGCCTTACTTTATCCACCGTAGCGACGGCCAGCCGATCCTGATGGCGGCCATCGGCAGCGCGCCGTTTGAACGCGGTGACGAAAACGAAGGCTTTCTGATTGTTACGGCAGCAGCGGATAAGGGTCTGGTCGATATCCACGATCGACGGCCGCTGGTGCTGACGCCGGAGGCTGCCCGGGAGTGGATGCGACAGGACGTCAGCGGTAAGGAGGCAGAAGATATCGCCAAACGCGGCGCGGTTCCGGCGGAGATGTTCACCTGGCATCCGGTTACGCGCGCAGTAGGTAATATCAAAAACCAGGGGCCAGAAATGATCGAGCCTGTAGAGTAGTGTCTGTCGCTAAGATAACGCTTATCGCCGCTTGCCTGGCATCATGCGCAGCAGCGTATCGTCTTTCCAGAGATAGTGATGCGCTAATGCGGCGGCGGCGTGCAGGCCAATAACATAGTAGCCCAGCGTTGCCAAGGTGACGTGCCAGCTTTTCAGGGTATCAACCAGATCGAAGTTTGATTCGCTGGCGTGCGGCATCATGATGCCAAAGGCAAACCAGTTATTGCCACGGTTCCACATCATTAACAGGCCGATAATCGGCAGGGCGATAAACAGAATATAGATGACCAGATGACCGAGATGCGCCAGGCCAGTCATCATCGCTTTTGGTTTGGGCGTAATTAGCGGCGAGGGGTATTTCAGGCGCACCAGCAGACGCGCCACCATCAGCACCAGAATAGAGATGCCACAGGAGACGTGGACCATATTGATCAGCGGACGGGCGCTGCGGGGAAAATATCCGCGAAACTCCATCGCGCAGTAGGCTACCACCACCAGTAAAAATACCAGCCAGTGAAGGGTTATTTGTAACCCGGAATATTTGCTGCGCATCAGATTTTCCTTATCTAAAACAGTAAAAAAGCAAACATACCGGGCTTTGATTAAAACTTCATTAATTATTCTCAGGCCTGATCCATCAGGATTGCAGATAGACCACCTGGGTTTGCAGATACTCGTTCAGGCCATGACGCCCGTCGGCGCCGCCGATACCGGATTTACGCCAGCCAGCGTGGAAGCCCTGCATGGCCTCAAAGTTCTCGCGGTTGACGTAGGTTTCGCCAAATTTCAGCCCCTTGATCGCTTTCATGGCGGTATTGAGATTTTGCGTGTAAATCGACGAGGTCAGGCCGTAGTCGCTGTCGTTGGCCATCTCCAGCGCCTCTTCCAGGGTATCAAATACCACTACCGGCAGCACCGGGCCGAAGGTCTCTTCATGCATAATGGTCATATCCTGACGCACGTCCAGCAGCAGCGTCGGCGGATAGAAATAGCCGTTGCCCTCCACCGCTTTGCCACCGAGCGCAATCTTCGCCCCCTGCTCTACGGCCCCGGCCACCTTCTGCTCGACGCGGGCTAGCGCGGCAGCATTGATCAACGGCCCCATCGCAATGTCGTTCCGGGCAGCAGGATCGCCGTACTCAACGGCGTTCATCGCCTCGCCCAGTCGGTTAACGAAACGATCGTAGATGCCCTTCTGGACGTAGACGCGCTCAGCACAGTTACAGACCTGCCCGGTATTGATCACCCTGGAGTCGACGATGGCCTTCACCGCCAGCTCCAGATCGGCATCGTCCATCACGATGGCTGGCGCTTTGCCACCCAGCTCCAGGCATACCTTGGTGATATTTTTCGCTGCCGCCGCCATGATCTTCTCGCCAGCCCCCACGCTGCCGGTCATGCTGACCATCGCCACTTTCGGGTTGCCCGCCAGCTCCTGGCCGACGGTCTCGCCACGTCCAAGCACCAGGTTAAACACGCCGCGCGGCAGGCCGATGCTATCGACAATTTTGGCAAAGGCGATGGCGTTGTTAGGCGTAAACTCGCTGGGCTTAATAACGATGGTATTGCCCGTCACCAGGGCCGGAGCCAGCTTGCGGGCAATCAGGAAGAACGGGAAGTTCCACGGCAGGATACCGGTAGTGACCCCCAGGGCACGCTTGAAGACAAGAATGTTCTCTCCGGGACGGTCGCTCTGTAGGATCTCACCTTCGTAGCGACGGGCCCACTCGGCCATGTACTCAATATAATCGGCGGTAAAGGCCACCTCGACTTCGGCCAGCTGCTGAATTTTGCCACCCTCTTCAACAATCAGAGCGCTGATTTCACTGGCCTGCTCGCGAATGCCCGCCGCGATTTTCCGTAACCACCCGGCGCGCTCGATGGCTGGCAGCGCCTCCCAGGCAGGCTGGGCACGGGCGGCGGCATCGATGGCCTTACGCGCATCGTCCGCCGTACCGTCAGGAATACGCGAGATAAGCGCTTCGGTTGCCGGGTTGACAACGTCAATCCAGGCATCGCCCTGCCAGGTGACAAACTGACCATCAATATACATCGGGTGCTGTACGGGTGCTGTCATGTCCTGCTCCTGTAATGGTATTGTTTTTAACAAGTAAACGCGTTGTTAAAGATTTACAGGGGTGTCGGATAATTCCCAGAGCAACAGACGGAATTTGTGAGTGAACTCATAATAAACAGCACAGTACATCAGCCATTTATATTAGGGCGCGCGCGCGTAGGGTTGGGATCAGCGTCTCATCGGCCTGCATAACCTGCCATGCGCGAGCAATCTCATCAGGCATATCGACATGAACGATAAAACCGCGCCCGTTTGGGCCATAGCCCTCGCTATCATCCCGCAGCCTTACCAGCTCACCGGGGATCAGCGAAAGGTAACGTTCAACCGGCCAGAGTCCCTCTTTTTTCGGCAGGAAGGTCAATGTATTGCTGTCGTTGACGAGTCTCGGCGTAAAACCCGGATAGCTGACGCAGCACACATCATCGTGAGTATCTGCCAGCACGCGGGCAAAGGTGGCCATCGTCCGGCGCTGCATGGTGGGATCCTGCACAACCACCAGCGTTTTAACATCCAGGCTACGCTCGCGGATCAGCGCCCAGGAGAAGCGCGCATTTTCGCCGCAGTTGGTTGACCGCTCCTCCAGAATCAGTTTCTCTGCGGGAATTTTCCAGAACTGGCGGGCAATATCGCCAATAATTGCCGCCTCGGTACGTCCGGTGGTGCGCACCTTGTTATAGCGTGGATGACGGGCGATAGCTGCATAGAGGAAAGGCGTGGAGTGGCCGATGCCGCCGCTGATCGCCAGCGGTATCTTGTATGACGCCGCCAACTCGCAGGCAGCATCAATCGTTGGGATCACGGCGTTGCCTGCCAAAACGATACAGTCGGCCTGAGCGGGCAGCGGCTTACCTTCAAACTCATTCTGCGCTAGCCAGTGTCCCAGCACGTTAACTGCCGCCAGCGTGTTTTCTGGCAGCGTTGGAAAGCGGGTCATAAACATTGTCACCTCCTGTAGGATATATCGTTACAGGGTAACAAAGCCCAGGGTAAAGAAAAGGCGATCTCTCCTAATCGCTGATTTCGTTTTATTGATTATTCTGCTAAATATTCAATATCACGAGTACATTTACTAATGCAGAACGCTTGATGTTAACTATCTATGGATGACCAACGGCCAACGAAAAGCGATCCCTATGCTCCGCGTGAATGGGCTCCGCATGAAAAACCGATGCTGCTGGGGTCCCCCTCAACGCCGCTTCACCCGGTTTCTAAACGTATAGCCTACGGCATCGTGGGCCTGCTGGTATGCCTGACCGGCGCGCTGGGCAATGCGATGGTCTCTGCTAATCTGCAAAATTTGCAGGGCACCTTTGCCGCATGGTCAACAGAGATCGCCTGGCTACCGGCGGTCTACGTCATGACCAACGTCTCGATCAACCTCCTGCTGGTAAAGTTCCGCCAGCAGTATGGCCTGCGCGCCTTTACCGAAGGGTTTCTGGTGCTCTATGTGCTGGTGACCTTTTTTCACCTCTTCGTCAACGATCTCAGTTCGGCGATAATGGTGCGGGCAGCGCACGGCATGGTCGCGGCGGCCCTAAGCTCGCTGGGGATCTACTATCAGATACAGGCCTGGCCCGCCCGCCACCGCCTCAAGGCGTTAACCATCGGCATTACCGGCTCGTCGCTGGCTATCCCAATGGCAAGGCTCTTCTCTACCGAGCTGCTGCAAACCGATGAGTGGCGCGGGCTGTATCTGTTTGAGCTCGGGCTGGCGCTGGTCTCTCTTGCCTGTGTAGTGATGCTTAAGCTCCCGCCGGGCGATCGCAAAAAAGTGTTTGAGAAGAAGGATTTCATCACTTTTATTCTTTTTGCTCCGGGCATGGCCCTGCTCTGTGCCGTACTGTCACTGGGGCGGCTGGAGTGGTGGTTCGAAACACCGTGGCTCGGCTGGGCGCTGGCGGGGGCGCTGGTGCTTATCGTTAGCGCCATTGTCTTTGAGCACAATCGCAGCAACCCACTGCTCAATACCCGCTGGCTCTCCAGCGGCAGTATCGTGCGTCTGGGGCTGATCATGATCCTGATCCGCATCGTGCTGGCAGAGCAGAACAGCGGTGCCATCGGCTGGCTGCAATATATCGGTCTGCAAAATGAACAGATGACGAACCTGGCCTGGGCCATTTTTGCTGGCATCGTCTGCGGCATTGTCGCCAGCTGCCTGACTATTAAGCCGCAGCGCCTGGCCTGGCCGATCGTGACCTCGCTGGCGGTGATGATCGTTGCCTCCCTGCTCGACAGCCAGTCAACGAGCCTTACCCGTCCCGATCAGTTTATGGTAAGCCAGTTCCTGCTCGGCTTTGGCAGCGCCTTCTTCCTTGCTCCGGCAATGCTGGCGGGCATCGGCAGCGTGGTGACCGAGCCGCGCAATCTGGTGAGCTTCTCGGTACTGTTTGGTATGAGCCAGAACCTCGGCGGCCTGCTTGGTTCGGCGGTGCTGGGCACTTTTCAGGTCTGGCGGGAAAAGTATCACTCCAGCCTGCTGGCGGATCAGCTTACTACCCTGGATCCGCTGGTGACCGAGCGCCTTCAGCTCTACACCCGGCTGTACCAAAATATAATTGGTGACAGCACGCTGCTTAGCGCCCAGGCTACCGCCCAGCTACAAAACGTCAGTTCTATCGAAGCAAATATCCTCGCTTATAACGATACTTACATGCTGACCGCGACCGTTGCCGCCGCCACGCTGCTGTGGATCCTATGGCGACTGCTGCGGCTGCGTATTACCGCCCGTTTGGCCCTAAAAAAAGCAGTGAACCCCCCGAAATAGAATTGGAAGCGCATTAATGAGAGCAGTGTTACAACAGGAGTGGTTATGAGTCAGCAGGATGCCGCTAAAGAGCAGGCACATACCCGCAGCAACCTGCGGGTGGTTTCAATTTTTGCCGCCGCCGCGATTGGCATCGTGGGCGTACTGGTGATCCTCTACGCCTGGCAGCTACCGCCCTTTACTCGTCATACTCAGTTTACCGATAACGCCTACGTGCGCGGCCAGACGACCTTTATTAGCCCGCAGGTTAACGGCTATATCACCGAGGTGAAGGTCCAGGACTTTGCCGTGGTAAAGCGCGGCGATCTGCTGGTGCAGATTGACGATCGCATCTACAACCAGCGTGTGCATCAGGCCGAAGCCCAGCTGGCGATGAAGGTGGCGGCACTGAATAATAACCTGCAGCAGCGCAAAAGCGCCGAAGCAGTGATCACGCGTAACGAGGCGGCGATGCAAAATGCCCAGGCACAAAACCAGAAGTCGCAGGCGGATTTACGCCGGGTGAAAAATCTCACGGCAGATGGTTCCCTGTCGATTCGTGAACGCGATGCGGCGCTGGCGAGCGCGGCGCAGGGCAGCGCCGATATCGCGCAGGCCCGGGCCACGCTTGAGACGTCACGCCAGGATCTGCAAACGGTTATCGTCAACCGCGCGGCGCTGCAGGCCGACGTGGAGAATGCGCAGGCGGCGCTGGAGCTGGCGCAGATCGATCTGCAAAACACCCGTATCGTCGCCCCGCGCGACGGACAGCTTGGGCAGATGGCGGTGCGTCTTGGTGCCTACGTAACGGCAGGCACGCACCTCACCTCGCTGGTGCCCTCTCAACGCTGGGTTATCGCTAACCTGAAAGAGACGCAGCTCGCCAACGTGCATACCGGCCTGCCCGTGCGCTTTACCGTAGATGCGCTGAATAACCAGGCCTTCTCAGGCCATGTGGAATCTATCTCGCCCGCCACCGGGGTCGAGTTCAGCGCTATTTCGCCGGATAACGCCACCGGCAACTTTGTGAAGATTGCCCAGCGTATTCCGGTCCGTATTGCGGTAGAAGGAAACGCGGAGCAGATCCAGCGTCTGCGTCCCGGCATGTCGGTGCAGGTGCATATTGATACCCGGGAGGCGAAATGAGGCCGTTTCGTCCCGCTCTTTTAGCGTTATGCGTTACCTTAGCGGCCTGCCAGTCGGTTGATGTAGAGCCCGCCAAACCCAGCCTGAAGATCCCTGCGCAATGGCGCAGCAGCGTGGGACCAGCCAGTCAGGCCGAGGCGGTCTGGTGGCGCAGCTTCCACGATAGCCAGCTTAACCAGTACGTGGATCAGGCGCTGCGTTATAACAGCGATATCTTGATCGCCCGCGAGCGGGTAAACGAGTACCAGGCGCGAGTATACGCCGCCGAGGGTAGTCTCTTCCCGACCCTGGACGCCGGCCTCAGCGGTACGCGAGCACGGGCGCAATCTGCGGCCACCGGCCTGCCGGTGTATAGCACGCTCTATCGGGGTAACCTCTCTGCCAGTTATGATGTGGATCTATGGGGGGCCAACCGCAGCACGGCCAGAGCTGCGCAGGCCTCGCTTGAGGCGCAGCAGGCCGCCGCTGCGGCAGCAAACCTGACCGTAGCCTCGTCAGTGGCGACGGGCTACGTCACGCTGCTTTCGCTCGATGAACAGCTGCGTGTTACCCAGTCGACGCTGAAGGCACGTGAAGAGGCGTTTACCCTCGCTCAGCGCCAGTACGAGGCGGGCTACAGTTCACGGCTGGAGCTAATGCAGTCGGACTCTGAGCTGCGCGCTACCCGGGCGCAGATCCCGCAGATCCAGCATCAGATTACCGAGCAGGAGAACGCCCTGAGTGTGCTGATTGGCGATAATCCCGGCGGCATCCGGCGCAGCGACGAGTTTGATAAACTGACTCCGCTGCGCATTCCCGGCCAGCTCCCCTCCTCGCTGCTTAATCGCCGCCCGGATATCGTCCAGGCGCAGCGGGAGCTAATCGCGGCAGACGCCAGCCTCGCCGTTTCGCAGGCGCAGCTGCTACCGTCGCTGAATCTGACGGCGGGCGGTTCGGTACAGGACGATACGCTGGCAGGTTTATTAGATAATCCGCTGCGGCTGTGGAGCATCGGCGGCAGCATTCTTGCCCCGCTGCTTAACCGTCAGGCGCTGAATGCCCAGGTGGATGTCTCCCAGTCCCAGCGCAATCAGGCGCTTTATAGCTATGAGCGTACGGTGCGCAACGCCTTCAAAGAGGTAAACGATAGCCTGGACGCCATTGCGCGCCTGCAGGAGCAGCTGACCGAGCTTCAGGCGCAGGTAGAAGTGGCAGACGAGACGCTGCGCATTGCGCAGAATCGTTACCAGAACGGCTACTCCTCCTATCTGGACGTGTTAGACGCCCAGCGCACCCTCTTCTCGGCCCAGCTCAACGTGGTGCAGGTGAAGAACAGCGTGCTGCTGGCGCAGATCGACCTTTATCGGGCACTGGGCGGCGGATGGTCGGGACAACTCTGAACCTCTGCTCTATCGCCGCACCGGTAACAGGGTTAATGCCCGGCGGCGGCAAGCCTTGCCGGGCCTACAGGGTATGCAGGCTTTCGTAGGCCCGGTAAGCGCAGCGCCACCGGGCACACTGTTAGCCGGCGACCTGCTCCATAGCGACCACTCGAAACCGGGTCAACGCCCGGCGGCGCAGGCTTGCCGGGCCTATCCGGTATGCAGGCTCCTGTAGGCCCGGTAAGCGCAGCGCCACCGGGCACACTGTTAGCCGGCGATCTGCTCCATCGCGACCACTCGAAACCGGGTCAACGCCCGGCGGCGGCAGGCTTGCCGGGCCTACCCGGTATGCAGGCTCCTGTAGGCCCGGTAAGCGCAGCGCCACCGGGCACACTGTTAGCCAGTGATCTGCTCCATCGCCTGTAGGATACGCTTGTCCGATATCGGGTACGGCGTCCCCAGCTGCTGGGCAAAGAAGCTCACCCGCAGCTCCTCGATCATCCAGCGGATCGCCTGCACGTCCTCATCGTTGCGGCGGGCGGGCGGCAGCTTGTTCAACCACTGCTGCCACGCCTGCTGAACCTGCTCCACCTTCAGCATCTGAGCACGGTCGCGATGCGGATCCACTGCCAGCTTTTCCAGCCGTTTTTCGATGGCCTGCAGATAACGCAGGGTATCGCCCAGGCGGGTAAAACCGTTGCCGGTGACAAAGCCGCGATAGACCAGGCCTGACATCTGCGCTTTCACATCCGACAGCCCCAGCGCCATAGTCATATCCACGCGCCCCTTCAGACGCTTGTTGATATTGAACACTGCGGTCAGGATCTGCTCTACCTGTTTAGCAATCTCCACCACCGTCTCGTTAAGCTCGGCGCGCACCTTCTCGTGCAGAGCGGCGAAACCCTCCTCCGTCCACACCGGACCACCCGCCTCGTGGATCAGCTTATCCACGCCGCAGGCGATACAGTCGTCGATCAGATCCAGCACCTTGCCATAGGGGTTAAAGTAGAGCCCCAGCTTGGCTTTGTTGGGTAGCTTCTCGTGCAGATACTTAATCGGCGACGGGATGTTCAGCAGCAGCAGACGGCGCAGGCCGCGCCACATGGCCTGCTCCTGCTCCAGCGGGTTATCAAACAGCTTGATCGCCACGCTGTCGCGCTCGTCCACCAGCGCTGGCCAGGCCTTCACCTTATAGTTGCCGCGCTTCTGCTCATAGCTCTGGGCGAGGGTGCCGAAGCTCCAGATATGCAGCCCGCTCTGCTCGATGCCGTCATCGGCCACCGCCGAGAGCGTCTCCTGCACTTTGCCCTTCAGGCTCTCCTTCAGCGCCGTCAGGTCACGCCCCTCTTGCAGCTTGCGGTTTTTGTCATCCACCACCCGGAAGCTGATCTTCAGGTGATCGGGCACCTGCTCCCACTGCCACGCCTCGCGATCGACGGTGACGCCGGTCATGCGACGCAGTTCGCGCTCCAGGGCATCCAGAAGCGGCAGCTCAAGCGGTGTGACGCGGCCCAGAAACGCCTCGGCATAGTTGGGCGCGGGGACAAAGTTACGGCGGATCGGTTTCGGCAGCGACTTGATCAGGGCGATAATCAGCTCCCGGCGCAGGCCAGGGATCTGCCACTCAAACCCGCTCTCCTCCACCTGATTCAGCAGCGGCAGCGGAATGTGCACCGTTACGCCGTCGGCGTCCGCACCCGGTTCAAACTGGTAGCTCAGACGTAGCTTCAGGTTGCCCTGATGCCAGAAGTTGGGGTAATCCAGCTTGCTGACCTGCTCCGCGCCCTCTTTAATCAGCATGCTCTTTTCAAAGTTGAGCAGATCCGGCGTCTCGCGGCTGGCCTTCTTCCACCAGCTGTCAAAATGACGGGCGGAGATGGCATCGACGCTGATGCGCTGATCGTAAAACTCAAACAGCGTATCGTCATCCACCAGAATGTCGCGGCGGCGCGACTTATGCTCCAGCTCCTCGATCTCGGTGCGCAGCTTCAGGTTCTCGCGGAAAAAGGCGTGCCGGGTCTGCCAGTCCCCCTCCACCAACGCATGGCGGATAAACAGCTCGCGGCTGAGCGCCGGATCGATCTGGCTATAGTTAACCTTACGCGCGGCCACCACCGGCAGGCCGTAAACGGTGACCTTCTCCGTCGCCATCACCGCCCCCTGGGCGCGCTCCCAGTGCGGCTCGCTGTACGAGCGCTTGAGCAGATGCTGGGCCACCGGCTCGACCCACTCGGGATCGATACGCGCGGCGATGCGTCCCCACAGTCGACTGGTCTCTACCAGCTCGGCAACCATCGTCCATTTTGGCGGCTTTTTAAACAGGCCAGAGCCGGGGAAGATGGAGAAACGGGCGTTGCGCGCGCCGGTAAACTCCTGCTTGTCGGCATCCTTCATACCGATATGCGACAGCAGGCCAGTAAGCAGCGCGATATGGATCTCGCGGTACTCTGCCGGCTCGCTGTTGACCGCAATACCCAGCTCTTTCACCACCTGGCGCAGCTGGGTGTAGATATCCTGCCACTCGCGTACCCGCAGATAGTTGAGGTAGTCGGTACGGCAGAGACGGCGGAACTGGTTCGATGACAGCGCTTTCTGCTGCTCGCCAAGGTAGTTCCACAGGTTAACAAAGGCGAGGAAGTCAGACTCTTTGTCGTGGAAGCGGCGATGTTTCTCATCGGACGCCTGCTGCTTGTCCATCGGCCGCTCGCGCGGATCCTGAATAGAGAGCGCGGAGGTGATGATCATCGCTTCGCGCACGCAGCCCAGCTTCTGCGCCTCAAGCACCATACGGGCAAGACGCGGATCCACCGGCAGCTGCGACAGCTGGCGCCCCTGGGCGGTAAGCCTGTAGGCGGTCTGGTTCTCATCGGTGGTGATGGCTCCCAGCTCTTCCAGCAGGCGCACGCCGTCCTGGATGTTACGCCGGTCCGGCGCCTCCACAAACGGGAATGCCGCGATGTCGCCCAGCCCGAGGGCGGTCATCTGCAAAATGACCGACGCGAGGTTAGTGCGCAGGATCTCCGGATCGGTGAACTCCGGACGCGAGAGGAAATCGCCCTCGGAGTAGAGACGAATACAGATCCCCTCTGATACGCGTCCGCAGCGGCCTTTACGCTGGTTGGCCGACGCCTGTGAGACCGGCTCAATCGGCAGACGCTGTACCTTCGTGCGGTAGCTGTAGCGACTAATACGTGCCGTGCCTGGATCGATTACATACTTGATGCCCGGCACGGTGAGCGAGGTTTCCGCCACGTTGGTGGCCAGCACAATGCGCCGTCCGCCGTGGGGCTGGAAGACGCGGTTCTGCTCGCTGTTCGACAGACGCGCATAGAGCGGCAGCACCTCGGTATGGCGCAGGTTAAGCTTGTTAAGCGCGTCGGCGGTGTCACGAATTTCACGCTCGCCGCTCATAAAGATCAGGATATCACCAGGGCTTTCACGTCCCAGCTCGTCTACGGCGTCAAAAATAGCCTGCAGCTGATCGCGCTCGGTATCATCCGCCTCCTCGACGATGGGGCGATAGCGCACCTCCACCGGGTAGGTGCGGCCCGAGACTTCAATAATCGGCGCGTTGTTAAAGTGGCGCGAGAAACGCTCCGGATCGATGGTTGCCGAGGTGATGATGATCTTCAGATCCGGTCGCTTCGGCAGCAGCTCTTTAAAGTAACCCAGCAGAAAATCGATGTTGAGGCTGCGCTCGTGTGCCTCATCGATGATGATAGTGTCGTACTGCATCAGCAGGCGGTCCTGCTGGATCTCGGCCAGCAGAATACCATCGGTCATCAGCTTGACCATCGTGTTCTCGCTGACATGATCGCTGAAGCGCACCTTATAACCGATAGCGCCGCCTGGCTCGCTTTTCAGCTCCTCGGCAATACGATTCGCCACCGTTCGCGCCGCCAGACGTCGCGGCTGGGTATGGCCAATCAGGCCCTTAACGCCGCGCCCCAGCTCCATACAGATTTTTGGTAGCTGGGTGGTTTTACCCGAACCGGTCTCACCGGCGACAATCGTCACCTGGTTGTCGCGGATTGCTTCCAGAATATCCTGCTTCTTCTGACTAACCGGAAGATTATCCGGATAGCTAATTTCCGGGCGTGCCGCCGCCCGCCGCTCAACAATAGTCACAGCCTGGGCAATCTCCTGCGCCATCTCTTGCAGGATGGCCTGCTGAGCGTCAGGATTTTTAACCTTCTTCACGCCGTGCAGACGACGGGCAAAGCGTTGTCGGTCGCGGAGCATAAGATTGTCGAGGTGAGTATTGAGGTCGGCGAAGGACAATTTCTGTTGTTCTGTCATAGTGTTATCGGGCAATAGGCTGCCGGAAGAATCTCGCTTTTACGTTGAGTGTAGAGTACCACATCCGCTCTTGCTTTGACTTATTCAAAAAATTCGAATGTAGGCTTCGATATATTGCGCTATTCAAGCCGCTGATTTGTGAATAAAGTGACAAGCAATTATTTGGGGGCGAACCTCATCAAATACAACAAAGGAAACACCCATGAGCAAAGTATTAGTTCTTAAATCCAGTATTCTGGCAGGGTACTCGCAATCTGGCCAACTGGCTGACTATCTGGTTGAACAGTGGCGTGAAAAGAACGGCGCGGATGAGATCACCGTGCGCGATCTGGCGGCTAACCCGATCCCGGTCCTGGACGGTGAACTGGTTGGCGCGCTGCGCCCAAGCGATGCGCCGCTGACCCCGCGTCAGCAGGAAGCGCTGGCGCTCTCCGATGAGCTGATTGCCGAGCTGAAAGCCCATGATGTGATTGTGCTGGCGGCCCCGATGTATAACTTCAACATCCCGACCCAGCTGAAAAACTACTTTGACCTGGTTGCCCGTGCGGGCGTGACCTTCCGCTACACCGAGAACGGTCCGGAAGGCCTGGTGACGGGCAAACGTGCGGTTGTGCTCTCCAGCCGTGGCGGCATCCATAAGGATACCCCATCCGACCTGATCGCCCCGTACCTGAAGCTGTTCCTCGGCTTCATCGGTATCACCGACGTGAACTTCGTGTTCGCCGAAGGCATTGCCTACGGCCCGGAAGTGGCGACCAAAGCCCAGGCCGACGCGAAAGCGGCCATCGACAGTATCGTTACCGCCTAAGCATTTTCCCCTTCTGCTGCGGCAGAGGGGGGTTCTCTGCCCTTCCTGCTCTCTTTATTCCGAGCCGCGCCGCAAATCCCTTACGCTGTTATACCGACTGCGCCACCCGCCGTTAGAATGCCGTTGGGTGCTTGAGGCTTTTTGCGGCTTCAGGCATGTTGGGAGTCCAAAAAGTTGAAAGCCCCAGGCGATATTTCTATCAACCTGAGGCTAACGACCAAACCCAACAATTTGGATGTTAGCCCCTTCTTTGCATGGAGGCAATAACATGCCGACGAAATATGCCCTTGTGGCAATCATGGTGCTATGCGGTACGGCACTGATGGGGAGCAATCCCCGCAACAGTCAGATCGTGTTTGAACTTAACGCACCTTTTTTCTATTTCTTAATGAGATATTACCAGAGATTATGTTTTCTCAGTCCATTTTTTTCTATGCCAGGCGTAATACATTTTACTTTGCTCCCAATTGGCTACGCTGAGACCTTCTAACCTTGATAATACTTTTTCTAAATATAATGTACTTATTGCATTTGGATTTTTTAAAATTTTCCCTTCGCTTACGTAGATGTATCCTTGCTCAAATAAATCATTACAACCCAACTTACACATTAAGCCGGCAATAGCATCGAAATCTAGCTTTTCCTCAGTAGAACATTCAGCTCTTTTCTTTATGTGAGCTGCTACGAGCAGCTTTTCTGGCAACGTTGAGCCACATATAACACACTGACCAACCATTTGTTTTTTAAGCAAATACAACCGAAGGAAAGTCTGCTCCGCCCTGCGTTTACGTGTAGAATCGAGATCAAGCTCAAGAGCTGAAAAGCTTTTTTTCAACTCGTCTAATAGCGTATAGCTATCTGTAATTCTGATATTTTTACTAAGAACAAATGAAGGAGCAATATTTAAAGCTGGATTGGACATACGCGCTCCATATCCTGCATCAACCAAAGCCTGAAGTTGCTCTGATGTCTCCACTCGAATATAGTCGGCCTCAAAGCGAGAGTGTGAGGCTACAAACATGCCATCTTTATGTTTGTGCGGGTAGAGTGGCTTACCCGCATTGTGTTTGCTTCGCTTACTAACAAAGGCTTCTAAAGCCATATCTTCTTCCTTACAACAGGACCGGTTAAGCCATACGTTCATGCAGGGAGAGGTCGCTTTTCCGGGTGAATAATTGCGTGCTGATATCGTCATTTTTCTCTCCTGATAATCATTAACGCTGGTAATGCGACCGTCCTACTTCTGATCTTTCAGCAAGGCCTCCACCTCTTTGTCCGCCTTGATGTTGATATCATGCTCGATCTTTACGTTCATATTGATGGTGATCGGCTCCTTTGGGGCCGCCACCTCGATGCGCGGCGTGCAGCCGTTCAGCATCAGCAGAAGCAGCAGGCCTACAGAGGCATTGAGGGTTCTCATTATTTTTCCTTACATCCCCGATCGGGCGAACAGCCCGGCAGCGCCGCATGCTGTTCAAGCCGTGTCTCTACGTTGTCGCCATAGCGCAGGCTGCGCCACAGGGTGAATACGTTTTCTTCATGATGGTAGTTGAGATCCACGGTGTTGCGCTTCCCCTCAACGTAGCTGGTGCCGTGCAGCGTGGCCTGAAGCGTCAGCTCCCCCTGGTTATCCAGGTTGAGCGTGGTCCAGGATCGCGAGATCTCCATATAGCGCAGCCAGTTAATAGCCGCCCCCGCCGCGATATTCTTCTTCGCCAGCGCGTCGGCAGTGTCGTTATCAAGACGCAGCGTCAGCGCAGCGGGACTGTTAAGCCAGCCATCTTTAATCAGCCACTTCTCATGCTCCAGCCACAGCGGCAGCGCGCCGTTGATCGGCCCCGAGAGCGCAATCTGCTTCGGATGCAGGGCAGTGATCAATTCGCTTGAGGAGATATTTTGCAGGCGTAGCAGGGCCGCATCGTGCTGGGGCATTCGCAGCTGCTGCATGGTCACTTTGCCACCCAGCAGATCGACGCTGACGTCGCTAAGCAGCAGCGGATTATCCTCGCGCCACGGATATGCGCCCTGCAGATTGGCGGTGAAGTTGCGGGCGGTAACCTGATTGCTGATCTTGGCAATGCGCAGCGACACAGGCCCGCGCGTGCCAAACTGCCAGCCTGTCTCGCTAAAGCGGAAAGGTAAGATAAAGTCGACGCCGTTGAACTTATTATCGGGCAACCAGGCGCTGCCCTGACGGATCACCCCGTGTCCACCCGCTTCAAATCCCTGATCCGCCGCGGCGGAGAAAGCAACCTGGGCGTAGAGTTCGCCGTCGCGCAGATCCATCTTCCAGTCAGGCGGCACCAGTGGCTGAAAAACGCTTAGCGGCTGGCGAGGCCACCAGGCCAGGCCCCGCAGGCGCTCCCCGTCCCAGCGCCCGTTGACCCGTACCGGTCCGATCGCTGCCGCATGGAGATCGCCCTTAAACTGAAACAGCGTCGGATCGCTACCCTCAACGCTGAACTTAAGCGTCGAGGGCGGCAGCCCGCCACCACCGTTAATAGCGGTCTCCTGCGCGTCCAGCGACAGCGCCCCGCTAAAGTGTGGATGCTGCGGATCCCGCGACCAGCGAATCGGCGCGTCAAGCACCAGCCGGGGCTGGCGTACCTGCAAACTGCCGTACTGTAACTTATCGAAACCGGTAGAGAGATCCGTCAGGTTGATATCGCTGTTGCGCCACTCGCCCCGGCCCCTGACGTCCCAGCGCGCCTGCATCGGCGTAAAATTGCCCTCTCCCCAGTAGGCCCACCGCCACAGTCCGTTATCCGGCAAAAAATCCTGCGCCCGGCCATCGAGATGCAGAACAAAATCTCCCAGCTGCGCCTCGTGGGCTCGCAGGATCGCCTGTAGCCGCCCGTCCACGCCCTGCCGGGTCAGCGTGACGCCCGCCAACGGCCAGCGGATCTCATCGATATTCAGGGAATCAATGACTCGCCCTCGGGAGCGCAGCAGCGCGCCGGGGGAAAAACGCAGCTGCGGTTCGGCCAGGGACCCAGTTAGCTGGGCAGGCAGCACTGCGTAGAAGATCAGATCCCCCTCCTTTGCCTCGCCGGTGAGCTGGAGCGGCATCGCGCTCTCTTTAGTGCTCAAGCGCCCAGGTCCAAAGCTCAGCACCGCGTTGCCCTTGCCGGCCTGCCCCTGGGTTAACACGTTCAGCCGACCGCTAATTTCACTCTTTTCCAGCCCCTGCTGCCAGTTTTTCACCCGCACTCCAATGCGACCGCTCAGCGGCACGCCCGCCTGATACGGCCACTGCCAGCGGCCATCGCTGATCGTTAGCTGCTGTCGGGTCACCTGCCACGGCAGATCGAGAAGCGGATCCGGGTTATCCCGTGCCATAACGATCAGCTGGCCCGCGTTATCCCGCCACTCTACTTCGGCATCGACCCCGGACGGTACCTGCGGCAGGCTAAGCGTCGCGGTGGCCCGCCCGTTCACTGGCGCACCGGCGGGCAGACGCGGCAGCGTGAACTCTCCCGACAGCGCGATCGGCGGTTGCCCATCAAGCAGGGAGAGCGCCAGCTCGTTAACCGTTAACGCCTGCCCACGTAGCGTTCCAGCAAGCGTAAGCCGGTCGCCGCGATAGCGCAGCTGTTGCACCTTTGGCGTTAATGAGAGAGATAAGGTCCCCTCCCAGGCCTGGAAAGGTGACACTGTCACTCGATTAACAGTGACCCATGCATAGGGCAACATGGCCTGCCACTCGGCCAGAGTGCGCGGCGCGGCGGCAGAGGATTCGGTGTCGGGGAGTTTTTCCAGGCAAGCTTGATTGAGATCGAGCGAGTCAATTGTCAGCTGCCAGCGGCTGGGATGGGTGATCTCTGCGTTTTGGATCCAGGCCAGCGGGCAATCGCCCACCAGATAACGCAGGTCGGGGATTTGCAGGGCGTGTCGGGTCAGGCGCGGGCTGGCCTCCAGCATGATACGGGTACCTGCAGGCAGCCAGATGCCCGCAAGTCCCGGCAGCCACTGGGCAAGCGTAAGCAGCAGCGTCAGCGGCAACAGTATCAACAGCAGGAGAAGCGCAATGGCGGCTTTGTATTTACCCCTCATGGGCAAGTCAGCATCCCGAAAAGTAACCCATACTGACGCCATTGTGCCACGTTAAGCTGTTGATTACATACTACTGCCGCCCCTTACTTTTAGTGATGGAGCATCTCGTCGACTACCTGCTCCTTGCTGAGCTGATACGGATAGTAGGTCGGCCAGTTATCCATCTCCTTCAGCAGCGCCTCCTGAGAGGTATTGCCCATAAAGATATGGAAGTGCGCTGACTTGCGCGGAGCAATAGTGTGATCGCTAAACTGCACGAACTTCGGCGCGCTGCTGCTGGCATCTTTACACTCAAACAGATAGCGCACGCCTTTTTTACCCGAGGCGTAGGTGAGGATCTTATAGCCCGCCGATTCATACTTACAGCTGCTCACCTTGTCTCCGGTATGAAACTCCATCACGCCGTTCTCAATACCCAGCGTATCGACATTCGTTATGTACCCCTTACGGTAGTACGCTTTGATCTCCTCGGCGGTTTTACCCTTCTCTTTCTCAGCCTTCTTTTTGAAAACCGGATCGAGGTCGCCGCTAAGCAGGTAGGGATAGATAGATTGCCACATGCCGTCCCAGTCGCTTAGATCGCGCGCTTTAACGTCTTTATCATCGAACTCACCTTCGGCCGCTTTTTGCTCCAGCGCCGTCAGCGGTTTACCGTGTGCATGGTGACCATGCGCCAGTGCATCTCCCCCCATCAATAACGCTCCCAGAGCTACTGCAAATTTTCCAAAATGGTTAGCCAAAATTTTACCCTCAGTCCATGTCAAGAGAGGTTATGTTATATTATAACATAACCTACATCAATTCTTATGTTAAGACCTAACGTAACTGGCTATAATTACTCCTAAATCACTGGAGAAAAGCTTATGAAACTCGCGGTATACAGCACCAAGCAGTACGATAAAAAGTACTTGCAGCAGGTTAACGAGAGCTATCAATACGACCTTGAATTCTTTGACTTCCTGTTGACGGAAAAAACGGCGAAGACGGCCCACGGCTGCGACGGCGTGTGCATTTTTGTTAACGATGACGGCAGCCGTCCGGTGCTGGAGGAGCTAAAAAAGCATGGGGTTAAGTTTATCGCCCTGCGCTGCGCCGGGTTTAACAACGTCGACCTCGAGGCGGCAAAAGAGCTGGGGCTGCGCGTGGTTCGCGTCCCGGCCTACTCACCGGAAGCGGTAGCCGAGCACGCCATCGGCATGATGATGACCCTTAACCGTCGTATTCACCGCGCCTACCAGCGTACCCGCGACGCTAACTTCTCCCTTGAGGGGCTGACCGGCTTCACCATGCACGGTAAAACCGCCGGGGTGATCGGCACAGGAAAAATCGGCGTTGCCGCCCTGCGTATCTTAAAAGGTTTTGGTATGCGCCTGCTGGCGTCCGATCCCTACCCGAGCGCGGCCGCGCTGGAGCTGGGCGTTGAGTATGTCGATCTGCCGACGCTGTTTGCCAACGCCGAGGTTATCACCCTGCACTGCCCGCTAACCGCCGACAATTACCATCTTCTCAACCGCGACGCTTTCGCGCAGATGAAGGATGGCGTGATGATCATCAACACCAGCCGCGGCGGGCTGATTGACTCTCAGGCAGCCATTGAGGCGCTGAAGACGCAGAAAATTGGTGCGCTGGGTATGGACGTGTACGAGAACGAGCGCGATCTCTTCTTTGAAGATAAGTCGAACGACGTTATCCAGGATGATGTCTTCCGCCGCCTCTCCGCCTGCCATAATGTGCTGTTTACCGGGCACCAGGCGTTTTTAACCGCTGAAGCGCTGATCAGCATCTCACAGACCACGCTGGAGAACCTGCGCCAGCTGGAAAATGACGATCGCTGCCCTAACGAGCTAGTTTAAGCGTTATTCAACGTGTCTCCCTCCGCCTGCGGGGGGAGTTTCAGACTATCCCGCAAGACTTCCCGCACCGTACTGATAAAATAGAACTTACCACGGAGGATCTTCAGGGAGTCATTATGAAAAGAGTTATTGCCTTAACCGCGATGTGTGTTCTGCTGGCGGGCTGCGTGCGGGATGGAAAGGTCTCCGTGACCAGCGAGCAGCTTGTCGGACACCGCTTTGTGCTGGAGAACGTTAACGGCAAGGCGATTACCCCCGGCGAGGATCCGCCCGAGTTAAGCTTCGGCGAGAAAATGGCGATCTCCGGCAGCATGTGCAACCGTTTCTCTGGCCAGGGGAAACTCTCGAGCGGCGAGCTGTCGGCAAAAGCGCTGGTGATGACCCGCATGGCCTGTGCCGATCCGCAGCGTAGCGAACTGGATACCGTGATTGGCACCCTGCTCAAAGAGGGCGCGCAGGTAGACCTTACCGATAGCCAACTGACGCTGACCACGGCGGATCAAACGCTAATCTATAAGCTGGCTGACGCGGCGCAGTAATCAGTAGCTGCCGCAGGTGCCGGTGGCAAGAGATTGCTCGCTACAGCGTTTACCGTTAGGCAGTGCGCACATGCCCGTGGCGGAGCCATCCAGCTGACGGGCAATCGACAGCGAACCGCCAATCATGGCGCAGTTGGCTTGACCCGTGCTTGACATAGCCGCCTTCAGCCCTGGCGCGACATGCGCCGCCGTGGCCTGCTGTACCGGCTCGCTGCTACATGCCGAAAGTAACCAGATAGCACACCCTACCCATAACGCTGTACGCATTTCTTCTCCCCCTCTGAGTTAGCAAAACCTATGCATAATAGGCAGCGTAGCGCCTGACGTCGAGAGGAGGATGCGGGTTTTCTGTCCGGCATAGCGTTTTTTGTCACTCTGCGCTATGCCACAGGCCTGACGGCCCCGTTTACGCTAGGTGCGTAGATCCAGCGCTACGTGCGCAGCGGAGAGGGGTGCTGAGAGGTTATTCAACATAATCATGGAAGACTTACAAAAAATGCATTTTGCGCCGAAGGGATTCGCTTCGCTAACGTCAAAATGTGAAGTTCTGTACTGCGAGCCATGACAGCGTGGGCATCGGAAATGAATGTGATTAGTAATAATAGTGTCCTTTTTTCATAGTTATTTTCAACGAGGGCTGCCGTTCAGGCCTGCCTTAACCCGCTGTTCCCATTAGAAGTATAGCGGTCGTTGCTGCATTTGCAGAAAATAGTTGCAGAGAAAATTACTGGCTGAATAAAATTTTTATCAGCGGGGAAAACATCTACAGGGAAATATCAGAAGATACAAACAGTGAGAGGGTTTCGTGGAGTACAAAGATAATTTCAGTGCTACATCGTTACGCTATTAACGCATGATTAACCGCACAGTGCAAGGGGTAAATTGAAATAGTTTGCCAGTGCTACAGACGGGAAAATGCAGCGCGCTATTTTGCGATATCTTCACTTTTAGATCAAAAACCGCTCCGGGCTGGCTGTCTATACTGGAGTGAGAAGTGAACATTTACGCAATGAGAGCAAACCTATGATCACAGTTGATGGTAATGGCGCGGTCGCCTCGGTGGCGTTCCGCGCCAGCGAAGTTATCGCCATATACCCGATAACGCCCAGTTCAACGATGGCCGAGCAGGCGGATGCCTGGGCCGGCAACGGGCTAAAAAACGTGTGGGGCGATACGCCTCGGGTGGTAGAGATGCAGTCCGAGGCTGGGGCGATTGCCGCCGTGCACGGCGCGTTGCAAACGGGGGCGCTCTCCACCTCCTTCACCTCGTCGCAGGGCCTGCTGCTGATGATCCCGACCCTCTACAAGCTGGCGGGTCAGCTGACGCCTTTCGTCCTGCACGTTGCCGCCCGCACCGTGGCTACCCACGCACTCTCTATCTTTGGCGATCACTCTGACGTAATGGCCGTGCGTCAGACCGGCTGCGCTATGCTCTGTGCAGGCAGCGTTCAGGAGGCGCAGGATTTTGCGCTGATCTCCCACGTTGCCACCCTGAAGAGCCGGGTGCCCTTTATTCACTTCTTTGACGGCTTCCGTACCTCGCATGAGATCAACAAAATCGTCCCGCTGGCTGATGAGACGATCCGTAGCCTGCTTCCCGCCGATGAGATTGCCGCCCACCGCGCTCGCGCCCTGAATCCCGACCATCCGGTGATCCGCGGTACCTCTGCTAACCCGGATACCTATTTCCAGTCTCGCGAAGCAACCAACCCGTGGTACAACGCGGTGTATGATCACGTTGAACAGGCAATGGATGCGTTCGCCGAGGCCACCGGTCGCCGCTATCAGCCGTTTGAGTACTACGGCCATCCGCAGGCGGAACGGGTCATTGTTATTATGGGATCGGCAATCGGCACCTGCGAAGAGGTCGTTGATGAGCTGCTGACCCACCATGAGAAGGTTGGCGTGCTGAAGGTGCGCCTCTATCGTCCCTTCTCGGCGCAGCATCTACTGGCGGTGCTGCCCCAGAGCGCGCAGCGGATTGCCGTGCTGGATCGCACCAAAGAGCCAGGCGCACAGGCAGAGCCGCTCTATCTCGATATCATGACCGCGCTGGCGGAGGCCTTTAACCTGGGCGAGCGCGATACCCTGCCGCGCGTCATCGGCGGGCGCTACGGTCTCTCCTCGAAAGAGTTTGGCCCGGAGTGCGTGCTGGCTATCTTTAACGAGCTGCGAGCGGAGAAGCCCAGACCGCGCTTTACCGTCGGCATCTATGATGATGTCACCAACCTCTCCCTGCCGCTGCCGGAGAACACCCTGCCCTCCGGCGCGAAGCTTGAGGCGCTCTTCTATGGCCTGGGCAGCGACGGCAGCGTCTCGGCGACCAAAAACAACATCAAAATTATCGGTAACGCCACGCCGTGGTATGCCCAGGGCTACTTTGTCTACGACTCGAAGAAAGCGGGCGGCCTGACGGTCTCCCATCTGCGCGTCAGCGAGCAGCCGATTCGCTCTGCCTATCTGGTCTCGCAGGCGGATTTTGTTGGCTGCCACCAGCTGCAGTTTATCGATAAGTACCAGATGGCCGAGCGCCTGAAGCCTGGCGGTATTTTCTTGCTCAACACCCCCTACAGCGCCGACGAGGTCTGGGCGCGACTGCCGCAGGAGGTGCAGGCGGTACTGAACCAGAAACAGGCCCGCTTCTATATTATCAATGCGGCGAAGATCGCCCGCGAGTGTGGTCTGGCGGCACGAATCAACACCGTTATGCAGATGGCATTTTTCCATCTGACGCAGATTTTACCCGGCGATACCGCGCTGGCCGCATTGCAGGGGGCCATTGCTAAAAGCTATAGCAGCAAAGGCCAGGAGCTGGTCGAGCGTAACTGGCAGGCGCTGGCTCTGGCCCGCGAATCGCTATTTGAAGTGCCGCTGGAGCATGTTAACGCCGCCAGCCCGTATCGTCCGCCGGTAGTTAGCGACGCCGCGCCGGACTTTGTGAAAACCGTCACCGCCGCGATGCTGGCCGGGCTGGGCGATGCGCTACCGGTCTCCGCCCTGCCGCCGGACGGCACCTGGCCGCTGGGCACCACCCGCTGGGAAAAACGCAATATTGCCGAAGCGATCCCTATCTGGAAGCCGGAGATCTGTACCCAGTGTAACCACTGCGTCGCTGCCTGCCCGCACTCCGCCATTCGCGCAAAAGTGGTTTCCCCCGAGGCGCTGGAGAACGCCCCGGCGTCGTTGCAGTCGCTGGACGTTAAATCCCGCGATATGCGTGGCCAGAAGTACGTCCTGCAGGTCGCGCCGGAGGACTGCACCGGCTGTAACCTCTGCGTAGAGGTGTGCCCGGCCAAGGATCGCCAGAACCCGGAGATCAAGGCCATCAACATGATGTCCCGCCTTGAGCACGTGGAGGAGGAGAAGGTTAACTACGACGCCTTCCTCGATCTGCCAGAGATTGACCGCAGCACACTGGAGCGTATCGATATTCGCACCTCGCAGCTCATCACCCCGCTGTTTGAGTACTCCGGTGCCTGCTCCGGCTGCGGTGAAACGCCGTATATTAAGCTGCTGACCCAGCTCTACGGCGACCGGATGCTGATTGCCAACGCCACCGGCTGCTCCTCAATCTACGGCGGCAATCTGCCCTCGACCCCCTACACTACCGATGCCAACGGACGCGGTCCGGCGTGGGCTAACTCACTGTTTGAAGATAACGCCGAGTTCGGGCTGGGCTTCCGTCTCACCGTTGACCAGCATCGTCAGCGAGTGATGCGCATGCTGGAGACCTTCGCCGAGGCGATCCCGGCCGAGCTTAACGCGGCGCTGCATGCGGAAGCGACGCCGGAAGTCCGGCGGGAACAGGTTGCCGCTCTGCGCCAGCACCTGACCGGCGTGGCGGGAGCCGAAGAGCTGCTGACGGATGCCGATGCGCTGGTGGAGAAATCCATCTGGCTGATCGGCGGCGACGGCTGGGCCTATGACATTGGCTTTGGTGGGCTGGATCATGTCCTGAGCCTGACGGAGAACGTCAACATTCTGGTGCTGGATACCCAGTGCTACTCCAACACCGGCGGCCAGGCCTCGAAGGCGACGCCGCTCGGGGCAGTGACCAAGTTTGGCGAGCACGGCAAGCGCAAGGCGCGTAAGGATCTGGGCGTCAGCATGATGATGTACGGCCATGTCTACGTGGCGCAGATATCACTTGGCGCGCAGCTTAACCAGACGGTGAAGGCGATTCAGGAGGCGGAGGCCTATCCAGGGCCGTCGTTGATTATCGCCTACAGCCCCTGCGAAGAGCACGGCTACGATCTGGCCCTCAGTCACGATCAGATGCGCCAGCTCACGGCAACCGGTTTCTGGCCGCTCTACCGCTTCGACCCGCGCCGCGCCGACGAGGGCAAGCTGCCGCTGGCGCTGGACTCTCGTCCGCCGTCAGATGCGCTGGCCGATACGCTGCTGAAGGAGCAGCGCTTCCGTCGCCTCAATGCCCAGCAGCCGGAGGTGGCAGAGCAGCTGTGGAAGGATGCCACCGCCGATCTGCAAAAACGCTACGACTTCCTGGCGCAGCTGGCAGGAAAAGCGGAGAAGAGCGAGGCGGAATAAGACCCTGTTTTTGCCCGGCATTGCCGGGCAAAACGTGTAATACTCTCTCCTGTGCTAGCCTGCCAGGAGTCCCGCCATGCGCCATCAACCTGTCGTATCATCACGTATCGCCTCTGTTGGCTATGACGAAGCCTCCTGCACGCTGGAAGTTTTATTTCACGATCGCAGCTGCTATCAGTATCACGGTGTACCGCTGCGCATATTTACCGTGTTTTTGACCGTAGTGTCGAAAGGCCGCTTTTATGATGGCGTGGTAAAGGGGAAATTTCCCGAGCGGAAGGTAATACGTTAAACCAGGCCGCTCTTCTGGCCTGGTGATGATTACTTAATTGTTACCGTGATGAGATTGCTTGAACCCTCGTTCCCGGCATTATCAACCATGTAATACGATACCGTGTGCTGACCGATTGCTGCCAGGTCATCTGGGATGAGGAACACCATAGGAAAATCCTCATTAACATCGGTAACAACGTTTGCCGCCTGGCGCATGCCTCCCCAGACCACGCAGATAAGATCGCTCTGCTGAGCATTCACATAGGCAGGAATAGAGACCGCCACGCCGCCCACCAGCGCAATATCCGCAGATTGAATCACGTTATCCGTTGCCTGGGGTAAAATCAGATCAGGTAATGCCATAATGATATCCTCGGTTAAAAACAACCTTTAGGATAAGCTTATGTCCGCCTTAGACTGAGCCGTTAAGAGTCAGTCCGGCGTTAAAAAACCTGTTTCAGCGGAACGAGGCAAGCGCGGGGCGCATGAGCGTTAAAACGATTGAAATAGTTACATTAAGTCGAGTAACTTCAATATCTGGATGTCCGCTTTGTGCCAGAAGCGGACATTGCGCAGTAGTTCTTTATGATAGCTTATTACTTCCTGCATCCTGCTTAAGAGACAGTAAATGCTTACCGGACTGAACCACATAACAATCGCTGTAAACGATATTTCTACAAGTTTTGATTTTTACGTAAAGACACTAGGTTTTACCCCCAAGGCCCGATGGACTTCTGGAGCTTACCTTTGTCAGGGTGATTTGTGGCTGTGCCTTTCTGTTGATGAGGTTTCTCCTCGGCAGGATTACACTCATTACGCATTTAGCATCCGAAGCGAGGATTTTGATGTTTTTTCTAATCACCTGAAATCACTAGGCATTGAGGAATGGAAATCAAACAAGAGTGAAGGGAACTCCATCTATCTTTTGGATCCGGATGGGCATAAGCTGGAAATTCATGACGGTGATTTAAACAGCCGCCTTAATGCATGTCTGAAGCATCCTTACAAAGATATGGTCTTTTTTAATGGCATGAGTGAAGCTGAACAATAGTGATTTGGTAAACCAGAGATCGGCAAAGTTAATCCTGTCACTTCATGGCGTAACTGCTTCGACGGATTTTAAGATTCGATGTCCGCTCCTCGCTCAAAGCGGACGTTCCTCATATCCCACTACCAAGGATATTGCTTTCTGCTAATCATCGAGTCAACGCTGCTGTCAGAGAACCGTTATCAGTTGGAGGCGAGATCGGAACGATCGCCTCGCGTTGTCGGATGCGAAATAACGATAAATTCTACGGGTAATTGGCTGTCGTTCCTGGCCTGATGTTTTGCCCCCGGGGGAATTTCAATTCCCTGCTGAGCCTTGATTTCATGTTTAACCCCTTCCAGTTCCATCGTCAGGTTCCCCTCAAGAACATAAAAAAACTGTCTGGAAATGGAGTGAAAGTGCCGCTTTTCGTGCGTCCCCGGAGGCATTTTTTCATGAATAATCAACATATCCTGCCGATTTACCAGATACCAGCCGTCGCAATTATCACCCCAGATATAGTGTTCAGCATTGTCTTTTGAAATCATTGTCCCTCTCCTGTTCACATCCTTCGTTCAAATCTCGCCAAAGTGATTATTTATTGAGCAAATGTGCGGTTCGTATATCAACTGTTTATATAGAGAAACATATTATTTTTTAAACGCATAGAAATTGTCGACACATGATCGTTAGGCATTTCCATTTCCCATAGGGTAAGAGTCAAAAACTATCATGAAGCAAGCGCTTGTATTGACCGATGAAAATTTACTGACAAGAGGTAACGATCGCTACGTCTTCCAGCATCCGCACGATAGCCAGTTGCTGATCAAAATCGTTATTCCCGACATTGTGAAGTACAAAAGCAAACTGCGTGAAGTCTACCGCGAGCTTAAAGAGTGTAAGCCGAATAACCAAACGGACTCGCTTTATATGCAAAGGATTGAAGGCCTTGTTGAAACCAACAGGGGCATAGGACAAGTCATTGTGAAGGAGTGCGATGAGCATAACCGCATCGCGCAAAATCTTTATCAGCTTGCGCTGAACAAAGAGCTTGATGCCAATAAACTGCAGAAGCTAAACGTGTTTTTAGCATGGTTTGTCACTACCAGTGTCATTATTAACTCCCTGCATTGTAAAAATATCGTCTACGCCTGGGACAATGCGCGTCAGGAATATCGTTTCAAGGTCATCGATGGTTTCGGTGACAAAACGCTTTTTCAACTCAGCAAGCTTTCAGGGGTCATCCGCGATAAAAATAAGCTCAAATGCCTTAAGCGGATGCTCAGGGATTTGAACAGGCTGCAACAGGCCTAATTTTCCCAACGTAATCTTTTAAATTTTCAGTGTATCAATGACGGCTCGCAGAGCCGGTGACACATTACGATGCGGGTAATATAAAAACGATCCTTCCAGGCGGAGGCTGTAACGTTGCAGCACTCTGACAAGGGTGCCCTGTTCCAAATCGTCGGCAATCAGCTCTTCGGGGACATAGGCCAACCCCAGGCCCAACCTGGCGGCTTTGGCTTCCATATAGCTGTCAGCAAAAGCCCACTGCCCCTGCGGCTGGTGCGTAATTTTTTTACCCTCGTTATCAAGCTCCCATGCGTATACGCTTCCGTCGCCAAGCTGGTAAGCAATGCAGGGGTGCCTCACGAGATCGGCAGGCGTTTGCGGGAAGCCGTAGCGACGAAAATGCTCAGGCGTAGCGACAAGGGCCATCTCCATGTCGGGCGTAATGCGCACAGCGACCATGCCGTTGCTGACCTCCGGCCCCAGGCGTACGCTAGCATCGAATCGTTCAGCAATAATATCGACAAACCGGCTTTCACTGATGAGTTCAAGCCTGATGTCAGGATAGTGCTGTTTGAAAATCGCCAGCTTTGGCAGCAGCACTTTATCAATGGTGTGCTGGCTGGCATTGATGCGTACCGTTCCTGATGGGGTATGACGATAATGGGCCACGGTAGCAAGCCCCGTATCGAGCGTATCGAATCCGGACTGCACCGTTCGGTAGAGTTGCTCTCCTGCCTGCGTCAGTGACAATTTGCGTGTAGTGCGCACCAGAAGTTGCAAACCCAGGCGCTGCTCCAGTTCGCGGACAGAACGGCTGATACCCGACTGAGCCAATCCGAGTCGTTGCGCCGCAGCAGTAAAGCTTCCCTCCTGCACAACCAGCATAAACAGATAGAGGTCGTTATAGTTTTCCCGTTTCGCCATTTATAGACCTCACTATTCTCTTCCTTATTTATAACAATATTATATTAATCTTAGCGTTTTTCACCCTCTAATCAGCACGGTAAGTGCTGATTATAATGAGCGCATTGCAACAAAGCACAGCAGCGTTGTCCGTATGAGGCCTGTCCCAGTCACGTGTTTTCGAGGAGCGCTTAGTGAAAACCCTTACTAAAAAACTGCAAGTCACCCTGCCCGCCATGCTGCTATGCGCATCATTAAGTGGAGTAACAACCATGAGCTATGCCGATACAACGAATCCGAATGCACCCGTTTCGATGATTGAAAAATGGGATAAAACCTTTGCCGAAAGCAACAAGGTCGATCACCGCAAGGTGAGCTTCCAGAATCGCTACGGGATCACCTTAGTGGGGGATCTCTATATTCCTAAAGATCGCGGCGAACGTAAGCTGGCGGCCATCGCCGTCAGTGGCCCTTTTGGCGCGGTCAAAGAGCAATCCAGCGGTCTGTATGCGCAGACGCTGGCTGAGCAGGGGTTTGTAACCCTGGCGTTTGATCCCTCTTATACTGGCGAAAGCGGCGGCTCCCCGCGTAATGTCGCTTCTCCGGATATCAATACCGAAGACTTTAGCGCGGCGGTTGATTTCCTCGGCCTGCAGAAAGAGGTGGATCGCAACCGTATCGGTTTACTCGGTATCTGTGGCTGGGGTGGCATGGCATTAAATGACGCCGCGATGGATACCCGCGTAAAAGCGGTCGCCACCAGCGTGATGTACGACATGAGTCGTGCGATGGGTCACGGCGTGGGTGAGGGTAGAGATCGCTATACCACCGCCGATCGTCGCGCCGTTCTGCACTATCTGAACGAGCAGCGCTGGAAGGATGCTGAGAAAGGCACTTTCGCTCCCGGTGGTCATGACATTAATGTCGATAAGGAAGGCAATGTCAGCGCCTCGGATCGCATTTTGCCGGAAACGTTACCTGCGGATCCGCATCCGGTGCTGAAAGAGTTCTATGACTATTACCGGATGCCGCGTGGTTACCACGTGCGTTCCGTAAACTCAACCGGCGCATGGAATGCGACAATGCCCCTGTCCTTTATGAATATGCCGCTGCTGAGCTATGCCAATGAAATCACCATTCCTACGCTGATTGTCACCGGTGAAAAAGCCCATTCACGCTATTTTGCGGAAGATGCCTTTAAAGCCGTCGGCAGCAAAGAAAAAGAGCTGGTGATTGTACCGGGCGCAAATCACGTCGATTTATATGACAATGCTGCCGGTAAAATTCCGTTTGCTAAATTTGAGCAGTTTTTCAAAACCAATTTAAGATAAGTTACTGCGTCAGAATCCCTGCACGCTACCGGTCTATGACAGGTGGCGTGCAGGTGGTTTCAGTAAAGCTGGATTGCATCTAGTTGTTCGCAAGGTCAACCGTTTACTGAATGCTTTTTGAGAGCGTGGCTTCTGTTTATGCAGAACATGAGTAAAGCAGCACAACACACTGACAATAACGGCACAAGCAGCGTTATTCTGAAGCCAGCCAGTTGCGCCATTACACCGGCAATTCCGTTACCAGCCATCATTCCTGTGCGCATAGCATTAGAATGGAATGCGGATGCGAAGCCACTGCGCTCTGGCAAAGCATCCTGAATAAGAGATATGCCCAGCCCGACAAAAATGCCAAAAAACAATCCGTTTAACAGCTGCAACACAATCAGTTTAGTCATGTTACTGGCCAGTTGAAGCAGGCTGTAATAGATGGCAGCAAAGATAAATGCGACCATAATCAGCGGCTCTTTACCTGTTTTTTCTGCCAGATGTGCAGCGGCAAGCATAACGGGAATTTCCATTATGGCGGTTGCTCCCAACAGAAAACCGGGAAACGAGGCGGGTAAATTAAGCTCCTTTACCAGATACAGTGGCATGATGGTCAGGTATGTATTATTTGATAAATTTGCCAGCATCATGACTGCACCCAATACCCAAATGCCACCAGCGATAGGGACGTTCCCGGCACTCTCTTTTTTTGTGCTGCCTTTGCCGATTGTTTTTTTATCCTTCGCAAGCAGTAGCTGACTGACAAGTATGGTCATGCCTGAAAGCGCAGCTGAAGCCAGAAAATTAAACGTGAATCCAAATTTGTCGGCGAAGACAAATGCCAGAGCGGTCCCGCAATCCATACAATAGACACACCTGAACGCATTTGCGTATTCAGTCGCGTAGAGTTAAGTCCTGCCGTCATTGAATGTTTACGGATCATCGAAAGGAGTAATGGAATAGAAGCATTCCCTGGCCCCATAAGAAAAATGCCAACGATCAGTGCCTCGACAGGATGACGGCAGAAAGTGAACGCTATCCCCGCCAGAAAAAGCGCCAGAACAGAGAAAATGAAGAGACGCTTTGCGGGATATCCCTTGTCTGCAAGTCCTCCCATAAGCTGGCTAAAAAACAGTCCTGACAACGCGAAGCCCAGGCTGTAAAAGGTGATAAAAATCGGACTTGCGTGTAATCCATTAATTAAAAACAGACTCATTACAGGCAAAATAAATGCATATGAAACGGCAGTCATTACGTTTACCAGGAACAGCCGCCCGGTATTACCGGAAAAAAAACCCATAAACAACACGCTCTCCGTATAAGGTAATTCTATGTTCTAACACGGATAACGTCTCACAGCGCAGGAAAATAGAACTTCTAACTTCCGCGCTGCCTCTTTTACGCCTGTTTAGCGGTCTCTGACAATCGGCAGATCTGACCACCGGGTCGTGTAGCGCGGCGAGAGCATCTCGCGCTTCATCTGCCATGCCTGCTGGATCCCCTGCCCGGCAAAATAGAGCGTTCCCTGCCCTTTTTTTTCGTTGAGTTTATCCAGCACCGCCATCAGCGCCTCGCTGCCTTGACGCGGCGCATTGGCATCGAAAAGATCGAGCTGCGCCACGCCCTGGCTATAGAAATCCCCGAGCATAACACCCGCCTTCTGATAACGATGGCCTTCGCGCCAGATGGTGTCCAGACAGCGCGTCGCGGCGTGGATAATATCCCGGCTGTCCTGGGTCGGCGTCAGCAGCTTCACCATCGCGCTGTTGCCGTAGTAAGGTTCGCCTGCGGCAAAGGGTGAGGTTTTCACAAAGGCCGAGATGCAGCGGCAGTACTGATGCTGACCGCGCAGTCTGGCCGCTGCCCGCGAGGCGTAGGTGCAGATGGCCTGCCTGACCGACTCATAGTCCGCGGTACGCTCGCCAAAGCTGCGGCTGCAAACAATCTCCTGCTTCGCCGGCACAAACTCATCGAACGCCAGGCAGGACTCGCCCCGCAGCTCCCGCACCGTCCGCTCCAGGACAACGCTAAACTGCTTGCGGATAAAGCGAATATCGCTATCGGCGAGCTGTAGCACGGTTTTGATCCCCAGCGCATCCAGCGCTTTCGCGAGGCGTCGCCCAACGCCCCATACCTCTTCGACCGGCAGCTGCGCCATCAGTCGCCGCTGCCGATCGACGTTCGAGAGATCCACCACGCCGCCGGTCTGCGGCCAGCGCTTGGCGGCATAGTTAGCCAGCTTGGCCAGCGTCTTGGTCTGCGCAATCCCTACTCCCACAGTCAGGTGGGTATCACGCAGCAGCGTCGCGCGGATCTCGCGGCCAAACTCCTCCAGCACGCGGCAGTTACGCACCCCAGTAAGATCGCAGAACGCCTCGTCAATCGAGTAGACGTCCACGCGCGGGCAGAGTATCTCCAGCGTGCCCATGACGCGACGGCTCATATCGGCGTACAGCTCGTAGTTGCTGCTAAAACAGGTGACGCGGTGGGCGCGAAACAGATCGCGCTGCTTAAAGAACGGTGCCCCCATCGTAATGCCTAGCTTTTTCGCTTCCGCGCTGAGGGCGATGACACACCCGTCATTATTACTGAGCACCACTACGGGTTTGCCTTTCAGATCGGGCCTGAAGACCGTTTCACAGCTGGCATAGAATGCGTTCACATCCACCAGGGCAAACATGAGTCAGCACGTGAATTTAATTATATGGGTGACGACGCCGAAGATTTCGAGCGCCTCTTCACTGCCGATGCGGATGGGCGTATAGCGGGGATTGCGGGGATTAAGCTGGATAACAGGGCGAAGTTGAAGCTCTTTAACGGTAAATTCACCGTCAACGGAGGCGATGACAATATCACCGTGGGCGGCGGTACGGGAGCAGTCTACTACCAGCAGATCGCCATCATTGATGCCGCCGTCAATCATCGAGTCCCCCGCCGCCTTCACGAAATAGGTCGCGTTGGGGTGGTGGATCATTAATTCGTTTAGGTCGAGACTCTGCTCCACATAGTCCTGCGCCGGCGAGGGAAAACCGCACGGCACCAGATCGCCAAAGAGAGGAAACGCAAGAACTTCGCGCAGCTCAGCGGGCTTATAAAATGTTAAACTCACGAACGTCACCTTATTATAATAGTTACTGTGTATTTATACAGTAGATTTATATGAAGTCGTGATCAAGTGGCTTAAGTAAAGGCTTATCGCCCCCTGTCTAATTATGAATAATTAAAACTGTTTTTTATCAACACTTTAATCCATATGTAAATTTTTAGCGTTTTGATTTAAGCGCCTGGTTATTAGGCGCTTTCTATTATCTCCGACCATCTCAGAACAGCGTATCGAGCTCGTCGACGACGCGGTAGTCGTCATCAATCAGCAGCAGCGTTTTGTATTTATCAAAGGTCAGGCACGGATGTGACGTGCCAAACACCAGAATGTCCCCAACGCGGACATCGCTTTCGGCTGCCAGCTTCACCATATAGTGCTGATCCATAATCCCGACGCTGACGATGGCCTGCGGCGAGAACGGCAGCGCCTGGCCGTGGCGGTAGTGGGCAATGGGCTGCGGTAGTCCGGCGTCAAAGGCGCAGTCGCGCTTGCCGAAGTTTACCACCGCGCGGTCAGCTTCCGGCACCGACTGCACCATCGCCACCAGCTCCAGGGCGGAGGCGAGATCGCCGCCAAGATCGCAGGCGACGCGGTCGCGCTCGATCAGCGTCTGCTGCGCGTCGGCATAAATCCCCCGGTCGTGGGTGATATAGCAGCCCGGACGGATCACGATCCGGCACTGCGCCGGTTTCTTAGCCGCAAGCCAGATATCACACACCACGTCATACCAGACGGTACCCGCCCCGGTGAGGATAAACTCGCCGTCAACCAGGTTTTCCATATGGCAGGCAAGCTCGGCGGCGTCGCGCAGCAGGGCTTCAACCTGCGGCTGCGGATCGTCACCGTGCAGCACGCCCTCATACAGCTCCAGCCCGCGCAGACGCAGCCCCGGCAGGTCGTGGATTTTCTGCGCCAGCGCCAGCGCGGCGTCGGTGGAGCGACAGCCGCAGCGTCCGCCAGGCACGCCCAGCTCCACCAGCACATCCAGCGTCTGATTTTGCCCAGCAAAAAAATCTGCCAGCGCAGCGGCATTTTCCACGCTGTCCACGCAGCAGGCAAAATCCACGTCACGGTAGTGCTGCTTGAGCTGAGCGATCAGCTGCATGTTGGCCTTCCCCACCAGCTGGTTCACCATCAGCACGCGCTTGATACCGCTCGCCATAGCCGCCCCGGCCTGCCAGGCGCTGCCGACGCCAATCGCCCACGCGCCTGCCTGCTGCTGCGCCTGAAAGATCCACGGCGTCATGGTGGTTTTACCGTGCGGCGCCAGCGAGACGCCGCGCACGTCGGCATAGCGTTGCATCCAGTCGATGTTATTCCGCAGCGCCGACTGTTTAAGCACCGCCGCTGGCAGGCAGATGTCTTCCGCCAGCACGTTTGCCGGGGTGCGCATTATCGCAGATTTATGGGGTACTAACGTATCGGAATGGTATTTCATAACATAATCCTTAACGGGTCATTGTGTTTTAACGTTAAAATAACATATTTATCTATATGAAAATAAAGATATAAATATAGTATCGTTATAATTATTGAATAAAAGTATCACAAAACGATCTGACTTTTGCGTAGTTTTCCACTGTTTTTTCAGCTTGTAAATGGTTAACTTGGCAGCAGAACAAAAAGGGAGTGAGGTGTTATGAAGCATGACTGGCTTTTCAAAAATGCCACCGTCATCGACGGCAGCGGCGGCCCCGAATACCGCGCCGACGTGGCGGTCAGCGGCGATCGTATCGTGGAGATCGCGCCAGCGATCCACGCGCAGGCCGAGCACGTTATTGATGCCGCGGGCAAGGTGCTGTCGCCCGGCTTTATCGACGTGCATACCCATGACGATACCAACGTCATCCGCATGCCCGATTACCTGCCAAAAATCAGCCAGGGGATCACCACGGTCATTGTCGGCAACTGCGGCATTAGTGCCGCTACCGCCACGGTCCGCAGCGACGTACCGGATCCGATGAACCTGCTGGGCGAGAAAGAGCACTTTATCTACCCGACGGTAGACGCCTACGCACACGCGCTGGAAGCCGCGCGGCCCGCCATCAACGTCGGGACGCTGATAGGCCACACAACCCTGCGCAATAACCACATGGACGATCTGTTCCGCGCGGCAACCGCAGACGAAATCGCCGCTATGCGCCAGCAGCTGCGCGCGGCGCTGCAGCAGGGGGCGTTGGGCATGAGCTCCGGGCTGGCCTACGCCACGGCATTCCACTCATCCACCGAGGAAGTGATGGCCCTGGCGGAAGAGCTGGCGGCAGAAAAAAGTATCTATACCACGCACCTGCGCTCTGAGTTTGAACCTATTCTGGAAGCGCTCGACGAAGCGTTCAGGATTGGCCGCCACGGCAAGGTGCCGGTGGTGGTGTCACACCATAAGTGCGCCGGCGCGAAAAACTGGGGTCGCACGCGGGAGACGTTGGCATTTTTCGACAAGATGCGCCAGCACCAGGAGATCGCCTGCGATTGTTACCCCTACTCTGCCAGCTCCTCGACGCTGGATCTCAAGCAGGTGACCGACGAGTTCGACATCGTCATCACCTGGTCTGAGCCGCACCCGGAGCAGGCAGGCAAAACGCTACAGCAGATAGCGGACGGCTGGCAGATGAGCCTGCACAGCGCGGCGGAGCAGCTGATGCCCGCCGGGGCCATTTACTACAACATGGACGAGCAGGACGTGCGCCGGGTACTGCGCTATCCGGTCACCATGATCGGCTCGGACGGGCTGCCGAACGACCCGATGCCCCACCCGCGCCTGTGGGGCGCGTTCCCGCGCGTGCTGGGCCATTACTGCCGCGATGAGAAGCTTTTCCCGCTGACGATGGCGGTGCATAAGATGACGGGCATGTCGGCGGCGCGCTTCCAGCTGCCGCAGCGGGGCCTCATCAAAACCGGCTACTATGCGGATCTGGTGCTGTTTGATCCGCAGACGGTGCGCGACGTCGCCAGCTTCTCGGATCCCAAACGGCCCGCAGAGGGTATCGACGCCGTGATGGTGAATGGCGTCATGAGCTATGACCAAAATAAGCACATTACAGGACGCGCAGGGCGTTTCCTGCGTCGGCAGACCACATAATAAGGAGCAACGATGAGCATTAAACGTTATGGCACCGAAGGCGGGACCGGCACCGGCGGGCAGCACCTGCCGTTTGCCAGGGCGGTAGAGGCAGGCGGCTGGCTGTACGTCTCCGGCCAGACCCCCATGAAAAATGGCGAAGTGGTGGAAGGCGGCATTGTCGATCAGTCCCGGCTGGCGATCCAGAACTGCGTGGATATCATGACCGAAGCGGGCTATACCCTGGCGGATGTGGTTCACGTGAAGGTGATCCTGACCGACGCCCGCTACTTCCAGTCGTTCAACAAGGTCTTCCGGGAATTTTTTGGCGATCATCCCCCTGCCCGCATCTGCTGCGTCGCAGACCTGGTCGTGGATTGCAAAGTTGAAGTCGATGTGACCTGCTACAACGCCGCTCGCATCAACTAATCTCCTCTCCCTTGCGCGCAAGGGAGATCGCATATTTATAAAAAAGCTATCGCGGTACCCTGGCAAAATTTATTTTGCCTGTACTCTCGGATCCCCTGCGCCTTTTTTCAGGTGACCGGTCCTGTTAACACATCCGTTTCGCGCAGACGAAATAGATTAACGATATCTGGACGTGAGCAATGAATAATATCTCTTTTCTGGTCTGGTTTACCCTTTATGCCTGCGCCATGATTACGCTCGGCTGGTATGTTTCGCGGCATCAAAAAAATGGCGATGACTTTCTGCTGGGCGGCCGCTCGTTGCCGATGATATTAACCCTGGGATCAACGGTCGGCACGATGGTCGGCACCGGCTCAAGCGTCGGCGCAGTAGGCTTTGGCTATACCAACGGCTGGGCCGGGATGCTGTATGGCCTCGGCGGCGCGGTGGGCATCTTACTGGTCGCCTGGCTATTTGCCCCGGTGCGTAAATTACGCTTTATGACCATGAGCGAAGAGATCTCTTATTACACCGGCGGCAGCAAAATTGTTAAAAACGTGGTCGCCGTGCTGATATTTATTGCCTCTATTGGCTGGCTGGGTGCGCATATTTTAGGGGGTGGTTTATATCTCGCCTGGGCCAGCGGAATAGACATTAACGTCGCCAAAATTATTATTGCCCTGGCGTTTGTCGTGTATGTCGGGATTGGGGGCTATTCCGCCGTAGTGTGGATCGATACCGTTCAGTCTATCATCCTGTTTGTCGGCTTTATTTTAATGGCCGTGCTGGCGGTGAACCACGTCGGCGGCTGGGAGAATATTAAGCATGCCGTCGATCCTGCGGCACAGAGCCTGTTTGCGGTGGATAAGCTTGGCGTTCTGCCCGCCTTCTCGCTGGCGATGGTGATCGGCGTCGGCGTGCTGGCGACCCCCTCTTATCGTCAGCGCATCTATTCGGCAAAAACGGTGTCGTCGGTGCGACAGTCGTTTACTATCACCGGCCTGCTGTACCTGCTCTTCTCTTTCCTGCCCGCGATTATCGGCATGGCGGTTTGGACGATGAACTCGCAGCTGGACAATAGCGGCTTCGCCTTCCTGTTCGCAACCCAGGTCCTGCCGCCGGTGCTGGCGATGGCGGTGCTGATTGCGGGTATGTCCGCCAATATGTCCTCCGGCAGTTCGGATGCCATCGCCGGGGTATCGATCATCCTGCGCGATCTCTACACCCTGGTGACCGGCCATATGCCTGCGCCGGAGAAGGCCATTCGCCTGTCGCGCATCTTCCTGGTGCTGGTTATCGCCCTTGCCCTGCTGTTCGCCCTGACCTCTAACGACATCATCAGCTATATCACCAAAATGATCTCAATGATCATGTCAGGCATGTTTATCTGCTCGATTCTGGGCCGCTTCTGGAACCGCTTTAACTGGCAGGGGGCGCTGGCCGCGCTGGCGGGCGGTGCGGGTGCCTCGGTCGCCGTATTGATGGACAGCGACTGGCTCGCCTTCTGGGGCAACCCCTGCGTACCGTCGGTACTGACCAGCCTGGGTTGCGCGGTAGTGGTGACGCTAGTCACGCCTGCCAGCGCGCTCAGCCGGGAAGAGGCGCTGGCGCTGATTACCCGTGAACGCGAAAGCCAGCCGGAAGCGCCGCCGCTGCCAATCGGCAAACGCAAACCGTCGGAGGGCTAGCGAAGCACGTCGGCACGGATCAGTCCCCCAGCGGCTGGCGATCCACGCCGCCGCGGTGGCTGTCCAGCGCCAGCTTGATACGGCGCAGCCGGTCTTTGGTCTGCGCCTTGTTCGCCATCGCCATTTCAGTCGCCAGCACGTCAACCATCGCCAGCATGGCGTAGCGGGAGGTACTGGGCTTAAAGATGTAGTCGTTTTCCCGCACCAGCAGAGGCAGCACCAGATCGGCCTGCTCCGCCAGGGGCGTCTCCAGCGGCGTAATGGCAATCACTTTCGCCCCGTACTGCCTGGCAATCGCCGCACTCTCAATCATCTCCGGGGTATAGCCGCCCAGCGACAGCACCAGCACCACATCCTGCGGCGCGACGGCGGAACACATCATCCGCACCAGCAGGCCGTCGCTCTGACTGACCACCGGCAGGCCGAGGCGGAAAAAGCGGTATTGCAGCTCCTGGGCGCAGATGGTAGAGCCTCCGCCCATGCCGATGGCAAGAATTTGCCGCGCCTGGCTGAGCCAGCTAACCGCCCTGTTCAGCGCCTCGCCGTTAAGCGCCCGGCGGTTGGTCTCCAGCACGCTGATGATCGACTCGTAAATCCCCTGTACCCCTTCAAGATCCGGTACATCGAGAATAAAGCGCTGTCCTACCGCCAGGGACTGCGCCAGCTTCATTTTTAATTCGCGCACGTCTTTGCAGCCCAACGCACGCGCAAAGCGGGTGACGGAGGCCTGGCTGGTATGGGTCAGACGCGCCAGCTCGGCAATCGGCAAGTCCGCCGCCGTGGCGACGTCATCAAGAATGAACTGGGCAATGCGCTTTTCAGTGGCGGTCAGCTCCATGAAGCGGTCGGTGATGCAGGAGATAATATCGATCGTATAAGCCATGCGTAGCGTCAGCGGTCAGAAGAGTGTTGGTACTTTGTATCATAATTTGCCACTCAACGGTGAGCCACTGTAAGCTGATAATTCTCCCTAATCCTTACCGATGTTCAAATATTAATCTTTACTCGTCAATAAGTTACCTAATTTCCTCCGTTCGGCCTATTTTCAAGATGATAATGAGAATTATTGTGTTACTATCCGGTTATTATTTGGTAAACACGTGGTGTATGTCTCTGTTATATAAGACAACAAAATGGTTATATGCTTTCTTAATAACCGGTGCAGAGGCATGCATACCCGTTGATGGCAAGGACTACTCATGGAACCTATTGTTTATGTAGTAGATGATGATAATTCGGTAAGGCAATCCCTGGTCAGGTTGTTAATGGCTGAAGATTATCGGGTTGCAGACTTTCCTTCAGCGAAAGCCTTTCTCTCCCATGCGTTCAGGCCAGAGCCTGGCTGCCTTATTCTCGATATGAACATGCCGGAAGCCGATGGCTTTGACGTAACCGAATCGCTGACCAAGCTTGGCTATCTTATTCCCGTGATCTTTCTCACCGGGTTCGGCACCATTCCGCTCTCCGTTAAGGCGATGAAGGCCGGTGCCTATGAGTTTATGACCAAGCCCGCCGTGCCGGGACTGCTGCTCAAGGCCGTGGCGGATGCGCTGGCGCTGGCGGAAAAGAACATGGGGGCGTCGCAGGAGATCCAGACACTCACCAGCCGCTACGAGTCGCTGACTCCGCGCGAGAAAGAGGTCTTCCAGCTGGCGATTGGCGGCCTGCTGAATAAGCAGATCGCTACGGCAATGGGCGTGAGTGAAATTACCGCCAAAGTGCATAAGAAGCGGGTAATGGAAAAGATGGAAGTGCGCTCGCTGGCGGATCTGGTCCGCTGTGCGGAGCGTCTTAATATCGTGAAATCGCAAAGCCGCTAGCGGTTATGCTGCGGTCTTTTATTACTACTGAAGCCCCGAGGAGAAACCGATGACCAGCCAACCCGCGACTGAACCCCGCACCCAGCTAAAGACGCTTTCATCCACGCTGAGAAAACTGCATAAAACGCTGGTAGATGTTGAAACCAAACGTTTTGGCGAGCCCGGCAACGCGTTTGAGCATTTACAGCTGCTGACCAGCCACCCGCAGTTTGCCTGGCTGCGGCAGATCTCCGAGGTGCTGGTAGACATTGACGAACGTCTGGACGACAAAGAGCAGCCGGTAGATAGCGTGGCGGTGGAAAGCGTGCGTAAAACGCTCGACGGCCTGCTGAGCGCGGAAAACAGCGGTGAGTTTCGCCAGAAGTACCTTGAAGCCCTTCAGGCGTCGACCGACGTGGCCATCGCGCATGGCGAACTGCGTAACCGTTTAACGCAGCTCGCCCCCGCGTCCTGAAGGCTATTCGCCCTGCTCGTCATGCACCGGCAGGGTAAACCAGAATCGGCTGCCGTGGCGCTCGCCTGGGGCAGCCTGAAGCCGTCCGGCATGACGTTCAATGATGTTACGGCTGATGCTCAGTCCCATCCCCATCCCCTGCTCTTTCGTGGTGTAGAACGAGTCAAACAGCCGCTCCTGCACTGCTGGGCTCAAACCAACCCCGGTATCGGTAATCTCAAGGTGAATTTTGCCCGGCTCCGGGTTCAGCGAGCTCACGGTTAAGGTTAGCTGGCGGTCATGGATATCCGCCATAGCATCAATCGCGTTGACGATCAGGTTGAGCAACACCTGTTGAATTTGCACGCTGTCGCCGTAGATAAACGCCTCCTGGGCCTTGAGCTGATAGTGGAGGGCAATTTGCTGCCGCTCCAGCTCGCTGCGTGAGAGCGCAACAATGTGATAGACCAGATGGTGCAGATTCACCCGCGAGCGGCTTGCCGTCTGGTTGCGCGTCAGCGCCTGCAATCCGCGAATAATGTTCCCGGCGCGCTCCCCCTCGCTGATGATCTCCTCCAGGCTGGTGCGTGCATGGCTGAGCATTGCGGGCTCCCGGCTAAGCCAGCGCAGGCTGGCACCCGCATTGGCGACAATCGACATCAGCGGCTGGTTAATCTCATGGGCGATAGAGGCCGTCAGCTGTCCAACCGTCGTAGCGCGGGAGACGCGGGCGAGATCCGCCTGCGCCACGCGCACAGCGTCCTCCGACTGGCGGCGGGCGGTGATGTCGGTGATAACGCCGAAATACTCCGCAACGCTGGGTTCATCGCCCACCGGATTGCCCACCCCCAAAATGTAGCGGCACTCGCCGTCCGGGCGAAACACGCGGAACTCCGCGCGCATGGAGACGCTGTTACGCACGCTATCGGTCACGAGCTGGCTGATGCGCTGATAATCCTCCGGATGCACCAGCGTCAGGAAATCCGCCATCGAGATCGTGCGCTGCCGGTCCGGCAGGCCGAGGATGCGGGCGTATTCATCGGAGACAAACATCAGGTCCTGGTCGATATCCCAGCGCCAGGTGCCGGTATTGCTGATACGCTCCCCGAGCATCAGCGAGGTCTGGCTGGCGCGCAGCTCTTTCTCAACCCGACGCCGCTGGACGTTCTCCTCCAGCAGCTCGGCATAGAGGCGCGCCGTTTCCAGCGATACCGCCGCCTGCGACGCCAGCATTCTGACGATGCGCGAATGCTCGGCGGTGAAGATCTCCGGCATGACGCGGTTTTCCAGGTAGAGCACGCCGACCATTTTGGCCTGTTTATACATCGGGACGCACATTACGGCCGCGCCGGAGGTGACCAGATAGGCGTCCTGGCTGAACGGACTGAAGATCTCCGGCTTGCCGGTGCGGATCTCCTGGCCGGTACGCATGACCGCCGAGAGAATCGACAGCGGCATATCGGTCGCGGAAGGCCGCTCTTTAACCCGTCGCACCTTCACGCCGTCCGACGAGGTCTCCGCGCAGGCCTGGGTTTCCAGCACGTTGTTATCAAGAATGCGAATCAGCAGGCCGCGCTGGGCCCCTGCCCGCTCAAGCAGCAGGGTCATCAGCGTCTGGATCAGCCGGTCGAGGTCGATCTCCTCCGTCATGGCGCGCACCGCTCTGAGCATGCTTTCCAGATCGTGAACCACCTCATTCTGTGCAAAGGCGATGGTGTCGTAGGGGGTGCTCTGTCCGGATGGCGAGAGGTGCGGATAGTGGCGCTCCAGCTGGCGCACTTTTGCCATTGCGCCCCACCGCCGCCAGGCAGAGAACGCCCCGCGGAAATAGGCTTCGGAGGCAACCTGAAAACCCGCCGCCCTGGCAAAGCCCCCGGCCAGCTCGCAGGCAAGGCCGTGGATGTGATGAAACTCCGCATCGCCTGAAAGTTTTATCGCCTTCTCATACAGGGCGATGGCGATATCACTCTTCTGCTCCAGTCGCGCCAGCTCTGCGCCAATCAGCGCCTCTTTATCAGCAAAGGTCGCTGGATTGTGGCGCGCCCACAGCGCGATCCGATCGTGATGGGCTTTTACCGTGCCTCGCTGCGCGGCGGTCGCTGTTTCCGGCGTCAGGGAGAGGGTCAGCGAAAGCGCGCTATAGAAATGGTAATCGAGCAGATGGATATACCCCGGCACGCTGTCGACCACCGGCGCGGCTCGCTCCAGGCACCGGGACGCCTCGGCGTACTCCCCCGCCATAAAATGTGCCATGCCGCGATAGAGCCAGAACCAGAATAGCGTCAGAGGGATATGCTGATGGCCGCGCGCGGCCTCGTCGGCAATCAGCGACTCGGGGAAGACGTCCGCGCCGGTGAAGTTCCCCGACGCGTTACGCAGATGATTGACATACAGCCGCTGGAGCAGGAGCAGGATCTCCACGTCCGGGAAGCGCAGTTTGCGAATAAAACCCAGCCCGCGCTCGATGGTGGTCAACACGCCGTCCAGGTGATCGCCCCGGGTGAGGAAATTCATCGTCTGATGACGAATGATAAAACAGGCGGCGGTGAGATCGCCGTGGTCAACCGAGGCCGTAAAGCAGGCTTTCGCGCGCTCTATCGCCGCGCCAATCGGTTTCACCCAGGAGGTGGCAAGGTCAACCGCCAGCAGCGTTCGTCCTTTGAAATTGTTAAAGCCGTGCTGCATCACCAGCGCATGCGCTAGCTCGCTCCAGATAAACCCATGCTGATATTCGTTGTAGCGTCGACCGATCAGCACGCCATACCAGGCAAACGCCGCCGTTGAGGCGCCGCATAGTCCCCGGTCCAGGGTCATATGGATGATTTTGCAGAGCAGCAAAAAGTGCAGCCGCGGACAGGCGAAAGCGGCAAACATACCGGCGCTGATCATCAGGCTCATGATCGCCTCCGCCTCCCGGTCTTCCGTTGGGGCAAGGGTCTGGAAAGCCGCGACCGGATCGCCGCCGACCCGGGACTCAACTGAGCGCCACGCCTCGTCGCAGTCGTGCGCGTCCGGGTGACGGCTGAGGTCAACGTCAAAGGCGGCCAGGCCGGACAGCGCCGTCTCTAACGCCAGCGGCATATTGGACTGGCGCATATGAATTTCCGCCATCATGCAGGCGGCTACCGCTTTTTGCTGCGGACGCGGCGCCTGCATCAGACGCTGGCACAGCGCCAGCGCAGACGGCAGGTTACCTTGCAGAAACTCACACTCCGCTTCGTCGAAATCAAGCTGGAAAGCGTCATCCGGCTCGGCATGCAGCGCATCCTCATGTAGCAGCTTTGCCGTCCGCAGATAGCGCACGGCTGAGGCGTAGTCCCCGGTGCTTTTCGCCCGCTGGGCGGCGAGATGACAGACCGTACGGTAGCTGTCGCGCTCCGGCGAAAAACGAATGTCACTAAGCGCGGAGGTGATATGGTGGACCGCCAAAAACAGCCGATCGCTGTCGTCGCTCTGGCGCGCCGCCTCGGTGAACAGGCGCGCGGCTGAGACATTAAGCTGGCTGACTTCGTCAGCTTTTAGCAGCGCCCGCGCCGCCTTGTGCACGCGATCGTGCGTAAAGGTATACTCATCGCCGGCAAGGCTAATCAGCCGGGCGGAAACCGCAGGTTGCAGCTGCTCGTGAAGATGCTCAGGGGCGATCGCCTGCATCTGGCTCAGCAGTGCGGGCTTGCCGGTTCCGCCCACACACGCAAGGCAGCCGAGCAGCCTGCGCGCCTGCTGGGGCATCTCTGCCAGCTGCAGCAGCACCAGGCTGGCCACGTTTTCAGTGTAATTTCGCGCCCGGATGGCAGGCAGATCGTAATACCACTTCCCCTGCTTTTTGTTATGGGTGATTAGGCCATCTTTGACGATGCGCTGGAAAAACTCATGGGTAAACAGCGGATTGCCGCCGGTTTTTTCATGAATAAGCGTCGCCAGCTCGTGTAGGCCCGACGCCCGGGTCTGGAAAATCTCCGCCAGCCAACGCGACACGGCCTTCACGCTGAGCGGCTCCGGTCGGATGTCGACAAGATGACGGGCGTCGGCGCGCAGGGTTTTCAGCAGCGTCTGCGCGCTACCGTCGGGAAAGGCGTCGGTATCGGAGTGGGCAACCACCATAAGCAGCGGCAGCGCGCCGCTGGCGTGGGTCAGGTACTCCAGTAGCTGCAGGCTGGCCTGGTCTATCCAGTGAATATCATCAATCAGCAACACCAGCGGGCAATCCGCCGTGGCGAACGCCTCCACCAGCCGGGACGCCATCTGGTTGAAACGCGCCCGGGCGTCGGTGGAGTCCATATCGCCCACGGTAAGGGCGCGGTTGTCCAGCAGCAGGCCCAGCTCCGGCACCAGCTTGACGGCCAGCACCGCATAGCTGCCCAGCGCCCGAGTCAGCCGCCGCTTCCAGTTCGCGACGTCATCTGCGCCCAGCCCCAGCAGGTAAAGCGTTAAAGAGCGAAAGGCCGAGGCGATAACGGTATAGGGTACCACCGCCGAGTACTGGTCAGCCTTGCTGACGGCAAGCAGCACCCGCCGATGCTGGAGCGTCTTTAGCGCCGAGGCAATAAGCGACGACTTGCCGCTGCCGAGCGGTCCGCTAATAACCACCAGCGAATGCATGCCGCTCTCCGTGACCCGGTCGAACGCCGCCAGCAGTTGCTGCTGCTGGGGATGGGCCAGATAGAGATTGTCCGGTAAAAATCGTGCTGGCAGGCGATCCTGCAAGCCCGGCGTAAACGGCGTGATATCCCCGTTTTCTGCCAGGTTGGCCTGGCAGCGACGCAGGTCGGCGATCAGGCCCTCCACCGTCTGGTATCGGTTAGCCGGGGATTTTTCCAGCAGGCGCAGAACGATCGCCGAGAGCATGTCGGGTACAGAGGGACGAACCTGGTGGAGCGGCCGGGGCTCGGAGGCGATATGGTGATGCGCCCACTCCGCCTGCCCGCCTTCGCTGGGCTCAAAAGGCAGCGCGCCGGTCAGCAGCTCATAGAGCACGATACCCAGGCTGTAGAGATCGCTGCGGCTGTCTACCCTGTCGCGGGTGCGGGCGGTGTGTTCCGGCGACATATAGGCCAACGTGCCGCCGGGCACCGTCAGACTCGCCTGGCTGGCGGCCTCCGATGAACCGGTAGTTAATCCAAATCCGGCCAGCCGGTAAGCGCCGCCGGGATCGATGAAAAAGTTGCCGGGTTTGATATCGCTGTGAACCAGCCCCTGGGCATGCATCTGCCGCAGCGGCGTGCAGAGACCTAACGCTATCGCCAGAAAGTCAGCGATATTGCCTATTCGCAGGCGGGTCGATTGCGCCAGGGTGCGGAAAGGGAACGGCGCATAGACCAGCGCATAGCGGCCATGATGGCTGGTGGAGCTTATCGGTTTAATCGCCCAAACGCCGGAGAGTTGCATACGCAGGGCGAACTCATTTTTGAGCAGCTGGGTCGCCTGAAACTCTGCGTCGTCGCTGGCGGCGCTGGCCAGGATAAAGCTCTCACCTGAATGCAGCGGATGGCATAGCGTCCAGGCGATGCAGCCCTCCTGGGCCAGCGGCGTGAAGATAATGTCATCGGTGAAGGTAAAAACGTCCCCATTCATTAACTTTCCGGCAGCAGAGAGTTTCTCGCTCATCAGTGCTCCTCGCGTAAAGAGAGTTCACGGCGGATATGTTCCAGCAGCGTATCAATATTGATGGGCTTACGTAAAAGCGTGACGGCGTCGTCTCCGGTGAAATACCACTGGCTATTTTCATCTTCATGCCCGGAGATAAAGATAACCGGCGGCGGATCGGATTGCGCTACTACGGCAGCATAAAGTTCCAGGCCGCTCATGCCCTTTAGTTTAACGTCGAGGATTAACAGATCGGCGCTTGCCAGCGCCGTGTCGTCATTGAGAAATGCCTCTGCGGATTCGAAGGTGCAGGTATCGTACCCCTCCGACAGCAGTAAATTACTTAACCCGCTGCGAACGGAACGTTCATCGTCAACAATGACAATGTGCGGAGAGAACGCCATGCCGTGATCCTCTGACTAAGCTCACGCAAAGGTGAGTGGCGCTCCCTACGGTAGGTTTTTGCCTTCGGGGGGAGGAGTGCCGCTGATTTTGGGCACGCATTCATGACGAAACCATGCCAGGGTGACCGGCTGGCGGCGTAGAAGACGTCGGCATACCGGAATAAGCTGCTCGCCCACCAGCATACCGAAAAGCCCCAGCAGGGCGATGACCGGTGGTGCAGGCGAATGAACCTGTAATGCGCCATAGATAGCGCCAGCCAACAGGCCGGTCGCCAGCGAAACAACGTATGATTTCAACATAGTTAGCCTGCCCAGGTAAAGGCGTTAACGAGCTGCTCGCCTGCCAGCATCCCCAGCAAGCCAACCAGCGCGATAGCGGGCGGCGCGGGCGAGCGCACCTTCAACAAGGCATAAACCAGACCAATCAGCACGCCTGCGCCAAGGGAAATAATTTCTGCGCTCATGGCAGTTCTCCCGTCACTCAATAAAAATAGGGGCCGGCACGCTGGTCCGGCCCGCATGGCTTTATTTATTCGCTGGCACCGGCGCCAGGGTTTGATGCGCGCCCTTAGCACGAGCGGGTGCCTTGTGCACCATAGTGTAAGCGTAATCAACGCCCATACCGTAGGCACCGGAGTGCTCTTTCACGATATCCATCACGGCGTTGTAGGTCTCTTTATGTGCCCAGTCGCGCTGCCACTCCAGCAGAACCTGCTGCCAGGTCACCGGGATCACGCCCGCCTGGATCATGCGCTGCATGGCGTAGTCATGCGCCTCTTTGGAGGTACCGCCGGAAGCGTCAGCCACCATATAGATTTCATATCCCCCTTCCAGCATGGCGCACAGGGCGAAAGTGTTGTTGCACACTTCGGTCCACAGGCCCGAGACCACAACCTTCTTCTTGCCGTTTTTTGCCAGCGCGTCGCGTACTTTCTGGTCGTCCCAGGAGTTCATGGAGGTACGCTCAAGAATGTCGTGCTCCGGGAAGACGTCCAGCAGCTCCGGGAAGGTGTTACCCGAGAAGCTTTCAGTTTCAACGGTGGTGATAGTGGTGGGAATGTTGAAAACCTTAGCCGCTTTTGCCAGGCCAACCACGTTGTTCTTCAGTACCTGACGGTCGATAGACTGTACGCCAAAGGCCATCTGCGGCTGCTGATCGATAAAGATCATCTGGCAATTTTCCGGAGTCAGTACTTCAAGCTTAGAGTTGGTCATGTGAGTTCCCATTGTCATTGTCGTTTAAGTAGCAGGTGTCCGTGCCGTCCCGGACGTCGATGTTGGGACGGATAGTAAAACCACTTATCCGGCATAACTATTATCTCTGTGTATAACTATACGTTCGTATAGGTATACCTTCGTATAACTAGACGTCCGATCCCCGTGCTGAAGATAATCCCCCCACTTTTATAGTCCGGCGCATCACGCTTCGGACCCTTCAGCAGGAGAACCCTATGGTCTCGCTTGGCAAGGCAGAGCTCATTTTACTCAACGGTAAATTTCATACGGTAGATCGGGAAAATCCGGTCGCCGATGCGGTGGCTATTCGCGACGGCAAATTTCTGGAGGTCGGCACGGCGGCGGAGGTGATGCAGCATCAGGCGGAAGGCACCCGCGTCATCGATCTGAAAGGTAGCACCGCAATCCCAGGCCTGAACGACTCCCACCTGCACCTGATCCGCGGCGGTCTGAACTACAACCTCGAACTGCGCTGGGAAGGCGTACCGTCGCTGGCGGACGCGCTGCGGATGCTAAAAGAGCAGGCGCTGCGCACCCCTTCTCCGCAGTGGGTGCGCGTGGTCGGCGGCTGGTCGGAGTTTCAGTTTGCCGAGCGCCGGATGCCCACGCTGGATGAGATCAACGAGGCCGCGCCGGATACGCCGGTGTTTATTCTGCATCTCTATGACCGCGCCCTGCTCAACCGCGCCGCGCTGAAGGTGGTGGGCTACACCAAAGATACCCCGAACCCGCCGGGCGGCGAGATCCAGCGCGACAGCAACGGCAACCCAACCGGGATGCTGATTGCGCGCCCGAACGCCATGATCCTGTACGCCACCCTGGCGAAAGGGCCGAAGCTGCCGCTGGAGCAGCAGGTCAACTCCACCCGCCAGTTTATGCGTGAGCTGAATCGCCTGGGGCTGACCAGCGCTATCGACGCCGGCGGCGGCTTCCAGAACTACCCGGAAGATTATGAAGTGATCGCCGAGCTGCATGCCAAAGAGCAGATGACCATCCGCATCGCCTATAACCTGTTTACCCAGCGTCCCGGCCATGAGCTGGAAGATTTTGAGAAGTGGACCGACATGCTGACGCCGGGCCAGGGCAGCGACTTCTTCCGCCACAACGGCGCAGGCGAAATGCTGGTCTTCTCCGCCGCCGACTTCGAAGATTTCCTCGAACCGCGCCCGGATCTCGCGCCGGGTATGGAAGACGAGCTGGAGCGCGTGGTCCGTCATCTGGTTGAACACCGCTGGCCGTTCCGCCTGCACGCCACCTATAACGAATCCATCAGCCGCATGCTGGATGTGTTCGAAAGAGTGAACCGGGAGATCCCCTTCAACGGCCTGCACTGGTTCTTTGATCACGCCGAAACGGTCACCCAGCACAACATCGACCGCATCAAGGCGCTGGGCGGCGGCATTGCGGTGCAGCACCGGATGGCCTTCCAGGGTGAATACTTCGCCGAGCGCTATGGCATGGAGGCGGTTCGCCACACCCCGCCGGTTGCGAAGATGTTGGAGACCGGCGTGCCGGTGGGCCTGGGGACCGATGCCACCCGCGTCGCCAGCTACAACCCGTGGACAGCGCTCTACTGGCTGGTCTCTGGCCGCACCGTGGGCGGCATGCAGATGTATGACGTGAACGCGCGCCTCGACCGCGACACCGCCCTGATGCTATGGACCCAGGGCAGCGCCTGGTTCTCCAGCGAGCAGGGCAAAAAAGGCCAGATTAAAGTGGGCCAGCTGGCGGATCTGGCGGTGCTGAGCAAAGACTACTTCCGCGTGCCGGAGGAGGAGATCAAAGGTATCGAGTCCGTGCTGACCGTCGTGGATGGCAACATCGTCTACGCCGCCGGGGCTTTTACTTCGGAAGCGCCGCCGTCGATTCCCGTGCTGCCAGAGTGGTCGCCGGTAGTCAACGTGCCGGGCCACTACCGCAGCGCCCCGCCGCAGCAAACCCGCGTAGGCCTGATGCCTGCCGTGCACCACTGCAGCGGCCCGTGCGGCGTACACAGCCACCAGCACGACGTGGCGCGCCGCTCCTCGGTTCCGGTTTCAGACGATAGCGCCTTCTGGGGCGCACTCGGCTGCAGCTGCTTCGCCTTCTGATGCCTATGAAAAGCGCATCGGCTTTTTCGCCCCGTATTGATGCGGGGCTGTTCTTCCTGCGCCTCACCGGTAGTCTGCTGCTGCTCTACGTGCACGGCTTGCCAAAGGTGATGCACTTTAGTGAAGAGCTGACGCGGATCGAGGATCCGTTTGGACTGGGCCCGTGGACCAGCCTCTTACCGGCTATCTTCGCCGAAGTGGTTTGCCCACTCTTCATCATCCTGGGGGTCGGAACACGGCTGGCCTGCCTGCCGATTATCGGCGTGCTGCTGGTGGCGATGCTGGTGGTTCATCCTGGATGGAGTATGGCGGAAGGCCAGTTTGGCTGGCTGCTGCTGATTATCTTCACCACGCTGGCGATAACCGGGCCGGGCAGCTGGCGGCCCTTCACGAGTCGCGTAGAGGAGTTTCGCTATGGCGCAGGTAAATGATATCCGCACGGCAACGGCGCAGGCGGCGTCTGTGACAGCGCAGCCTGCCGCCGCATCATCCTGGCAGCCGCTGCGTAACCCCATTTTTCGCATGCTGTGGATAGCGACGGTGGTCTCCAACATCGGTTCATGGATGAACGATGTCGGGGTGAACTGGACCATGCTGACGCTGAGCGCGGATCCGCTCTCCGTCGCGCTGGTGCAGGCGGCAAGCAGCCTGCCGATGTTTCTCTTCGCTCTGCCCTCCGGGGTGATGGCGGATATCGTCGACCGCCGGAAGTACCTGCTCTTTTCCCAGGTATGGGTCTTTATCGCGGCGGCGGGCCTGACCCTGCTGTCGCTCGCCGGTTACGTGACCCCGACGGTGCTGCTTATCGCCGCCTTCCTGCTCAGCGCGGGTGCGGCAATGAGCTCGCCGCCGTTTCAGGCTATCGTGCCGGATCTGGTGGAGAAAAATGAGCTGGCCCCGGCTATCGCCCTGAACTCGCTGGGCATCAATATCAGCCGCGCGATTGGCCCGGCGCTGGGAGGACTGGTGCTGTCCTTTGCCGGTCCGTGGGTGGTGTTCTTGCTGAATGCGCTGTCGGTGCTGGGGGTAGCCTGGGTGCTCTATCGCTGGAAAGCGGAGCCCTCTATTCAGCGCCTGCCGCCGGAGCACTTCTTTCCCGCTGTGCGGGCAGGATTACGTTACGTGCATGCCGCGCCGGTACTGCGCAACGTGCTGGTGCGCACCGTGGCGTTTTTCCTCTTCGGCAGCGCCGCCTGGGCTTTACTGCCGCTGGTCGCGCGCCGTGAACTGGGGCTCGGCCCCGGCGGCTACGGTATTATGCTGGCCTGTATCGGCATCGGGGCGATTTTTGGCGCAGTAGTGCTGCCTGGGCTGCGCAAACGGCTCAATCCGGACCGCCTGATGGTGCTGACCAGTCTGTTTTATGCCGCCGCCATGCTGGCCCTGGCCTTTGTCCGCCACTTCTGGTTGCTGAACGCGTTTCTGTTTATCACCGGCTTTGCCTGGATAGCGGTGCTCTCGACGCTCAACATGGGCGCGCAGCGCAGCGCGGCAAAATGGGTTAAAGCACGGGCGCTGGCGGTCTATCTCACGGTCTTCTTCGGCTCAATGACCCTGGGCAGCGCCATCTGGGGCCAGCTGGCGTCGCATTTCACCCTCCCCGTCTCGCTCTGTGTCGCAACGGTGGGCATGGTGCTGGCCAGCCTGACCGTTTTCCGCTGGCGGTTGGATGAGAACCCCGATCTCAACCTGGATCTGCGTGAAATCGACAATCTCGCCCGAACGTTGGATGTTTCCCACGAGCGCGGCCCGATTATGGTGATCTATGAGTATCAGATAGACGCCGACGACGTGTATGACTTTGTCGTTGGGATTCAGGAGATGCGCCGGGTCCGTCAGCGCGGCGGCGCGCTAAGCTGGTCGGTATATGAAGATATCCAGCGGCCCGGGATTTTTCTGGAGACCTTTGTTATTGGAACCTGGATTGAGCATTTGCGTCAGCAGGAGCGCCATACGGTGAACGATCTGCTGATCCAAAGCAAAGTCTATGCTTTTCATCGCGGTGGTGAACTTCCCGAGGTTCGCTACCTGGTAGCGCCCATCACCTAAACAACACAACCCATAACCCGTTATCACTACTGAGGATCGAGTATGAGCACAATCAAAACGCAGGATGGCACGCAGATTTATTACAAAGACTGGGGTTCAGGCAAGCCGGTGCTGTTCAGCCACGGCTGGCCGCTGGATGCCGATATGTGGGACAGCCAGCTGAACTTCCTGGCCGAGCGTGGCTATCGCGTTATCGCCTTCGATCGCCGTGGCTTTGGTCGTTCGGATCAGCCGTGGGAAGGCTATGACTACGACACCTTCGCCTCTGACATCAACGATCTGATTACCAGCCTCGATCTGCGTGACGTGACCCTGGTCGGTTTCTCGATGGGCGGCGGCGACGTGACCCGCTATATCGGCCGTTACGGTAGCGATCGTGTGAAAGCGCTGGTGCTGCTGGGCGCAGTGACGCCTATTTTCGGCAAAGCCGCCGACTACCCGCAGGGCGTGGATCAAAGCGTATTTGAAGGCATCCGCGCTGGGTTACGTAAAGATCGCGCCCAGTTTATCAGCGACTTCGCTGCTCCGTTCTACGGCACCAACGCCGGGCAGAACGTCTCTGAGGGCGTATTGACCCAGACGCTGAACATCGCCCTACTCGCCTCCCTCAAAGGGACCATTGACTGCGTTACCGCCTTCGCAGAGACCGATTTCCGCCCGGACGTGGCGAAAGTGGATGTCCCTACCCTGGTGATCCACGGCAGCAACGACCAGGTTGTGCCGTTCGAAACTACCGGTAAAGTCGCAGCGGAAACCATCCGTGGCGCGCAGCTGAAAGTCTACGATAACGCGCCGCACGGCTTCGCCGTTACGCACCAGGATCAGCTTAACAACGACCTGCTGGCGTTTTTACAGTCGCTGTAACAATAGCTTAAAAGGAGGCGCACCCGCGCCTCCTCCGCTTTATTGATAGTTTACAGCTATCGTTCTTCATATCTTACCCGCCCGCTATTTTTGATCCATACTTAAACTAAATATGCATATTTCCTTTGAGCTTTTGTTCAACTATAGAGGAGGAAGTCATGCAGTTAGTGAGTGAAAAGTGTGTAGTATCTTCTCAGGATTTTGAATTTCTTGCTTTCAGCTTCGCTCAGATGCGTTCGCAAGGTAGACATCTCTGCACGGAGGCTATCACAGGCAATATGGATGACGATTGTAAGATGTTGTTCCTGCAACGCTACGATCACCATCTTGAGCAGCTACAGGAAGGTTTAGTGACAGTGTAGTTCAATGCCGGGCGGTGGCCGCCGCCCGGCGTTCGCGTTACGCGACTAATAGAAAAGGATAGTAAGCGCAGCGGGTTTTTGGTTTTATAAATGCTGTCTCTTATTCTACTTCTACAGGCCGATCGTTATGGACAGTAAAATTCAAACAGCAATCGCGTTGCGATCGTCAGGCGAGTATACAAAAAGCCGGGCGCTTCTTAGAGAACTCGCAGTCAATCCCCATTTAAAAGCAGAAGCACTGCTCCATATCGCCTGGTCCTACGACAATGAGGGGCTGGAAGATAGTGCCGCTAAATATTATCTCGCTGCGCTCGAGGAGGGACTGGAGGGCGATAACCAGTTTGAAGCTAAGTTCGGTCTCGCTTGCACCTGGCGCTGTCTGGGAAAATATGCGCTCGCTAAAGAAGCGTTTAAAGAGATTATCAGAGACTATCCCAATGCCAGCGAAGCCATCCCCTTTTATGCTCTGTGCCTGCACAATCTCGGTGAACACGATCGCGCGATGGCGGTGATGCTTGAGCTGATGTCAAACCACCCGCCGACGCCGGGCATTCAGCGGTATGCAAAAGCATTGGCTTGTTACTCTCACAATGTGAATTAAGTTGGACGCTATGCAAGAAATTGATTTTTATATGGTAGATGCCTTTGCCGCCACCACGTTTGCTGGTAACGCCGCCGCAGTGTGCCCGCTCACGGAATGGTTGCCCGATGAGACATTATTGAAGATGTCTAAGCAGCACAACCAGTCAGAGACAGCGTTCTTTATCGCTAATAATAATGGCTTTGAGCTGCGCTGGTTTACCACTCAGGGTGAAATTGACCTGTGTGGACATGCCACCCTTGCCGCAGCACACGTCATTTTTGAACATCTTAATTATCCGGATACAACTATCCAGTTTGCTACTCGCTTTGTGGGTCCCCTGACGGTTACGCGCAGTGATGAGTGGCTGACGCTGGATTTCCCTGCCTGGCAAACGGATCCCGTTATGCCGCTGCCTTTACTGCTGGAGACGTTGGGCATCACCGAGTGCAAAGAGGTGCGCGTGGCACGTGATTACCTTGTGGTGTTGGAGAACCAACGTCAGGTAGAAGCAGTACGATCTGATATTAATGCCATGCTCCCTCTCGGGAAAATGGTTTGCATCACCGCGCCTGGCGAAGGAGAGTACGATTTTGTCAGCCGCTTCTTCTGTCCAGGAGAAGCCGTCGCGGAAGATCCTGTCACCGGATCTGCACATAGCATGCTCATTCCTTACTGGGCCGAAAAACTGAACAAAACCGAGATGCTGGCGCATCAGTGTTCGGCACGCGGCGGGGATTTACGCTGCCAGCTCATGGGCGACCGGGTCCATATCGGCGGCAAGGCAGTGACCTATTTAGTCGGTAAAGTGCTGTTACGTTAGAAGAGCGATGTATACCGGTTTCATTTCTGAGCTGCTTGCACAACATTGAAGCTATCGCCTGTATGCGTTACCCGAAAAGTTGAGACATAGGCTTTTCGGGTGGCTTTTTTATCTTTACTCCTGGCACCGATATTCACTTCAATCTGGGCACTGCCTCAGCAGCCAATTACCGACCTTAGGCCATAATGTTTCTCGATATCGGCTTCGAAAAAAGCCCATGTGCCCGATAGCGTGGTTACCAAAATCCATGCGCTGTATCTCGCGCCGTTCAACTTTAGCATTTTTCACCGGCTCCATTAAGCGTGTAATGGCTTCCGGGTTAGCCCAGGGATCATCATCAAAACCTATTACCAGAAGAGGCAACGTTATCTCCCCGGCCCTGCGACGTGCATCCCAGTTTGGATCGTCATAAAAGTAATTGGGCATTGCGCTCCAGCGTCCCCATTGATCCATTACCGGAGCGGGCAAGTCTTCTCCCAGCCCAAGACGTCTGGCTGGCATATAGCCGAAGATACGGCACAGAACCGGTGCAAGAACACGCAATAAAAACCAGACCCTTAGCTTCTCCCCAGTTTGTTATATAGTACGTGTTACGCCAGCGTGCGAAGCAACAATAACCCCCGCATGCAGAGAGTGTGTGGCCGTGGAAAGCAGAATAGCGTGCCCGCCAACGCTGTGCCCTACTGCCATCATCAGAAGATGAGGGAAACGTAACTTTGCCCAGGCAGTGACGCAAACGGCATCCTGCTCAATCCAGTCGGACATTGAAATATTACAGTTTCGAAGCGCCCCTGATGTTGAATATCCTGTACCGCGATAATCGTAGGTCAGAACAGTGAATCCCATTTCGTAGAGATACTCAGCAAAACCCTTGTAAAAATCCTGTGACACCGCTGTGGCAGGATGAAGGATCACCAGCGCCTTAGCATCGCTTCTCTCCCACACCGTGGAAGCCAGAACACCGCCCTCTTTTACAGGTATCATTACTGCATTCATCAACAGAGCCCCGCCTATGTGGTCATACCAGTAGAATCATCATAGACTGTAGCGCTGACAGACAAATTTGGCGATTTTTTTATTTCTCGCTTATCGCTGTCTTATGAGCTGCTTATGAAGGGCTTAAGCTATCCAACCTTAACCCTACACTTAGTCGTGGTTATGGAAAAGTTATTCACCTATTGGGTCTTTATGAGCGCGTAGAACGGAGGATCTCTGTAATTTTTTTGCGTTTCCTTGTGGCCCATTCAGGGGTGATAGCGAGCATCAAACTGTATTGCTTCCTGAAATAAATATTCCTGAACTCTTTTTCTGGTGTTGTTTGTAATGCTGCATAACTAGAGGCCAGACCCTCCACGCCACACTCAACAAACCAATAAAGGATCTCATCATCACTAAGAGTCACTTTTCGGGCTAATTCGATACCTCTTTCACTGACGATGAAGTGATATTCTTTGCCATGAATTTCCAGATAGGGAGTAGCAAAACTATCGGGTTGATCAGGGATAATGAAGTAATGGTTTGGTCTTGTTCCCCCACCTAATTGCTCTCCAATTTTGAGAAGTTCTGTGCGTAGTTCTTCAATCGTTTTCATAAGCATCTATTTTGTTGTATGTAAACCGCTCGTCCTATACATCCGTAGCGTTTGCAATTTCTGCGGCCAATTCTATTTAGCGGCCATGATGACCTCTATAACACGCGCTTAATTAGCGCGCAAGATCGGTACGCCTGACCAACGCGCGGTGTATCCTGGCGATAGCATTTCGTGCCTCGTCTGCCAGAGCGACTGGCTGAGTCAATCATCGCGAGCTAAGTGCACGTCCAAGAAAACCGTTCGGGTCACGATGCCTCCAGTGTAAAACGAGCTGGCATTCCTGATCGAAAACCACCCTTAACCCTATATTTAGTAGTAGATATGAAACAGTTATTCATCTAATGTGCATCTATTAGCGAGTAGGCCGGAGGCACTCTTTATGGATAATCCTATATTTCAAAAAGCCGTCGTTATCCTTGTACTCATTGTATGGGTAATAAATGCACTCAGGATAAATAAAAAAAGACGTTTTGATCCCGCCATTGAAGAAGCTAATGCAAGGGAACGCCATGAGTGGCGATATCTCAGATGGGGGTTTCGGGCAATACAAGCGGTAGCGGCAGTGTATATCTTTGTTCAGCTGATTCAGTTTGTACTAAGATAGGACCGCTTGCGATACAGACTCGCGAAGCATATATGTATTTATACGTTTTCTGCCCCGCTTTGCGGGGAAACTCTTTTACTCATTATTCCTGACGCATCACACATGCCAAGAGCGGAGCATCGTGTTATGTTGTTAAGTGAGAGCAATTTATAAGGGCACGGTTTCCGCAATGAGGGAACTGGCTGACATGTGGCAATGATGGAGATGATGAATGGCAAGTGATTTAATTGCGCTTTCTGCTATTGGTATAGCTATCTTGTTTGGCGCAATGAGCCCGGGAGTCAGCTTCCTTCTTGTTGCCCGCACGGCCATGTCCAGTTCAAGACGAGCGGCATTATCCGTTGCAGCAGGTATGGGCTTTGGCGCACTTGTCTTTGCTGCCATAGCGTTAGCGGGTCTTCATACCCTGCTGACTGTGGTTCCATCACTCTACACAGGCCTGAAGATTGTCGGTGGTTGTTATCTTTTATGGCTGGCGTTGAAAATGTTTCGTCGTCCTGCAAATCGGTTTAATGACTCTGCCGCTACAGAGGACGTAAGCGTCTCAAAAGCTTTTTTGACTGGCGTATTAACGCAAATCAGCAATCCTCATACTGCCCTGGTATTTGCCAGTATTTTTTCCGCAGCGCTGAGTAAAAATATCCAGCCTGCTATGTACATCGTCCTGCCCTCAATGGCATTCGTTATTGATGTGTTGTGGTATGCAGTCGTAGCATGTTTACTATCTACTGACGGTCCGCGCCTGGCTTATATTAAATACCGTAAGTTTATAGATAAGCTAAGCGGAGGCGTTATGGCCTTTCTGGGATTACGTCTTCTGTTGAAGTAAGCTCTCATCGGTATTTTTGAGTGTGTCGTAGTCATGACTGTCGTTTCAGCTAGGGTGAACGAAGACTAGGAAATTAAAACCGCAAAAGTTATTCAGTGCAAAAAATTAAAAAGACCAGATTTATGCAGCCTTTCTTGTGGAAAAAAAATATATTAAGTAAATAATAGCAACCGGTATTGTTACAGCAAAAATAACCATGTAATAGATTGCATATACGCCATTTTTTGCTGGCGTTTCAACGTTAGCGCCCTTAGTCCAGTCGTCAATTGTTGAATATTTAAGCGCAACGGTTTCAACAGCCCTCTTAGCGAAAGGAAAGAAAATAGTATTTACAAAGCTAAAGCCTATTATCAGCCTCACTACTGGCTCATGCACATCATTACGCAGGATGAATACAATTATCACATAGCACATTAAGCCATAAATAACATTCCGCAAATAATATCTTAAATTCATTTCATTTAGTCTTTTATAATTACCTAATAGTAAAAACCAAACTTACCCTCTACTGCAGTCAGCGTCAACTTACCAAAATACGTAGCGTTTAGAGGTCGTCTCGCCGCTACGGCCAATAAAAAACGCTCTGTCATGCCTATAACAGGGCTTTGACAATGTGGCGCGGCGGGAAACTACCACACGAACCTCCGCCAAACTGAAACTCTGGTAGCATCATTGCCGTTCAATTCGTTCTGGTGATGGATAAATCCGACTGATAACGATGGTCGTCCCGCCATATGACATCCAGTTAGGTTTTTATGCCCCTCCCGCAAAGCGAAAACAGAGCGGCTCAAGTTACTCCCAGTGTAAAACGTGCTGGCATTCGTCGCCGTAATCCGTACCATACGCGACATAAAATGAATGACGACCCGGGCAACAGAAATAGCACACCATGCAAGAGCTTCAAGACGTTAACAAGAAAGAGGAGTACAAATTAAATAAACCGCACTGCCCTTTCTAAGCTGTGTTTATCAAGAATAATCGTTTAAATTCAATACTTTAAAATTGCCCACTTATTATATAGAGTTACGCCTACCTACCTTTTTCTATCCCAAAACCTGTCCCATCTCCTCTTTTTGCCCCAAAAATGCCCCAAGATTTTCATTAATCAGCTTTCATGAGCGGTAAATCTGACTGCCGCGTCTTATAAAGTGGCGAGATCATCCCTTACCTCATTTGACTGATCTGCTGGTTGAGTCGATCATCGCCAGTTAATTTTATGTCCAGGCTCACGAGGCATGCATGGATGTCTGCTTTGTGCCAAAAGCGGATGTTGCGGCGAGTTAAGCTTTAAGCGTTAACCAGAGTGAGGTAACGTAGGAGGAGTATTTTTTCCGGACTCTACAATCATGCCTTCCATCGAAACTTTTATTACTTTCCTTGTCGCTTTGACGCTTCTGGAGATTTCTCCGGGCCCCGACATGATGCTGACCATCGCCAGGGGAGTAGGTCAGGGAAGACGTGTTGCTTTGCTAACCGTACTGGGTAATGTTTTCGTCGCAGGTTTTGTACAGGTATCTTTTCTGGTTCTGGGACTTGTAACCGTCGTTCACGCGTGGCCGTTTGCGCTTGATCTACTACGGTGGGTCGGTGCCGCTTATCTTATTTGGTTGGGCATAAAGATGATTGCGACGTCAGGCACAGATACCCGGCTGAGAAAAACAGCCAGAATTTCTGACTGGCATGCCGTTAAAGAGGGCGCGTTAAACAGCCTGACTAACCCAAAATCTCTGCTGTTCATGTTTGCTTTTTTGCCTCAGTTCGTTGATCCCTCGGTCGGGTCTGTCTGGCTACAACTGCTTATTTTAGGCAGCATTCAAAAGCTGGCTGGAATTGTGTCACTGGGATCCGTAGCTATGGCGTCAGGCACATTCGGAAACTGGCTGGGTAAACATCCTGCATTCATCAAATGGCAGGAGCGATTTACAGGTGTTGTCATGGTCGCGCTTGGAATCAGAATGCTCTTTGGCGGTTCAGGTGTAGTATCCGTACAAGAAAAATAAAAGTGCCTTACCTGCCAAGCAAATTACGTACCATGTCCGCTTATTGTTCATAGCTGCCATTGGCCCTGCTTACCCAAGGCTTAAATGAGTTATCTAGCTAGCATAATGGATTGTTTCGCTTTCAAGCATATCCTTGTGTGAAGCGACCGCTGTACACACTGGTTAAGATGTAGCGCTAACTTTTGTAATTTTTTGCCTGTCTATCGACAAATCTTAATCAGAAAAATTATTCAGCCGAGTTTTATGAGAAAATTAATCATGCCGCCCCTGTAAAATTTTGAGCTTAACTCCTCTTAAAGACAGGCACATGAAAGTAAATCAAAGTCTTCCTTTTCTGGCGGCCTTTGCCGGAATGGTTTCGGTACAAACAGGCGCAGCATTTGCCAAAACGCTGTTTCCAGTTATCGGCAGCGAAGGCGTGGCTGCGCTGCGTCTGGGTATTTCAGCCATCGTTTTGCTTGCGGTATTTCGCCCATGGACGTTATGCAACAGTGGAGTTTCTTGGGGTTCGATGGCCCTTTATGGCATCGTGCTTGCATTGATGAATCTGCTGATTTACCGCGCGTTTGCGTATATCCCTGTCAGCATCGCCATATCTATTGAGGTGATGGGCCCGCTGGCAGCAGCCTTGCTAACGTCCCGGAAAAAAATAGATCTGCTCTGGATCCTGCTGTCCGCTTTCGGCATGGTCCTGTTAGCAATTGGCGATATACATAATGTGATTGATATTCGCGGCGTGGCGTATTCTCTCGCCGCAGCCCTATTCTGGGGAATTTATGTCATTGTTGGCAAAAGAGTATCGGGTGGCGGTGGGCGCTCTGTTGCGACAGGCATGACTGTAGCAGCCCTGCTCGCTGTACCGCTCGGAACCGCTCAAGCTGGGAGCGCACTTCTTATACCCAGTGTGCTTCTTACGGGGCTTTGCGTGGCGATTCTGTCAAGTATGCTGCCTTTCCTCCTGGATATGTACGCCATGCGCCGACTCCCCTCCCGCGTGTTCGGGGTTCTTTTGAGTGGCTCTCCGGCCGTCAGCGCACTTGCCGGATGGATTATACTGAATGAAAGGCTGAGCCCGATGCAGTGCACAGGCATTTTGTCCGTCATGGCTGCATGTGCCGGCTGTGCGGTGTTTGCTCGTCCAGCCGCGCCATCCTGACGTTCAGGTGCGGTCCTGCAGATCAAAGAGTGGAACCTTCATTCCCGTTTTAACCGGATCGAGTACGATTAGCGTACGGTAGGTCAGAATGTCCTGGTTATCTGCAAAATGTTGCCTGACTAGGTGCTCAAAGTGCTGCAGATCGCGGGCAATCATAATGATGATGAACGACACGCCACCATTGACGAAATAGCACTGCTGGATTTCATCAACGCTACGAAAATAGCGCTTGGCTCTGTCCATTACCATGCTCCGGTCTTCAACGAGCCGGGATTCAATCACGATTGTAATAGGATTACCTACCTGTGCTGGGTCAATAATGGCGATGTTGGCCCTGATAACGCCTTTATCTTCAAGTCTGCTGATCCGCCTCTGCACTGAGGGTGTTGAAAGGCCTACTTTCTCAGCTATAGCTGAGTGAGGAAGGCGGTTATTTACCTGAAGCATATCGAGAATGGATAAATCAAACCGGTCCAGATCGTCTCGCGTGATTTTTTTTCTCATCATAATACCTTAAAAAGAGTAAATGTGACGTTTCCGGCGAGCAAATACATCATTTTACTTGCATGCTGCACTTTATCATAAAGGCTGTTCGTTCAGGGAACCCGCATGAATAAGGAGACAGCATGAGAGAGGGTAGCTGGGTAGTTATAGGCACTGTAATAGGTATCATGTTCTTGTATGCAGCGAATATTTTTTATTCGCTGACCTGACAGACAGGTTCCGGGCCTAATGCCCGGCTAAACTGCCAGGAGCGATCAAGCCAGCGACAATTCAGGAAAGGTTAACGCCACGCGCACGTAGGGTTCTCTGGTTTCGGGTTAGCGCATAGAGCGTTCTGTCCCTGCTAGCCCGTATATGCGCGCTGAGCGCTGATTCAGCCCAGCGTTCCGTAATACGTTCTCCGGGACTGAGGTCAAAATTCAGGATCATCTCCCGGAGCTGGTTTTCAACATTTGTCTGCGGCGTCATGGCTCTGACACTGCATCTGATTGACATAAGATAATAGCGTTCTGTATGGCATCCCGTTTTGGTATCCCAAGCAATAAATCTGAGAACTGAGCATGATTGAAAGTGAAAATGCTTATTGGCGGCGTAACCTATTTGTCTGCATGGCGGGGGCTTTTTCAACGGTTTTTGCCATGACTCTGATGCTGCCATTTCTACCGCTCTATGTTGAACAACTGGGCGTATCCGGACATGCCGCGGTGGTGCAGTGGTCCGGCATTGCGTACAGCGCGACATTTCTATCCGCCGGACTGGTTGCTCCGATCTGGGGCAGACTGGGCGATCGCTACGGCCGTAAAGCTATGCTGGTTCGTGCCAGTTTAGGGATGGCTGTCATGGTGTCACTGATGGGATTTGCCACAAATATCTGGCATCTGATTTTCCTGCGTCTGCTGGCCGGACTTGCCGGTGGTTACTCTTCCGGTGCCACTATTCTTATCGCCGTTCAGGCCCCAGAAAAGCGGGCTGGCTGGGCGCTGGGTATGGTTGCATCAGGCGTTATGGCTGAAAATCTTGCAGGACCGCTTGCCGGTGGCTGGCTTCCGCCGCTCATCGGTATCCGCGCAACGTTCTGGCTGGCCGGCCTGCTCATTTTTATGGCTTTTCTGCTTACGCTGCTCCTTATCAGAGAGTCGGTCAGACCCGTAACAGAAGCTGCCGGTGCGAAAAAAACAGACTGGTCGCGCCTTCCCGGGCGGGCGGCGGTTATCTGCATGCTCACTACCGGCCTGCTACTGATGCTGGCAAACATGTCCATTGAACCCATCATTACAGTTTTCATTCGCACACTTTCATCAGATTCAGTATCCGTTACCCATACGGCAGGCTTGGTGATGTCCGCAGCTGCGCTCGGCAGCGTGATATCAGCCTCTTGGCTGGGAAGAGTGGCAGATAGAGTCGGTCACGTCAGAATCATTGTATCCGCACTTGTAGCGGCTGCGATATTGCTTGTACCCCAGGCTTTCGTAATGGCGGGCTGGCAACTGATTACCCTGCGTTTTCTGATGGGTTTTGCGCTGGGCGGCCTGCTGCCCTGCATCGCTGCGGTTATCCGCCGCAGCGTACCGGAAGAAAATGCCGGGAGCGTAATGGGATACTCCGTATCTGCACAGTTCACTGGTCAGTTTACCGGACCGCTACTAGGCGGATTTATCGGCGCTCATCTGGGCATGCGCTGCGTATTCCTTGCTACCAGCCTGCTCCTGCTGGCAGGTGCTGCTCTTAACTGGCGCGTCATGATGCGCTCTTCGGTCAGTCCGGGCGGCTGACTTTTATACTGTTTTCAGGAGATGATTATGACCACATCCGCTTTCGTTCGTTCGGCCAGTAGCGCACTGCTGGTAATGGATTATCAGCGACTGCTGCTGGACAATTATCTGCCCGCAGAGGCAGCAAAATCCGTACTGACAAAGACGTACGGCCTCATTGAGGCTGCCCGCCATGCTGGCGTGATCGTAATTTACATCACAGTCGGCTTCCGCGCAGGTCACCCAGAAATCAGCAGCCGGAACAGAGTGTTCTCGGGTATCAGGGACCACGGGCTTTTCATAGCGGGGTCACCCGAAAGCGCCGTGCATCCAGATGTTGCGCCTCATCCTGGCGATCCGGTTATCATGAAACACCGAATCGGAGCCTTCACGTCAACCGAGCTAGGGATGCTGCTCGACGCGCAGGGCGTGGATACGTTGATTATGGCCGGGCTAACGACCAGCGGCGTGGTACTCTCCAGCGTCCGACAGGCATTTGACCTCGACTATAAGGTAATAGTCGTCTCTGACTGCTGCGCCGATCCGGATGAAAACATCCACCGCGTGCTTATCGACTCGCTTCTTCCGCAGCATGCAGACGTAGTACTCGCGGATGTTCTGGCTGCGCGTCTGAAAAGTGGGTCTGCGTGATGAACTCTGTTGCCATTCCCCTGTCCCGTCACGATTACAAAGTCATCTCTCTATCGCTCTTGGGTGGCGCGCTGGAAGTGTTCGACTTCATTATTTTTGTCTTTCTTTCTTCCACTATCGCCGACGTGTTTTTCCCGGCGCACACACCGGAGTGGATCCGCCTGCTTGAGAGCATGACGATTTTCTCGGTCGGCTATCTTGCCCGCCCGCTTGGCGGGCTGCTAATTGCGCACTTCTCCGATCGCTATGGCCGCAAGCACATGTTCAACTTCACAGTGCTTTTTATGGCGATGCCGTGCCTGGTGATGGGCGTGCTGCCGGGATACGACCAGGTAGGTTACTGGGCACCGCTGATGCTGTTGCTAGCGCGTATTGTTCAGGGCGCTGCGCTTGGCGGTGAAGTTCCCAATGCCTGGGTGTTTGTGGCAGAGCATACACCCGCTTCCCAGCGCGGGCTGGCGCTGGGTCTGCTTCAGGCGGGCCTCTCATTTGGCTATATGCTGGCCGCGCTGACCGTGACGCTCATCAATAGCTACTTCACCGGTGAAGAAGTAACGCAGTGGGCGTGGCGCATTCCGTTTATCGTGGGTGGGGTGCTGGGATTTATATCGGTCTGGCTGCGGCGCTGGCTGCAGGAAACCCCGGTTTTTGTCGCGCTGCAGCGCGACCGGGCGCTGTCTGAGCGGCTCCCGCTGGCCAATATTCTGCGAAAACACCGCAGTTCCGTTGTACCGGCAAGCCTCCTAACCGTGGTGCTGACGTCAACCGTTATTCTGTCTGTTGTGATACTGCCGGTTATTATGCAGAAGGAGTGGTACTATGATGCGGCTAGCACCTTTAAAATCAGCTGTGCTGGCATCCTGGCAATGAACATCGGATGTATTATCGCCGGGCATGTAGCGGATAAGGCCGGTGCCTGGCCTGTGTTTGCAGCTTACGCTGTCCTGACCGCTGTTGCCGTCACCCTGATGTCTTTTATGTCAGGCTTCGGCACTGGCGCAGTCATTGCAGGATACGTTTTGCTCGGGTTGTGCAGCGGAACTATTGCTGCTGTCCCGATACTTATGATCAGACTATTTCCCTCAAAGGTTAAGGTTACGGGCATAGCGCTCATTTACAATATTGCGTATTCATTATGTTCAAGCATCATGCCGCTATCTTTGCTGGCGTTTTATCATTTCGCGCACTGGACACTTAGCGCGGTTGCATGGGGAGTTGCCGCAACAGGAATAATGACGTTCCTGATATACCGCAAAGGTAGAAGCTTCGATTGACCGGGTGAAATCGCGGGTCAGTGTAAATAAACGCTTTTATCTGACTCGCGATGTACAAAGTTTTTTTATTCGCTTACGCGACCACTTAATCAGAGTTGCCAGCTTCAGAATTAGAGCGTGTCAGAACAACACCTAATTCATCGTTTCACAGGAGCGCTGCCACATTAGTCAGATAATTTGGAAAGGGAATAGTTATTATGGGTTATTTTTTAATTCTGGTAGCAAGCATTGCAGAAGTGTATTGGGCTACTGCCCTGAAAGAGGCAAACGACCCCGCATCGTGGGCCAAAGTTATATTTTTTATCATCTTTAGTTTTTCTCTTGTCGTTGCTGCGTCACGGATGATGAATGCATCTATGGCTTACGTCATTTTTGTCGTATTGGGTGCGATAGGGACTTATCTGGTTGATGTAATAGTTAAGGGAAAAGATTTTGATCTTACTGTTGCGGTATGCATCGGTGTGATGCTGTTCTCAGTATACAAATTAAAGCGGAGTAGCTAATGACGGGATGGTTTTATCTAATTCTGGCTGGATTATTTGAAATATTTGTTGTGTCGGGCATAAGAAACTTTGCCTTGAAGAAATACGGCTCGGGCTTTATTTTTTATACCGTCGGAATTGTCCTGTCGATTTACTTACTGCATCTCGGTATGGAAACAATGGATGCCTCAATTGCTTACTCTGTCTATACAGGCATTGGCGTTGCGGGTTCGATCAGCACAGGTATGCTGCTGTGGGGAGATAAAAAAAGCCTCCGAAAACTATTTTATATGCTGCTGCTTATCGTCTCAGTAACAGGACTTAAGCTTACAGGTTGAACTGCTTTTAGCGGGTTTATAGCCTCCCTTTGAAAAACATATTATTGAGGATCATGGTTGCCGTTGACCCTGCTTATACAAAGCCTGGCTGTTGTATTTAGCTGCCATGATGACCTCTATAACACGTGCTTAATTAGCCGGCACGCTCGTTAAGTCTGACCACCGCGTCGTATAACGCGGCGAGAGCATTTCGCGCTTAATCTACCAAGCTTGCTGGCCCCCCTGCCCGGTAAACTACAGAGTTCCCCTTCCCTGTCGACTTAGCTTGTCTATGAGGGCCATCAGTGCATCGCTATCCGCCTAGGTGCGTTATCATCAAACAGATTGAGCTGCGAAAACATGAGTGATGGATTACAGGTTATAATGTCGCCCGTTCAACAATCAGCGGTGCTATATTGCCGTCCTTGAACAAGAGTTACAGGCTCGCCTTGCAAGAAGCCCCAAAGTCGTTACGTTTTATACTCCCTCCCGCAAAGCGAAAACAGAACGGCTCAAGTGGCTCCCAGTGTAAAACGTGCTGGCATTCGTCGCCGTAATCCGTACCATACGCGACATAGAATGAATGACGACCCGGTCAACCGAGACAGCACACCATGCAAGAGCATCAAGACGTTAACAAGAAAGAGCAGTACAACTTAAACAAATTGCAGAAGCGCCTGCGCCGTAACGTGGGCGAAGCCATTGCCGACTTCAATATGATTGAGGAAGGCGATCGCATTATGGTGTGCCTCTCCGGCGGTAAGGACAGCTACACCATGCTGGAGATCCTGCGCAACCTGCAGCAGAGCGCGCCGGTTAACTTCTCGCTGGTGGCGGTGAACCTCGACCAGAAGCAGCCGGGCTTCCCGGAGCATATTCTGCCTGCCTACCTTGAGCAGCTGGGCGTCGAGTATAAGATTGTCGAAGAGAATACCTACGGTATCGTGAAAGAGAAGATCCCCGAGGGGAAAACGACCTGTTCACTCTGCTCACGCCTGCGCCGCGGCATTCTCTACCGCACCGCCACGGAGCTGGGCGCGACTAAGATCGCCCTCGGCCACCATCGCGACGACATCTTGCAGACGCTGTTCCTGAATATGTTCTACGGCGGAAAAATGAAAGGCATGCCGCCGAAACTGATGAGCGATGACGGCAAGCACATTGTTATCCGTCCCCTGGCCTACTGCCGGGAGAAGGACATCGAGCGTTTTGCCCAGGCTAAAGCCTACCCGATCATCCCCTGCAACCTGTGCGGCTCCCAGCCGAACCTTCAGCGCCAGGTGATCGCCGACATGCTACGCGACTGGGATAAACGCTACCCGGGCCGCATCGAGACCATGTTCAGCGCCATGCAGAACGTGGTGCCGTCGCACCTGAGCGATATCTCGCTGTTTGACTTTAAGGGTATTACTCACGGTTCAGAAGTGGTAGACGGCGGCGATCTGGCGTTTGACCGTGAATCCATTCCTGTGCAGCCTGCTGGCTGGCAGCCGGAAGAGGACGAGACGCCGCTTGATCCTCTGCGCCTCAACGTGCTGGAAGTGAAATAACCTGAAGGCTCTCCGGCAGATTACCGTCGGAGAGCCTTATTCCTGCCCTTCTGCCTTACTTCAGCAGCATCACCCGGCAGCTCTTGCCTTTGATCTTGCCGCTCTGTAGCTGCTTCCACGCCTGGCGAGCAATGCTCTGCCGCACCGCCACGTAGACATGCGCCGGATGCACGGTGATCTTGCCGATATCCGCCCCGTTTAGTCCCATATCACCGGTCATCGCACCCAGTACGTCTCCCGGACGCATCTTGGCTTTTTTACCCCCATCGATCACCAGCGTTGCCATCTCCGCTTCCAGCGGCAGCACCTTGACGTTGGCGGGCGCGTTCAGCCAGTTCAGCTTGATCTGTAGCATCTCTGCCAGAATATTAGCGCGCTGCGCCTCTTCCGGTGCACAGAAGCTAATGGCCAGGCCGCTGTTACCGGCACGAGCGGTACGCCCGATGCGATGGACGTGCACTTCCGGATCCCACGCCAGCTCGTAGTTCACCACCAGCTCAAGGGATTTGATATCCAGGCCGCGGGCCGCCACGTCGGTTGCTACCAGCACGCGCGCGCTGCCGTTGGCAAAACGTACCAGCGTCCGGTCACGATCGCGCTGTTCCAGATCGCCATGCAGGGCCAGCGCGTCCTGGCCAGCATCGTTCAGGGCGTCGCATACCTCCTGACAATCTTTTTTAGTATTGCAGAAGACCACACACGAGGCAGGCTGATGCTGACTAAGCAGCTTTTGCAGCAGGCCGATTTTACCCTGGCGCGAGATCTCAAAGAACTGCTGCTCGACGGCGGGCAGCGCATCCACGGTGTCGATCTCGATGGTCTGCGGCGAACGCTGAACGCGGCCGCTGATCGCCGCGATGGCGTCAGGCCAGGTGGCGGAAAAGAGCAGCGTCTGGCGCGACGCGGGTGCAAAGCGGATCACCTCATCAATGGCGTCGCTGAAACCCATATCCAGCATCCGGTCCGCTTCATCCATCACCAGGGTTTGCAGAGCGTCAAGGTTAACGGTGCCCTTCTGCAGGTGATCGAGCAGGCGGCCCGGCGTGGCAACAATAATATGTGGCGCATGCTGCAACGAGTCGCGTTGCGCGCCAAAAGGCTGGCCGCCGCAGAGGGTCAGAATTTTGATATTCGGCATATAGCGCGCCAGCCGGCGCAGCTCATTGGCTACCTGATCCGCCAGCTCGCGGGTTGGGCAGAGGATCAGGGACTGGGTCTGGAAGCGACTGGCATCGATATGCTGCAGCAGGCCCAGGCCAAACGCCGCCGTTTTACCGCTGCCGGTTTTTGCCTGCACGCGCACATCCTGACCAGCAAGGATCGCGGGCAGCGCCGCAGCCTGCACGGGCGTCATGGTGTGATAACCCAGCTCATTAAGGTTATCGAGCTGGGCTGTGGGCAGAGTATTCAGTGTTGAAAAAGCGGTCACAATATTTTCTCGCGGTAAAAGGCTACGTCAGCAGGCGCGTATCCTCTCAGATCTGCCTCTTTAACGCGACATTTTAATCGGCTCCTCGTTGGGCGGCGGATCGGGCAGCGGCTGCGGCCGGGGAATCGGTTCAGGAACCGGAACTGGATCGGTGGGTACCGGATCGGCGGGCAGAGAGTCTGTGGGATTCAATAAGGTAAGGCCGGACATGTTTTACCTCCTGGTGATGGCATCGCTCCCTTTAAGGGTAGAAGCTGATGAACAAGAGGCAAAAAAAAGCCGACTATTATAAGTCGGCGTCGTACGAATCAATTGTGCTATGCAGTAATTCAAAAAAGGAAGTAAGACAATATGGAGCGCAACGCCCATCGCTTGACGTTGCATTCACCTGCGAGATAGATATTGCCCTGATTCGCCCTTTTGTTTATTGATTTCGCGCAAGTAAAACGGCGTTTCTATGTTCATATTTTGTTAAAAATGTGAAATTTTACAGCCATTTACTGCGATGTAGCCACCAGGTTACTCCGCCAATCAGCACCACCAGCATCAGGCAGAACAGCGGGAAACCCATATGCCACTCGCCGCCAGGGATCCCGCCCAGGTTAACGCCAAACAGACCGGTTAAAAAGGTGCTGGGCAAAAAGACCATCGCCATCAGCGACATAGTGTAACTTCTACGCGTCAGCGACTCCTGCATCACCTGAGTGATCTCATCGGTCATGACCGCCGTGCGGGCAATACACGCATCAATTTCATCAAGACCGCGGCCCAGCCTGTCGGCGATATCCTGCATCCGACGGCGCTGATCGTCATTCATCCACGGAAAACGCTCGCTGGCCAGCCGGGCATAGACGTCGCGCTGGGGAGCCATATAGCGGCGCATCACGATAAGCTGCTTGCGCAGCAGAGCCAGAAAACCGCGCGGCGGGATCTGCTGGTCGAGCAGATTATCTTCCAGGTCGATGATCTTGTCGTGCAGCTCTTCGATAAACTCGCTGGCGTGATCGGTTAGCGCATCGCAGACATCCACCAGCCAGCCGCCACAGTCCACCGGCCCGGTTCCCTCTTCCAGATCCTTGACCACGTCGTCCAGCGCCAGCACCTTCCGCTGGCGGGTAGAGACAATGAGACGCTCATCCATATAGAGACGCATGGCGACAAGCTGATCGGGACGCTCATCGGTGCTGCCGTTGATACAGCGCAGCGTGATTGATGTCCCTTCGCCCATACGCGTAACGCGTGGGCGCAAGCTTTCGCCGGCCAGCGCATCGCGTATGTTATTTGGCAGCAGCGGCGTGGATGCCAGCCACTGCGCGCTCTCCGGTTGGGTATAGTTGAGATGCAGCCAGCACGGGTGTGCGCTGTCAATCACGTCGTCATCGCCCAGCGGCTTTACGCCTCCCTTGCCATCCAGCATCCAGGCAAAAACCGCATCCGGCACGTTAACGTCCGATCCCTTAATCGCCTCCACGGCTCCTCCACATTCAGCACGCTAATAGTGACAGTCTAGCCGGGCGGTGAGAGTAAGCAATCAGATAATTAGCCATCGCACTGAATTTGCAAGGGAAACGGCTGGGCTCCAGCGGGGGCCGAGGGCGCTAAGCGGAAGTTACGCGTTCTGCCTTGCAGTTCAATTACCTGACGTTTAAGCACGTCGGACGATCCCGCCAGTTCATCCACCATCGTGGCATTACTCTGCGTGACGCGCTCCAGCTCGGAAAGCGCCTGGGTGATCTGCGCGATGCCCTTCTCCTGCTGAAGCGTGGCAACCGACACTTCATCCATCAGTTTGCTTAATAGCCCGGAGCCAGAGACGATCTCCAGCATGTTTTTTTCCGCCTCGCCAACGATAGTGACGCCCTGGGAGACGTTTTGCGCGGTGACGTCGATTAATGATTTGATGCTTTTCGCCGCCTCGGCGCTGCGGTGGGCAAGATGGCGCACCTCACCGGCCACCACCGAGAAGCCTTTACCATGCTCCCCTGCTCGCGCGGCCTCCACCGCCGCATTCAGTGCCAGAATATTGGTCTGGAAAGCAATGCCGTCGATCAGAGAGATAATCTCCGTCATCTGGCGTGCGCAGTCGGTAATTGACTGCATATTGGCCGCTACCTTCGTCATCAACTCGCCGCCCTGGCGCGCGCAGCGGGTCGCCTCACCCGCCTGCTGGCTGGCAAGCTGGGTATTGCCCGCATTATTTTTGGTGCTGGCCGCCATCTGCTCCATGCTGGACGCCGTCTCGATAAGCGCCGCCGACTGCTCCTCTGTTTTTACCGACAGCTCGGTGCTGCGTGCGGCGAGCTGTTCGGAGAGATCCATAGCGGACTGCGAGGAAGCACGAATTTCGCGAACCAGGATGGCAATGTTGCTGGCGAGGCCGTTAATGCCGGGAATTAACCGTCCTGCACAGTTGTTACCGAACTCAGGGATCGTCACAGACAGGTTTCCGGCCGTGACCTCATCGATACTTTTTTTAACCGTATTAATGGGAGAAACCAAATAGTAGGTCATGTAAAACCACATAAAAAGCAAGGTTAAAACAGATATCGTACAAACAAGCAGCGCAAGGGTGCTATTTTTCGTGAGAAAGATCACTAATATATTCATTAGCCCAAATGATGCAAACAGGGATACCATTATAAATGTGCGCACGCTTGTATTTCGGAACATAAAAAAACCCTGTTGTACATCGGTAATTGATATCAGTTTTATATCATCGGAAAATGGCTTTTTCATCTCTATTTTTCATTCATAACGTGTTTGCCGTTATGTAATATCAATTTGCCGCACGTCAGATAGATCATCCTGGAAAACAGCATGCCTTAGCTTTATATAGCAACAAATGCTGTTATCGCCCTCTATTTACAGCAAAATATATCATACATAGCAACCTTAATTTTTCTTAATAATAGGTGGAGATCGCGTATCTGAAATAGATTTAAGCCACACTTAAATGATCTGCGCTATGAATATATATAGGGTGACAGGTGGTGAAAATTAACCCACATCCAAAGCAGCACGACAAATCGTTGAAAAAATGACTTTTTAATATTTTATTTATCGGCAGAATGGTAAACAGGAAAACTTACGTTGAGTCATACACACAGCAAAAAATAAAAACAGGAAGCATACCGTGGCATGTCATCTTGATTCTTTGAATATGTTAGCGACCCCCATATGGATTGTTGCCCCGGAAAGCGAAGATCTCATCTTTGCAAATCACCAGGCACAAACTTTATCCGGCGGAGCCTCTCTGAACACCATGCGCCACGGCGAATTTTCTGCCGTGGCGCACCGATACCTCTCCGAGTATGCCACCAGTCTGAAAAACGGTGACGATATTGTTGAGGTCTGGTCGCTGCCCATAGGCGATGAAACCCATACGTTAAGCTGCAGACTGTCTACAGTGGCTCTTGAGGAAGTTGGCGAGGTCATTGTCATTGAAGGCCTGACGCCGCGAGGTAATGCAGGACTCAAGGCGAGCCGCTCGGCCGCCTATCGCCCCCGTAAAAACGGGTTTTATGCCCGTTTTTTTTACACTACCTCAGCGCCAATTGTTTTGGTCGATCCCGCCCGAGAGGGACAGATCGTTGATGCCAACCTCGCGGCGATACGCTTTTATGGCTACACCTATGAAACGCTCTGCACGATGTTCATATGGCAGATCAATACGCTTGGTCGTAATATTTTACCGATCGTCGGGGAAATTGCTCATCTGCCAGGTGGCCATAAACCCCTCTCTTTTACCCACCGTCTCGCCGACGGTTCGACCCGTGACGTGCAGGTCGCGGTCGGCCCCATCGAAATCTATGGCGAACGGCTGATACTCTGTGTCGTCCATGATATGAGCGAGCAACGGAGCCTTGAGCAGGCCCTGGAAAACGCCGAGCGCCGGGATCCGCTTACCCGCTTATTCAATCGACGCGAGGCATTTCAGCAGCTTGAGAAACAGCTTCCAGCATCTAACGATGTCAGCATGTTACTGGTGAATATCGATCGCTTCAGAAATATTAACCAGCGTTACGGGCACAAAAAAGGCGACGAAGTGTTAATTCATCTTGCTCAAGCCCTCAGCGCTTCAGACCGCAGCGTTGTCTTTCGCTGGGATGGGGATGAATTCTTGCTGCTGCTTCCCGACACGACCCTGGCGGCGGCGTTGACGGCAGCTGAGGATCTGCGCATCGAGGTTGAGAACATAGCGATACCGGATATCCCTCCGCTGACTATTAGCGTAGGCATAGCGCAGTATCAGGCCGGTGAGAGCCTGGACTCCCTCTTTCAACGCGTGGATGAGGCGTTATATCAGGCAAAAAACAGAGGCCGCAACAAGGTGTTTGCGGCCTGAGAGTTTCTGAGGCACTGATAGACGACTATTTTCAGGAAAGTTGGCGGTATGCCGCGGCGCTGACCGGCTCCAGCCATTCGTTCGATGCCCCTTCAGCCGGGATCGCCACGGCAATGTGCGCAAACCAGCTGTCGTGCGCCGCGCCGTGCCAGTGTTTTACGCCCGCCGGGATATTTACTACATCGCCGGTCTTAAGCGCACGCGCTGGCTCGCCCCACGCCTGATACCAGCCTCTGCCCCCGGTTACCAGCAGGATCTGACCGCCTTTATGGTGGATATGCCAGTTGTTACGGCAGCCAGGTTCAAACACCACGTTGCCAATATTCACTCCGTCGGTAGTGAGCATCGTCAGATAGCTGGTTCCGGTGAAATACTGGGCGTAGGCTTCGTTCTTTTCCCCGCGTGGGAAGACGCTGTTACCGTCAAATGTCTCGCTCATGTGTGCTCCATTCGTTATCAACGTGATGTATGAAGTGAGTATAACGAGGTACGCCAGGCGCGATTAGAGGGCAAATCAGGGACGGGCTTATGAGTAGTGCTCATAGATAAGTCCCCTCCTTGTGACGTATTACATCTCTTCCCGCAGCTTCATGGTTTTATTGAGCACGGCGCTGAGCAGCAGATAACCTACCAGCAGCATGAGCAAGCCGGCGTTAAAAAATCAGGCAGAAACCCGCAACCGGCATTGCCGAATTAATACGTAGACGCCCGGTGGCGCTGCGCTTACCGGGCCTACAGTCTGCGTCGTTATTTCAGGCCGCTATCAGCGGCCTTTCTCATACACCGTCATGGTGAATTCAATCGCGTCGCTGGTTTCATTGCTATAGGCATGGGGCCTATCGGTTCTGGCAACCGCCGAGCAGCCTTCGTTAATGACGTAATCACGATCATCGACCCGGAGCGTTAGCTGGCCCCGGGTAACAAACAGCAGCTCGCAGGTATCAGCCGGATGGCCAGAGGAGGCAAACGCTTCGCCGGGGTGCATCACCCACTGCCAAAGCTCCAGCATATCTGGCCCTCGGGTACCGGCCAGCAGCTTCGCGCTTCCGCCCCTCTCGCCTTGCCACAGCACCGGAATAGCCTCCCGGTCGATAAGATGAACCGCTGGCTCGCTGGCAACGTTCACGACGTCAGCAACGGAGACGTTCATTGCCGCAGCGATTTTGCACAGTAATGCAATGCTGGGGTTGGCCTTACAGCCTTCAATATCCACCAGCATCCCCTTACTGACGCCGGAGAGGCGAGAAAGCTCGTCGAGCGACAGCTTTTTTTGGCTGCGAAAGAGTTTGATACGTTGGGAGACCGCTTCATTGATGACGCTGACGTCGGTTCCACCCGTGGTCGTTATATTGACTTTTTTGGTCATCGGTCGATATCATAGAATAAATCAGTCATTACAGGATTATGCGATGTCTTCTCTGTTACCGTCAATCAGCCAGGCGCTGGCGGGTATCGCGCCCGGCTTTCGTGCGCTGAGTATTTATGTGAAAGCCGCTCCATTGCGTAACGCCCAGATCGGCGAAACGGCGTTGAAAGAGGCGTGTCGGGCGGTACTTGACGGCCAACCCGTCTGGGCCGAAAACCATCTGAACGCCTGGAGTAAGGTGTTTAAAGCCTTTGGCGCCAAGCCCAAGCGTACCCCCTGCTCTGCCGAAGCGCTGCGTAAACGGGTACTGCGAGACGGCACGATGGCGGCGCTGGATCCAGTGGTCGATCTCTATAACGCGGTCAGTTTGCGCTATGCCGTGCCGGTGGGCGGAGAGAATTTCGCTGCCTACAGTGGATTACCGCGATTGGTCATTGCCGACGGTACGGAAGCGTTCGATACCATGAAGGAGGGGCTGCCCGCCGTCGAGTCGCCGGAGCCGGGGGAAGTAATCTGGCGCGATGATGTAGGCGTAACCTGCCGCCGCTGGAACTGGCGCCAGGGTGTTCGCACCCGTCTGAGCGCATCTGACCAACAGATGTGGTTTATTCTGGAAAGCCTGCCGGAAATGCCCCTTGATGAGTTGCATGCCGCAGGAAAGATGCTCACCGACGGCCTTACGCAGATGATGCCTGGCCTGGAGTACGAGACCACGCTGATTAGTCTTTAATGGCTGCCGCCTTAAGCCCCTCCAGAGTGCGCCTGCGTTTAGCATCTGCTCTACGCTATTGGCAGGCGCAATACGTGTCCTATTCCGGCTTGATGTTCTGATTCATCCGGAAGAGGTTCGTCGGGTCGTACTTATTCTTCAGCTCTACCAGTCGATTCCAGGTCGCGCCGTAGGCGAAGGCGATGCGGTCGGTCTCATCATGGGTAAGGAAGTTGATATAGGCCCCGCTGCTGGCAAAGGGTTGTGATGTAGCGAAGAATTCTCGCGCCCAGGCGATGCAGCGCTCATCTTCGGCCGCGGTCTCCCAGCGACCGTGCACATTCATCACGTAGTTGGCATCCCGATTTGAGTAGGCCATTGCCTCGGGCGCTACGCTGGCCGTCTGCCCGCCAATCGTCCCGATAAATATTTCACAGTGAGGCGACGGCAATTTTGCCGCAAATTCGACGATGGCATCGATAACGCCGTCATTAAGCTGCGAGAAGTTGTGCGATTTCCAATAATTGCGTGCCCCTTTTGCGAGAAGCGGATCGAATGCCTGCTGCCAGGCAACATAGGGCTGCACGCCAATGTGCTCGCCGAGCACCGTGCCGAACCCGCGCAGCGGCGCGATCAGCCTTTCGCCTTCATTGGGATCGCCCGCATAGCATAGCGCGAGCGCCACCATCTCTTTCCCGTGAACGTCCGCGCTCAGGAAAGGTAGCGGAGGCGCCTTGCGGGTAACCAGCCAGACATTGAGCTCATCCGGCATCGTCTCGGTAAATCGGGCGAACTGCGTGATCACCTGCTTTGCCTGATCAAACGGAAAGACGATGAGCCCACTCAGCACGTCCGGCCCGACGGGATGGAGCTGAAATTCGAAGCGCGTCACCACCCCGAAGTTACCCCCGCCACCCCGCAGCCCCCAAAAGAGATCTGCATTTTCAGCTTCGCTGGCGTGCAGTTGGCGACCCTCTGCCGTGACCACCTCAACGGAGAGCAGATTGTCTATAGTCATACCGTATTTCCGGCTCAGCCAGCCGAACCCACCCCCTAGCGTCAAGCCGGCCACCCCCGTGGTCGAATTAATCCCCAGGGGGGTGGCAAGCCCATGAACCTGCGCCGCCTCATCAACGTCATTAAGCGTACAGCCTGGCTCGACGCTGGCCCTGCGGGTATTCAGATCCACCAGCACCTCCTTCATTAACGCGAGGTCGATCATCAGACCGTCATCGCACACCGCATTGCCTGCGATGTTGTGTCCGCCCCCGCGAATCGAAATGAGGAGATTGTGCTTACGGCCGAATTCGATGGCCTGGACGACATCCTCAGCCGACGTGCAGCGGGCTATCATCGCGGGTTTGCGGTCGATCATGGCGTTCCAGATCTGGCGCACCTCGTTGTACTCTTCATCGTCAGGAAGGATCACTTTCCCCTGGAAGTGCATTTTGAACTCGTCGATATTGTTCTTCGGTAACTCGTTCATGATTGTCTCCTGGATGTATGTATCCCTACTAATTATGGTGGGTTCCTTCCAGAGTCATGAGAGTTTGCAGAGGACTTATTGAGGAGTTTGTTAAGCTGGTCATAATCAGCTTTGGCACCGGGCGAGCCTCTGTCCAGGGTTGTGTCTCACTAAGTTCAATGCGGATCGGAATTACGTAAGCCACCCGCCAGCTGCGTAAATACCTCAATGACTTTCGGCAGTGCCTTCTCCGGCTCGTTGCTGGCCGCTATCCAGAGCGCGGCATTCATCGCCGCGCTGTTTAACATATGCGCAGCGGCATCGGCATCTACGGCTTTAAGAACGCCGCGTTCACGCATTTTTTCAACCGTCTGGCGGGTGGCGTCAAGGCAGCTGATCTGCCCAGGCCACTGGGCGGGATCGCCGAGAAACGCCGGGCCATCAAGCAGCACGATGCGCCGCACCTCGGGATCCAGCGCCATCCTGATATAGGCGACGCCTTCAGCCAGCAGCCTCTCCCAGTCGTCGCTGGCATGAGAGGCGTCAGCCTTTGCACGCTCTGCCATTTCACTATCAATTTGGGCGACAACAGCGGCAAGTAACCCCTTTTTATCGCCAAAATTGTGGTAGAGCGCACCACGTGTAAGCCCAACGCTGGCGGTTAATTCATCCATTGATGAGGCGGCAAAGCCTTTGTCAGCAAAGGCTTTTCGCGCAGCCGCGATCAGTTTTGCGCGGTTCTCTTCCATCGTTTCGCTGCGTCGTTTGGCAACCATACCTTCTCCATCTCTATTTGACATACGCGGCGTATGTGTGATTAATTTGACATACGCCACGTATATTAAATGATATATCCGTGCTGTGCTTTACGTTTTTCACCTTGAACAAAGTAAAGGATACCCTATGATTCAGCGCGAACCGATTTTCCCCGCCAGCCGCCATGCGCTCTATGAGGAGCACGGCTATTCTGCCGCGATCCGTTCTGGCGATTTGCTGTTTGTGTCCGGTCAGGTCGGAAGCCGCGCCGATGGCACCCCGGAGCCGGATTTTGCCGCTCAGGTGCAGCTGGCGTTTGATAACCTGAAAGCGACGCTGGCAGCGGCGGGTTGCACATTTGAAGACCTGATAGATGTCACCACCTTCCATACCGACCCGCAAAATCAGTTTCCCACGATCATGGAGGTGAAACAGGCTATCTTCCCGCATCCCCCCTATCCAAACTGGACAGCCGTTGGCGTTACCTGGCTCGCAGGATTTGACTTCGAGATCAAGGTAATAGCCCGCATCCCTGACCGTTCGTAGTTTCTCACGTTACCGAGGAGACACGCTTATGTCATTCGATCCCATCCTGTTAATGGGCGGTTCTGGAGCAATTGGCCACCAGACCGCTCGGGCGATCCATGCTATTTATCCTGATGTCCCGCTGCTCATAGGGGGTCGCGACCTTGCCCGGGCGCAGAGCGCTGCGGCAGAAATGGGTGATGCGCAAGGCGTCGAAATCGATACCGCCTCTGCCGATCTGGGGCTAGGCGATCAAAAGGTCAGCGCGGTGGTTGTTCTTTATAAGGATCACACACTCGCCAGCCTCCGCTTTGCCCAGTCGCGCGGCGTACCGCATCTGAGTATCTCGTCGGGGATCTTCGAGATCGCCCCGGAAATCGCCAGCTTTATGAGTGCACCGGCCGCCTCGGCGATCGTGCTGGGCTATGAGTGGCTGGTGGGCGCTACCACGGTGCCTGCGCGCCAGCTGGCGACATCATTCAGCCAGGTAGAAGAAATTCGCATTGGCGCTCTGGTTGATGAGCAGGATACCGGCGGCCCGGCGGTGGCCGCTGATTTTGAGCACCTCAACCACCTGCTGCCTGCAGCGCTCACGCTCCGGGATGGCATCTGGCTCTGGCGGGAGGGCGAGGATGCCAAAGCCACTTTCTCCGCGCTGGACGGCACTGAAATCAACGCCACCGGCTTTTCCTCAATCGACGTAACGGGTCTGGCTGCCTCTACCGGCGCACGCAGCGTTCAGTTCGACCTGGGTCAGGGCGTCAGTTCGAGCCGCCGTAAAGGTGGGAGATTATCAACGGAGATCGTGCTGGATATCTCTGGTCGGGACCACGCCGGGCAGGCGCTTCACACGCGACACGCGGTAGTGCATCCGGGCGGCGCGGCACCGTTGACAGGAATGGGGATAGCCTTACTCCTTGAACGGCTGATCGGACTGGATGGCAAACCACCGGTTACACCCGGCCTATATTTCCCCTGGCAGATTCTGGATGCATCGCGCTACTTAGCGCATCTGGCACAGGAAGGCGGACAGGTGGTGGCGCTTTCGTCGTCATAAAAGTTACGTCTGGATCAATCACCGGCGAGCGGGTCATACGCCCGCCGGAGCCCTTTTTTATCGCTGTTGCTGGTTTTCCCCAAATACCTTGTTGATGGCTTCGGCACCACACCGATCGTCAGACTCAGCGCCACCGGTTCCCGCCATGCCAACGGCACCAATCACCTGGCCGCGATAGTTAACCGGTACGCCGCCGCCAAGGAGCAATAATTCATTAACGGTATTAAGGTTAACGGAGTCCGGCGATGATTGAGCCTTAATGGCTAACTGTTTAGTTGGTGTTTTCGTCGATAGCGCGGTGAAAGCCTTACGCCATGCCGCCTGCGTATTATGCGGCCCTACGTTATCATCCCGCATCAGCGCAACCAGGTTTCCACCACGATCCACTACCGCCGCCACGCCCTGACGATGCATACCATGACAGACAGAGAGTGCCTCCGTGACCAGCTTACTGCCAAGCTCCTGCGTCATGTCATAGACAGCTGCTGGCTGGGCAGAGAGGGCCATGCCTGGTGCAGCAAGCAGCATGGTGAGGGACAACGCAGCGATCGGCTTTTTCATCTTTCATTCTCCTGAGTTAATTACCCTGCTGTTATACCCGCCCGGCTGTCCCGATTACCTGACAGGCGCATGACAATATTGTCATCTGGCGCTGAACAGACGCTCACTATTCCAATACTTCGCGCAGAAAGGGATGTTTGTCCTAACATGATTAAGTAGGCCATCACACATAAGCGAGAGGAAAATATGAAAGTTCATCATCTTAACTGTGGGTGTATGTGCCCGGTAGGCGGCGCATTATTCGATGGTTTCAGTAAAGGTATCTTTGCCCATCTGGTATGCCACTGTCTGCTTATAGAAACTGACCGGGATGGGTTGGTACTGGTCGATACAGGGTTTGGCCGGGAGGATGTCCGTCAGCCAGAAAAACGGCTGTCGGGCTTTTTCCGCGTGATGAATAATATTCAAAGACGGGAAGCGTTGACGGCGCGTTCACGTATAGAGGCGCTGGGGTTCAGGGCAGAAGATGTCAGGCATATCATTCTTACCCATCTTGATTTTGACCATGCGGGTGGGCTGACTGACTTTCCGGGTGCGCGCATACACCTGCTGCAAACAGAAATCGATACCGCACAGCAGCGGCACAGCTGGCTTGCTCGCGAGCGCTATCGGCCTGGCCAGTGGAGCGGCATCTCTGGCTGGACAGGTTACAAACCCCAGGGAGAAAAATGGTACGGCTTCGAGGCAGTCACGGCGCTTCAAGGGCTGCCGCCGGACATCCTGCTGGTACCGCTGGCAGGTCATACCCAGGGGCATGCGGGTATTGCAGTAAGCCAGCCAAACGGATGGTTACTGCATGGCGGTGACGCCTGGTTCTACCGGGGCGAAATGGACCGGCAAAAACCTCACTGCACGCCCGGCCTGCGTTTTTACCAGTGGATGATGGCGATGGATAATGGCACCAGACACCGTACGCAACAGCAATTACGCGAGCTGTTTGGCCGCTATCATCAAGAGATCACCTTCTTTTGCAGTCATGATGCTAAAGAGTTACAGACCTACAACGCCGATAAAACGCTGTAAGGCGCTGGCGCTTAAGCTGGGATTGTTTGATCTGATTGCTGCCCTGGCCTGGCTTCGGGAACAGCCTTCTCATGCCCCGCGAGCCGATCGGCTTTTCAGCGTGATTGCAGATGCTATCCTGCTGTAGACGCGGCATTATGGCGGTCTGATTCGCCGCCGTTAAACAGGGATTGTTTAACCTGCTCATCAATTTTACGGCGACTCGCTTCATTCGCTGGATTAAAAACGATCATATTCAGATCCGGTCGACCATCTACCAAAAATGTTGAGAACTCGAGATCTATCGCCCCAGCCTGCGGGTGATAAATGCGTTTTGCCCCCTCGCCGTGGCTGGTGACATCGTTATCGCGCCACCAGGCGTCAAACTCGGGACTCCGTTGCGAAAGCTCGGCGACCAGATTATCGGTCTCCACGGAATTACCCGCCCGTGCCACATCGGCGCGAAACGCGTTGACCACCAGTCGCGCCATTGCCTGCCAGTCATCCTGTGCGCGACGAACCTCGGGATCGGTGAACATGCGGCGCATAACGTTACGCTCCGTCAGCGGCAGCCGCGCGTAGTCGGTTAACACACAGGCAGCGGCGCGGTTCCATGCAATCACATCCCAGGTCACGGTTTTGATAATCGCCGGGATAATAAACGCATCCAAAACCCGCTGTAGGCGCGGCGTGACATCGGCAGAAATGGTGAATTGCGCCTCGGGCGGATGACCAAAAGCCAGAATAAACAGGTGTTCGCGTTCAGTAGATGTCAGGCGCAGCCCGCTGGCGATGCGGTTAAGCACCTCTCGTGATGGCGCACCGCCGCGCCCCTGTTCGAGCCAGGTGTACCAGGTGGGGCTAATATTGGCGAGTTGCGCCACCTCTTCACGACGCAAGCCAGGCGTGCGCCGTCTGCCCGCGATAAATCCAAACGCGGCGGGATCGAGGCGCAACCGTCGCGCCCGCAGGAAGTTCCCCAGTGACTGTATTGCCGTCTGCATCCTCGTCGTCCTGTTAATATTTATACCCTGATAAGGTCCCTACTTTTATCGCCTGAATATAGCGCTACTCTGGTCAGGAACCCTAATCTGGAGGTGTGTTATGCGTGTATTTCTTACCGGAGCCAGCGGCTTCATCGGCTCCCGCATCCTGACGGAACTGCTGGCAACGGGACATCAGGTGCTCGGCCTTGCCCGATCGGATAGCAGTGCCCAGAAAATAAGCGCCGCGGGGGCCGATGTGTATCGTGGTACGCTTGATGCGCCGGAAACATTGGTAAAGGCCGTTGAGCACGTCGATGCCGTCATCCATACCGCATTTGATCATGATTTTCATCATTTCGCTGAAAATTGCCAAAAGGATCGGCGGGTTATTCACGCTATCGGCCAGGCGCTGAAAGGCAGCGAACGACCGTTTATTATCACCTCCGGCACCGGTATGGGCGATGAAGGCGACACGGCCGTTGCCCGGGAAGATCAGTTTAAGCCTGCTAACACCAATCCCCGCGTGGCTTCAGAGAATGAAGGCAATGCGCTGCTTGCAGAGGGTATAAATATACGGGTAGTGCGCCTGCCGCAGGTGCATGACACCACGCGCCAGGGACTCGTTACCCCGTACATTCAGCAAGCGATTGAAAAAGGCACGGTGGCCTGCGTTGATGAGGGCGCGAACCGCTGGTCGGCGGCGCACGTCACCGACGTCGCCCGACTGTACCGGCTGGTGCTGGAACAGGGTGAACGCGGCCAGCGCTACCATGCCGTGGCAGAGGAAGGTGTCCCCTTCCGGGATATTGCTGAAGTCGTTGCCCGCAAGCTCGATCTGCCGCTGATGTTGCTCTCGTCGGCCGAAGCTGAGGCGCATTTTGGCTGGTTCACCCTGTTTGCCACCATGAACCTCCGCGCCAGCTCCGAATGGACGCGCCAGCAGCTGGACTGGCACCCCACCGGCCCCAGCCTGATCGAGGATTTGCAGAACATGGATTACGCATCGCTATTATCGTCTTCCGCCTCGGTCAAGGCATAGTTCCCATGCCTGTCGACAATCCGGATGATCCGATGCTTCGCTACCGCGCGGCTTTCGCCCGAGGAGACGGCATGTGGTGGCCAATGAGTCAAACCTGGAATGCGCAGAATGCTATCCCGACGCAGGATATTGCATCCTGGCTTCACACGGTTATCTGATTTACGCCAACACCATTTACCGATATCACGGCCTCATCAATGCGCCACGATATACATGGTGCGGGTGTAGGCGACGTCCTCAGGGTTATTGATGGGATAACCCTTCAGCCACGGCTTGATCAGCCGCCCGTTGGTATACTGGTAGATTGGCGCGATAGGTGCCTCGCGCGCCAGAATCTTCTCTGCCGCGTTGTAGTCCGCGTTACGCGCTTTGGCGGTTGGCTCCATCGCCGCCTGTTTCATTACCTTATCGTAGGCCGGATCGTTAAAGCGGGATATGTTGCCGCTGTGGGTAGAGGTCAGTAGCGACAGGAAGGTAGACGGCTCGTTGTAATCCCCTACCCAAGAGGCGCGGATCACGTCGAAGTTGCCGGTGTTGCGGCTGTCGATGTAGGTCTTCCACTCCTGGTTTTGCAGCTTCACGTCCACACCGAGATTTTTCCGCCACATCGACGCCACGGCAATGGCGATCTTTTGATGGTTCTCAGAGGTGTTGTATAGCAGGGTGAGCTTCAACGGACGGCCAGGCCCGTAGCCTGCCGCCTGCAGCAGCGTTTTAGCCTGTACGTTCAGCTCGGCCTGGCTCAGTTGCTCCGCATCGGAAGGATCGGGGGTAAAGCCTGCCGTTACGTCGGGGGTAAAGCGCCAGGCGGGCTTTTCTCCCGTGCCCAACACCTTCTCAGCCATCAGGCGGCGATCGATAGTCATGCTCAACGCCAGCCGTACGCGGGCATCGGCGGTGGGTCCCTTCTGGGTGTTAAACGCATAGTAATAGGTGCCCAGCTGCGGCGGAGTATAGACCTGGCCGGGTATATCCTTGAGCAGCTTCTGATACAGGTTTTTTGGGAAGGACTCGGTGATATCGATATCCCCCGCCAGATAGCGCTTGGTTGCCGCCGACTCCTGGTTAATGGGAATAAAGGTAACGGATTTAATCACCGTTTTGCCGTTATCCCAGTAGTGGGCGTTAGGCTCCAGCACCAGCTTCTCGTTGACCACGCGATCCTTAAGCACGTAGGCCCCGTTCCCCACCAGCGTGCCCGGCTGGGTCCACGCCTTGCCGCTCTCCACGTTGGCCTTTTGTACCGGATAAAAAGCAACGCTGGCGGCCAGGTTAGCAAACCAGGGTAGCGGATTATCGAGCTGCACGCGCAGGGTATGGGCATCCACCGCCGTCACCGCCAGCGTGTCCGGCGCGGCTTTGCCATCGATGATGTTCTGCGCATTGCCGATGCCTGCCAGCGCAGCAAACCAGGCAAAGGGCGAGGTGGTTTTTGGATCGACCAGCCGCTGCCAGCTGTAGACAAAGTCCTGGGCGGTGACCGGCGAGCCATCTGACCAGCGGGCGTCGTTGCGCAGGGTAAAGGTCCAGCTGCGGTTATCGCTGGTACTCCATTTGGTTGCCACGCCAGGGATAATCTCCCCCTTCTCATTCTGGTTCACCAGCCCCTCATAGAGATCGCGCATCACCTGAATCTCTGGCAGCCCCACGGCTTTCGCAGGGTCGAGGGTAGCAGGCTCATCTTTAATGTGGCGCACCAGCGTCTGCTGCGCCGCCAGCCTGGTTCCGGGAGGCACGTCCGCAGCCAAAGAGGGTGAAGAGAGACCGCAAAACCACAGCGCAGCGCAGAGGAGGGAGACGGGATGTTTCATGAGATGACCCTATAGCAAAATGCCCGGCGAAAAGATGGGATAATTATTTGTTTTCGCATGGGGAAATGCAAACGGCTTAGCAAGATTAGGTGATATTTACTGCCCCGCTCGCATCCTGAATGAAACAATTTGAAAAGCGCTGCGCTTTGCCTAACACTTTGTTTATCCCTCTGTCTGAAAGGATTGCTATGACCGCCTCACGCCCACGCGCCGAACGGGGCGCTTTTGCCACCGGCATGGAGTACTATGGCCGCTCACGGCTCGGCGCGCCGCTCATTTGGTTTCCGGCTCCTGTGGCATCCCGGGAGAGCGGCCTGATCCTCGCCGGCACCCACGGGGATGAGAGCGCAGCGATAGTCACCCTCTCCTGCGCGCTGCGTACCCTTGAGCCTGCCCTGCGCCATCATCACGTCGTGCTGGCGGTCAACCCTGACGGCTGCCAGCTTGGTCTGCGCGCTAACGCCCAGGGGGTCGATCTCAACCGCAACTTTCCTGCCGCCAACTGGCGGGCCGGGGAGACGGTCTATCGCTGGAACAGCGCCGCCAGCGCCCGGGACGTGGTGCTGCTGGCTGGCGACGCGCCGGGCTCTGAACCGGAAACCCAAAGCCTGTGCCAGCTTATCCACCGTCTGCACCCGGCATGGGTCGTATCGTTTCACGATCCGCTGGCCTGCATTGAGGATCCCACGCAAAGCCCGCTAGGCCACTGGCTCGCCGAGGCGTTTGCCTTGCCGCTGGTGCGCAGCGTCGGCTACGAAACGCCCGGCTCGTTCGGCAGCTGGTGCGCCGACATTGGTCTGCACTGCATCACCGCCGAACTGCCGCCGATATCAAACGATGAAGCCAGCGAGCGCTATCTGCAGGCGATGACCCGCCTGCTGCGCTGGACGGATCAGAGGTGAAGCTGACCGGTGCTGAAACGCAGCGCCGGTTCAACGTCCACCGCCAGCCAGGTCGGGCCATCGAGATCGGCAAAGCGCGCCTTTGACGCCAGCGGCAGCGCCGCCGCGATCGCCCGGGAAGTGCAGAGCATACAGCCCAGCATCAGCGCAAACCCTTGCGCCTGCGCCTCGCTGGCCAGCGCCAGCGCCTCGGTCAACCCGCCGGTTTTATCCAGCTTGATGTTGATCATCTCATAGCGCCCAGCAAGGGTTTTCAGACTGCTGCGGGCATGACAGCTCTCATCGGCACAGATAGGCAGCGGATGGATGAAGTTCTCCAGCGCGGCGTCATTATTAGCGGGAAGCGGCTGCTCCAGCATCGCCACACCGAGATCCGCCAGCAGCTGACAGCGCGCCGCCAGCCCTTCGCTGTGCCAGGACTCATTGGCATCGACAATTAGCGTGGCCTCCGGCACGGCGGTCCGCACTGCCACCAGCCGCTCGCTGATCAAACGGTCGTCGAGCTTGATCTTCAGCAGCCGTGCGCCCTTCTCCCATAGCGCGGCCGCGCTGGCCGCCATCTGCTCTGGGGTACCGATCACCACCGTCTGCGCCGTGGTGAGATCCTCCGGCAGCGCCACGCCCAGATGCTCCTCAAGGCTGACGCCCAGCCGACGGGCTTCAAGATCCCAGAGGGCGCTGTCAACGGCGTTGCGCGCTGCCCCCGGCGGCAGCAGGGACTGTAGCTGCTGGCGGCTAAGGCCCTTCTCCAGCTGCGGCACGATGGTCATGATCTGGGCCATCACCGAGGCGTCGCTCTCGCCGTAACGTGGATAGGGCGTGCACTCTCCACTCGCTTTGATCCCCTCCTCTTCCAGCTCAACGACCACGACTCTGGCCTCGCTGCGGCTGCCCCGGGAGATGACAAACGGCGAATGCAGCGGCCAGCTCTCTTCATAGACCTTAACTGTTCTCATTCCTTGCTCCTTTAACGGAATGTTAAAAGTATAGTGATGAAAAGCGGGACAAAAATAGGTTTGCCGTGATTATGGCCGATCACGTACACTAGCGGCGACGTTAACTATATGTAAACAGGAAGATATTCATGTCACAAACCGTTCATTTCCAGGGTAATCCAGTCTCTGTTGCGGGTACCATTCCGGCAGTTGGCAGCAAAGCACACCCTTTCACTCTGGTAGCGAAGGATCTGACCGACGTTACGCTGTCACAGTTTGTGGGTAAGCGTAAAGTTCTCAACGTATTCCCAAGCATCGACACCGGTGTTTGCGCCGCCTCCGTGCGTAAATTCAACCAGCTTGCCACCGAAATGAAAGATACCGTGGTGCTGTGCATCTCCGCCGACCTGCCGTTTGCCCAGTCCCGCTTCTGCGGCGCGGAAGGCCTGAGCAACGTTATCACCCTGTCGACCCTGCGTAACGCCGACTTCCTCGAAAACTACGGCGTAGGCATTGCCGACGGTGCGCTGAAAGGCCTGGCCGCGCGTGCGGTTGTGGTTATCGACGAAAACGACACCGTTGTATTCAGCGAGCTGGTGAACGAGATCACCAACGAGCCGGACTACGAGGCTGCTCTGCAAGCGCTGGCCCAGTAAGCATAGCTGTATTAAAAAAGAGCCTTCATCACTGAAGGCTCTCTTGTTTTACTCCTCGCCCTTCTTCTGGCTCAGGCCATACTCCCGCAGCTTATTGGCAATAGCGGTATGCGACACGCCCAACCGTTTCGCCAGCTTGCGTGTGCTCGGGTAGCTGCGATAGAGCTGAATCAAGACCGACCGCTCGAAGCGGCTGGTGATATCGTCCAGCGATCCCTCCATTGCCTCTTCCCCGACCGCAACGGTTCCCGCATCGTAGTCCGGCAGCAGAATGTCCTGCGGGCGCAGCTCGTAGCCCTCCAGCTGCGTCAGCGCACGGTAGACCGCATTTTTCAGCTGGCGCACGTTGCCCGGCCAGCTGTAGCGGGTCAGAACGTTACTGAGATCGGCAGAGAGCTTCGGACGCGGCACGCCCTGCTCATCGGCAAAGCGGGCCACAAAGAGCTCGGTCAGCGGCATGATGTCCTGAGGACGATCGCGCAGCGGAGGCAGATCCAGGGTGAGCACGTTCAAGCGGTAGTAGAGATCCTCCCGGAAAATGCCCTTCTGCACCAGCTCCACCAGGTTCCGCTGGGTGGCGCAGATCACGCGCACGTCTACGTGAACTTCATGATCCTCACCGACGCGGCGGAAGGTACCATCGTTCAGAAAGCGCAGGAGCTTCACCTGCATGCGCGGCGACATCTCGCCGATCTCGTCGAGCAGCACCGAGCCGCCGTTGGCCTGCTCGAAGAACCCTTTTTTACCCTCTGGCGCGTGGCCAAACAGCTCGCTCTCTACCGCATCCTCAGGGATGGAGGCGCAGTTCAGGGCCAGATAGGGCTTCGCCGCACGCGGGCTGGCAAGGTGACAGGCATGGGCCAGCAGATCTTTGCCGGTGCCGGTATCGCCCACAATGAGCAGCGGCGCGCTGAGCATAGCCAGCTTGCGCGCCTGGTCGATGACGTGGCGCATTTTCGGGCTGGCGGCCACGATCTGATTAAAGGCGCTGGCGTCCTGGCTGACCAGATCCTGCAGCTGGCGGCCCATGCGGATGGTAGAGCGCAGCATCACTACCGCACCGGTCAGCAGCGGATCGCCGGCCTCGCCTTCGAGGTGTACCGGGGTGATCTCCATTAAGAAGTTCTGCCCATTGATGACCACATGCTCGTGGTGCGACGCTTGCGGGTTGCCCTCCAGCCAGCGCTGGAAGTTGAAGCCGTTAATCAGCTGCGGCGCGGTATGGTTGCGCAGCCGGGCCTGGCTCTGGGCAAAGAGCTGGCAGCTGGCCTGGTTCGCCAGCTCCACTTTACTCTTCATATCCAGAGAGAGCACCGGCTCAGGCAGTGCCTCCAGCAGAGCGCTCATGGCGCGGTGCTCACGCTCGGAGGGCATCCATAAGACAGTGCGCACGTCAGTCACGCCAGAGATACGGCGGATTTCGGCCATCAGGCTGCTGAAGTCATTAAATTCCAGTTCAGCAAAATTGAGGTAGATCCGGCCGATAGGATCGATCTCAATGCCGCGTAAATCGATACCCCTGAGCACCAGCAGATCCAGTAGCTCACGGGTCAGACCAAGACGGTCCTCACAAAAGACTTCAAGACGCATGGGAGTTGCCACCCTTAAACAGTCAACGTATCTAAGAATGATAAGACACTTATCCGCAGCCAGGAAGCTATCTGTCAACAATTATTGACAGAGCGGTGGAAAACCCACCGCTATGGCGTAAAGCCAGGCGTTCAGTCACGCTTTTGCGTGCTGCTGCGCTGCATATTAGCTTTCAGTTCGCCAATAAGCTGACGACGAAAATCGGCCAGGCGGGGTTTGTCATCTTCCAGCCAGGGTAGCGGGCGGCATAGCTCCATCGCCTTGATGCCGAGACGGGCGGTAAGCAGCCCGGCACCGATGCCCTGCGCAGCACGGGCGGAAAGCCGGGCGGCGAGATCCTGCGATAGCCAGTCCATTCCTACCTCACGTACCACCTCGCTGGCCCCGGCAAAGGCGATATTGAGCAGCACCAGGCGAAACAGCCGCAGCCGGCTAAAATAGCCCAGCTCGATGCCGTAGAGCCTGGCGATGCGGTTAATCAGCCGTAGGTTGCGCCAGGCAATAAACGCCATATCCACCAGCGCCAGCGGGCTCACGGCGATCATCAGCGTTGAACCTGCCGCCGAGAGGCTGATTTCGCGCCGGGCCTGGGCATCTACCACCGGCTGCACCAGCCGGGCGTAGAGCGTGACGATCTCCCGGTCGCTCTGCGTCTCGTGAATGGCGGCGTACCAGCGTTGCAGAGCAGGATGCGCCTGATCGATACCCGCCTGACGGGCCAGCCTCTCGCAGAAATCACGCCCCTTGCCCGTGCCGTGGCTATGCAGCAGCAGGCTCGCCTCGTCACGCGCCTCAGCGCGCTGGCGCAGCCGCCAGAGCCGCCGCCACTCACCGACCACCGAACCTACCCCCGCGCCGACGATAAGCGCCCCCGCAGCACAGCCGCCCAACGCTACCCAGTCGTGGGTTTGCCAGGCGTCCATTGCCCACTGAACGCCCTGACCGACCACGCTAACGCCAAACAGCGCCAGCCCGGCCAGCACCATTGTACGCCACAGGCTGCGCCGGGGCCGCAGGGCCGCCTCGACGCTGGCTTCCGGCTGCGGCGTGTCGGCCAGAATCTCGTCCGGCTGAAGCGGCGTGAACTCTCCCGCCTCGGCTTCGCTAAACGCCTGCGCGGCTTTGAATGCTTCACGCACCTCTGTTGCAGGCTGTTCGGTAAAATCAACGCGTGGTTTGATGGGCTCGTTCATCGCAGCTTATCTCCCAGTAAAAATTCCAGCGCCGCATCAAGACGAATGTGCGGCATCGGGGTATCCACGTCCATTACCCGCGGACGAAAGGCCTCAAACTGAAAGCCCTGCTTCTCCCAGAACGCCTGCCCCGGCAGCCGGGCGGGAACATCGCCTGGATAGACCGTCAGCGGTTTGCCATCGCTGAGACGATCCCCGCGCAGGGCCGGGATTTTGTCACCGTTGATGTCAACCAGGCCGCTCTCTGTGGCCTGCACCGCTGCGAGGCCGAGGCAGTCGATATCGATCCCCTCAAAGGCGGCATTTTGCCAGGCGTCGGTAACCAGCTGCTGGAGTAGAGAGACCATATTGGCATGCTGATCGACGGTGACGTGGTCAGCTTTGGTGGCGGCAAACAGCAGCTTGTCGATAACCGGCGAGAAGAGGCGGCGAAATAGCGTCCGCTGCCCATAGTGAAAGCTCTGCATTAGCTGGGTCAGGGCAAGGCGCATATCGTTAAACGCCTGCGGTCCGCTGTTAAGCGGTTGCAGGCAGTCCACCAGCACGATCTGGCGATCGAAACGCAGGAAGTAGTTTTTATAGAACCCTTTGACCACGTTTTCGCAGTAGTAGTTGAAGCGCTCGCGCAGCATCCCGGCGTTGCTGCTCTTATCCGCCTGGGCTAACTTTGCCTCACCCGTTTCATCAACGTTCGGCCAGGGGAAGAACTGAAGCGCAGGCGCACCGGCCATCTCGCCGGGCAAAATGAAGCGCCCAGGCTGGATAAAGTGCAGCCCCTCGGTCTTGCACTGGTGCAGATACTCTGTCCAGGCGTCGGCAATCTCTGCCAGCCGGTTCTCATCGGCCGGAGCCAGCGGATCCAGCCCTTCGCAGAGCTGACGCCAGCGGGCAGACCACTCTTTTCTGTGACCCTGTAACATACCGGTCATCTGTCGGGACCAGCTGGTATAGTCCTGCGCCAGCATGGGTAGATCCAGCAACCATTCGCCGGGGTAGTCAACGATCTCTACGTAGAGGGTGGCGCTGTCGGTAAAATGACGCAGCAGGGAGTCATTCGAGCGGTAGCGCAGAGCCAGACGCATCTCGCTGACGCCGCGCGTCGGCGTTGGCCACGCCGGTGGCGTACCGTAAAGTTGGGCGATACCTTCATCCCAGGTAAAGCGCGGGGTACCAAAATCGCGCTGCGGCACCCGCTTTACGCCCAGCAGGCGCTCCTCGCGAACCGCGCTGAAGAGCGGCAGGCGCGCACCGTTATGAATATTTAATAGCTGGTGCACCATCGCGGTGATGAACGCCGTTTTGCCGCTGCGGCTCAGGCCAGTGACGGCGAGGCGCAGATGCCTGTCGACGCCGCGGTTAACGAGGGCGTTAAGCTCAGATTTAAATCGCTTCATAGCCATCCTGTTTTGCCCTGAAGTGAAAGATTCGATAAGAGAAGGAGTATAAGGCGGCAGGCGCAGTGGGATCTATGCCCAACAAAAGCAAGCGGCGCAGAGGTTGCGCCGCCAGAGAATCATTTCATATTGCGCGATACGCGCGTCGCGAGGCGTTTAAGCATCGGCTCCAGCGCCAGCGCCAGCAGCATTTTCACCGGACGGCGTGCCACGGATTTGATTGCCCAGCCCGCTACGCCCGCCGGGCCGTAGCGCAGCGCGGTCAGCAGCACCAGCTTGCCTGCAATTTTCAGTGCCGGTTTCGCTTTTTTGCCGGTCTGTTGCCATTTGCTATTCATCATTTACCTCGTTAGGTCGTTATATCAGAGCTGACGGAAGCGGCTGCGCAGCGAAAACGTATCGGAGGTGACGTAGCGCTCCATCTCGCGTAGACGCTTCTCGCCTGATGCCAGCTCCGCGTCCACCGCGTTCAGTAGTTCGCTGCTGGTCGGCGCAGCTTCGCCATCCATTTCCCCCTCCGGCATCGGATCGAGCACAAAGGTAAGGATGATATAGGCGAGCACCACAAAGAAGAACAGGCCAAAAAGCATCGCCAGGACCGTAATCAGGCGTACCAGCTTCACCGGTACGTCAAGATAGTGGGCAATCCCCGCGCAAACGCCTTTCACCATCCCCTGCTGGGGAATTCGCCACAGTTTTTTATTAAAAAAGTCGTTCATTAGCGATCCCTCCAGTTCGGGTGCTCTGCATCAAGAATAGCTTCCAGAGAGGCTATTCGCTCGCGCATCCGTTTTGCCTCGTCGTTGAGCTGGGCCAGGCGCTGCTGCTCGCTTTGCGAAAGCGCATCGCGACCGCTGCGGTTGTTGTAGTGCAGCCACAGCCAGACCGGCAGGACAAACAGGACAAACAGGACAAACAGGGTCAGAGGAATAGCCAAAAATAGCGCGCTCATGTGTACTCCTTACAGATGAGGGGCGGCATAAACCAACGCCGCCCGTTAGTATTCATCGTTTGTTATTATTGAATATCTTGTTTCATTTTGGCTTTCAGCTGCGCCAGCTGCTCGCTGATTTCATCGCTCGCTTTCAGCTCGGCAAACTCCTGATCCAGGGACTTCTGCTTGCCAAAACCGTGGCTCTCCGCTTCGGCTTCCATCTGGTCGATACGACGCTCGAAGGATTCAAAACGTGCCATCGCTTCGTCCAGCTTGCCGCTGTCCAGCTGACGGCGCACGTCGCGGGAAGAGCTGGCCGCCTGGTGACGCAGGGTCAGCGCCTGCTGACGGGCACGGGTCTCGCTGAGTTTGTTCTCCAGCTCACCAATCTCTTTTTTCATGCGCACCAGGGTCTCATCAACCAGGACCACTTCCTGCTCAAGGGTGGTGATGATGTCGGTCAGCTTCTGTTTTTCAATCAGGGCAGCGCGAGCCAGATCCTCTTTCTCTTTACGCAGCGCCAGCTCGGCCTTCTCCTGCCACTCTGCCTGCTGGGCGGTCGCCTGCTCAATACGACGCGACAGCTGTTTCTTTTCCGCCAGCGCACGTGCAGAGGTAGAGCGCACTTCAACCAGCGTATCCTCCATCTCCTGAATCATCAGGCGCACCAGTTTCTGCGGATCTTCCGCCTTCTCCAGCAGCGAGTTGATGTTGGCGTTCACGATGTCGGCAAAACGAGAAAAAATACCCATAATGTAATCCTCATATTTTATGTAATCGGGCTAAGCCCTGCTGCTAAGTTAATACAAGACCCGTGCCAACTTTTTATCTTATTGATTGTAAAAGAGTTGATTAATTTTACCGCTGCGGCAATTTAGTCTACAGTGGTGAATAACACTAACTAATAGCGAATTTCATCATGGCGGAATACAAGGATAATCTTCTTGGGGAGGCTAATAGCTTTCTGGAAGTGCTGGAGCAGGTTTCACGCCTCGCCCCGCTGGATAAGCCAGTATTGATTATTGGTGAGCGCGGAACGGGTAAGGAGCTGATCGCCAACCGCCTGCACTTTCTCTCCGGACGCTGGGACGGGCCCTTTATCTCGCTGAACTGCGCCGCTCTCAACGAGAACCTGCTGGACACCGAGCTGTTTGGTCATGAAGCCGGGGCTTTTACCGGGGCACAGCGGCGCCATCCCGGCCGCTTCGAGCGCGCCGACGGTGGGACACTTTTTCTCGACGAGCTGGCTACGGCCCCGATGCTGGTTCAGGAGAAGCTGCTGCGGGTGATTGAGTACGGCGAGCTGGAGCGCGTCGGCGGCAGCCAGCCGCTGCAGGTTAATGTCCGGCTGGTGTGCGCCACCAATGCCGATCTGCCTGAAATGGTACGCAACGGTACGTTCCGCGCCGATCTTCTCGACCGGCTGGCCTTTGACGTGGTGCAGCTTCCACCGCTGCGCGAGCGTCGGAGCGATATCATGCTGATGGCAGAGCACTTCGCGATCCAGATGTGCCGCGAGCTGCGGCTGCCGCTGTTTCCGGGCTTTACCGAACGCGCCCGGGAGGCGCTGCTGCACTACCGCTGGCCGGGTAATATTCGCGAGCTAAAGAACGTAGTAGAGCGCTCGGTCTACCGGCACGGCACTAGCGAGGTGGCGCTGGATGAGATTATTATCGATCCTTTCCAGCGAACTGCCTCTCCCGAGCCGGTGACAGAAACGTTGCCTGGCACGCCAGGCCTGCCGCTGGATCTGCGTGAGTTTCAGAATAAGCAGGAGAAGACCCTGCTGGAGGCTGCGCTACAGCAGGCCAAATTTAACCAGAAGCGTGCGGCGGCGCTGCTCGGCCTGACCTACCACCAGCTCAGGGCGCTGTTGAAAAAGCATGGACTGTGAGGCAATGCCCGACGGCGTTACGCTTGCACGGGCCTACGTGAGAGTTGCCTGTCAACACAAAGCAGAAGTGGCAAACTTGTCCTGTTCCGGGTAGAAATTCACTCCGTCCACGAAACATTTCATTCTCAGGATTGAAGCAGAAAATAGGCTTAAAATGACAAGAAAATTATGGAGTCGTGAAACCATAGCCAGTACCGCCCATGTCATTCAGGTCGAACGCCTGCTCACAAAAAAGATTTTCATTGATGAAACTCTGCTGGTTATGGTTCGTCAGGGGCAAAAAAGCATTGCGTGGCGGGATAAGAATATGCTTGTGTCTGCTGGCGAGGCGATATTGGTTAGTGCCGGATGCTCACTCGATGTGACAAATATTCCTCAATCCAGCCACGCGCCTTTTGAAGCAGAGTGGCTAAGCTTTCCTTTATTAAGGATATATGACCCTGCTGGCACAAACGAAGCCAATATGCCGCGCGTGCTCCACGATGTGAGCGTCGTCTTTCGCCAGGCTTTCGATCACACAGTCGTCTCGATCAAGGACGCCGCAGGCATTCCCGACAGAGTGGCAGTGAAGCGGGTGGAGGAGATATGCGAATGGTTAGAAAGTTTCGGTCTGATGTTGAAGCCAGCAGCAAACGTGATGCTGAGTCAGCGCATCAGAAAGCTAGTGTTAACAGATCTTCTGAAAAACTGGAGAGCATCAGAGGTTGCCCGTCACTTTGCTATGTCAGAGGCGACATTACGCCGCAGGCTTAATGCTGAGGAGACTTCTTTCAGGAGTGTTGTCACCGAAGCCAGAATGGGCCATGCCCTGGCGCTATTACAGGTTACAGATCAGGCCGTTTCCCAGATAGCGCTGGGCGTTGGTTATGAAAACCCCTCGAAGTTTACTGCCCGCTTTCGCGCCCGCTTTGGTTTTAACCCAGGGCAAGTTCGCGCGCAGGAAATGCCCGCTGCCCTGACGTGACCTGAGAACATTACCTGCTCTGCACCACTTCCAGACGGGCTGTTGCAAGGGTATTCATATTAGCCAGATAGCCAACCAGCGCCGGAGTCGCATCGGCCATAACATGAGGCAGCGTGGCAACAGATAGAGCCTTAAGGGTAATCACATAGTGGTGTGTCTGTCCCACAGGCGGACATGGCCCGCCATAACCCGGCACCCCGAAATCAGTACGTGTCTGGAAGGCAGGGGATGGCAATCCTTTATTATCTGGAGTGATACCTGCAGCAAGCGCCCGGCTGCTGGCAGGTATATTGACCACCGTCCAGTGTACCCATCCGTGCCCCGTTGGGGCATCTTTATCAAAAATCTCCAGCACGAAACTTTGCGTGCCAGCAGGCACGTTTTCCCATTTCAGGGCGGGTGAATGATTGTCCCCTCTACATCCCAGACCAAATTCGGCGCTACTCAAATGGTCATTTTCAAAGTGGCCCTTTTTGATTTCCGGGCTGGTCAGTCTGAAATAAACAGGAGTATTTGCCTGAGCCGCACCGCTCAGAATGGATAAAAGACCGGCGGCAATGATTTTTTTTACTGAGTTCATAACATTAACCCATTGAAACTAGACAGAGCCCCATCCTAACAAATGCGTTCTCTGTAACCCGCTCCCGCTCCGCTCAAGTTCTAATCCAAAACGCTCAATTGTATTTCCTTTATTCTCTGCCTGTTGGGGCGTGTCCCGCGTAATGTATCGTCCGCTTTATCCGCTTCGTACAGCAAGCGGATATCATCAGCAGCGCGTCATTGAGCCGCATTTTGACCCGCATGCCTCCCTCAGCCAGAAACAGGCGACTTAACGTCCCAGATAAAAATCCTTCTTCTATACTGATTTACGTTAAGTGAACTCTGTCGCGGTTGTTGCCTGCGCGATAACTGCCGCATTGACCCACTATTACGCCATATTGGTCACTATTTATTTTTGATAGGGGATTTCCTGGTATGTTGCATTCTCAACCCTCACGCCTCGGCAGTATATTGCTGCTGCTGTCAGCCGTGGTTGGCTTCGCGGTAGCATTATACGCGTGGCTGACGCCGCTCACCGGCGTTACCGGCACTATTGGTGCTCTTGGCGTAGCCATCGACTGCGTAGTGCTGGCGCTACTGACCTTTTTACTGCGTCGTGCATCCCGTCGTGGAACGCGTATCTTCCTGATTATTGTCACCTTTATCATGCTGTTCGGTATTGCTTTTGCTGGCGCGCTGCTGCATCAGTACATCATTACTGCAGCAATGGTGGTCGGCCTGATTGGTCTGATTGCACTCTGCAGCAATTCCGCTCGCCCCAATCATCGCGCCCACGTCTGAGGAGCCGCCCGTGCAACACGATAAACACTCTCCATTACTGAAAGTCAGCATGACGGCGCTGGCACTACTGGTTACCCCTCTGACGCTGCATGCACAGGATAAAGCCCCTGAAGCCACAATGGGCGCCCGGGACAAGGTCAATGTAGATGCGGCCAATCAACAAGCGCCGGGCACCACTAAAACCACTGATGATGCCTCTTCAGGTACAGATGACGGGCAGAAAGTGGAATCAGCCTCGCAGCCAGCGACGCCACTGGTCCCCTCTACCGCCACCTGGGATAGCTTTCATGGCCAGCTTAACGCCCAGAAATACAGTCCACTGACGCAGATCACCGCGGAAAACGTGAGTAAATTAACCAAGGTTTGGGAATTTCATACTGGCGACGTCTCGGACGGAAAAGGCGATACCCCTGCCACCGTCTGGTCAGCGACCCCTGTTTTTGCTAACGAGACGATCTACATTGGCACCCCGTTCGATCGTCTGATTGCGCTCGATCCCGGCACCGGGAAGGAGAAGTGGCATTACGATACCAAATCCTCGCGCAAAGCCCTGACCCAGCCGGTGCTGAAAAACCGCGGCGTCTCCTACTGGCAGGCTAAAAATCCGGTGGCCGGAGAGGCGTGCCAGAAGATCGTCTATATGGGCACCGTGGATGGCAAGCTCTATGCGTTGGATGCCGACTCAGGCAAGCCGTGTAGCGGTTTTGCTGACAATGGCGTACTGAACATCAATCAGTGGAACACGGTTAACGCCAAATACCCGCTCTCTATCCTGCAACCGCCCACCGTTGTTGGCAACCATCTGCTGGTTGGCTGGGCCGGAAAGGACTGGGCGTATGCCGAAGCGCCTCCGGGCTCTGTGTTCGCAATCAATGCGCAGACCGGCGAGCGTGAGTGGACCTTCGATGCGATTCCGGCAGAAATCCGGCAACGCACCGGGACGGCCAACGTCTGGACCCATATGTCCGCCGATGAGGCAAACGGTCTGGTCTATCTGCCGGTCTCTTCCCCGTCACCCAACTACTGGGGCGGTAACCGCACCAAACCGATCCCGCTTGGCACCTCTACAACCGCGCTGGATATCAACACCGGTAAAGTGGTCTGGTCCCGTCAGTGGGTGCATCACGATGTGTGGGATTACGACATTAACTCTGCGCCGACGCTGATGGATATCACGGTTGACGGCAAACAGATCCCCGCGCTGATTCAGGCGACCAAGCAGGGCTTCCTGTTTGTTGTGAACCGCCTGACGGGCGAGGATGTTTGGCCTATTGAGGAGCGACCTGTACCACAAGGCGATGGTTCAGTGCAGGGTGAAGTGCTCTCGCCAACGCAGCCCTTCCCGACTAAACCCGCCCCGCTGCTCGATCAATCGAAAAAGCCAGAGATCTGGAAACTGGCGGATATGGTCGGTGCCGGGCAGTGTTCTCGCCTGTGGGATAACCTGACCTATGAGGGGATGTACACCCCGCCCACCACCAAGGGAGAAGGTACCCTGACCTATCCGGACAGTGCCGGTGGCGTTCAGTGGGGCGGCGTGGCGTTCGATCCCAAAAAACAGATTGCCATCGTTAATACCTCACATATTGTGCAGTATGTGAAGCTCTACGGCCGTGAAGATTATGATAAAGCGGATAAAGGTTCCGGCAACGAGAGCGGCTTTGCTCCTCAGGAAGGCGCCCCTTACGGCATGCGTCTGATGGTCGCAAACAACTGGCTCGGTATGCCGTGCTGGCAGCCGCCGTTTGGTGAAATCGTGGCGCTGGATATGCACACGGGCGATGTGAAGTGGCGCCGCCCAATTGGCGCATCGCAGCAGTATGGTTTCTTTATGCCGGAAAGTTGGGGCTCGCCGACCATCGGTGGCCCGGCCGTGACGGCGGGTGGCGTGATCTTCATCGGTGCGTCAATGGATGCCAAAGTGCGCGCCTATTCCGTAGATACCGGTGAAGAGCTGTGGTCCGATCAGGCTGAAGCGCCTGCGGTAGCGAACCCGTCGATCTATGAGTACAAGGGGCGTCAGTATGTCGCGTTTGTGGCCGGTGGGAATACTATTCTGAAGGATCAGGTGGGCGATCAGGTTGTGGTCTACGCGCTTCCTGAATAATCGTCTGCCATCATATCAATGCAAACAGCGTGGGGCCTCAGTGCCCCACTTTTTTATGCAGAGTGAAGACGCATTACTTCTTGTTAAGCATCGCTTTCAGATCGGCAAACGGATTGTAGGTTGCCGCCCCCACGTCCTTCTGCGCATCCTCTCCGGCCACGACGGTTGTGCCGTACTGATCGGCCTCGGTATATTTTGAGTGTTCATGATCGTGGCAGTAGAGGCACAGCAGCTCCCAGTTGCTGCCGTCCGGCGGGTTATTGGTGTGATCGTGATCGATATGGTGCACCGTTAACTCGCGCAGGTTCGAGTAGACAAACTCACGTGAACAGCGTCCGCATACCCACGGATAAATCTTTAACGCTCTTTCACGGTAGTCTGATTCAAGACGGGCGTAATTCTTCGGGATGATAGCCATAGCAGGCAATCCTTACGGTAACAAAAGTATCTCCCTATAGTATGCCAATGTATGACGCACGCCAATCACTGATGGGAGGCCGGGGCGTGCTGGCGACAGACCTCCAGCACAAACTGCCGTAGCCAACGGTGCGCGGGATCAGCCTCTGCTCGCGGATGCCACATCTGGGAGAGCGTGATACCTCGCACCTTTACCGGCAGTTCAAACATACAATACGTCGCGGCAGGCTGATGGATAAGAAACGAGGCGGGGATCAGCCCCACCAGATCGGAGGCCTGAGCCACCGCCAGCGCAGCGGGAAAGCCCGGTACGACAGCAGCGATATTACGCTCAAGACCCTGTTCAGCGAGGGCCTCATCTACCGGTCCGGCGGTGTGGCCCCTGCGAGAGGCGGCCACGTGCGCATGCGCAAGGTAGTCGCTAATCCCCACTTCCGGCAGCGCCGCCAGTGGATGCCCGGGTCGTACCACGCCGACAAAGCGATCGCGAAACAGTGTCTGAATGCGGATCTCCGGCCCCATCTCCCCCAGCACGCCAACCTCAAGATCGACCAGCCCTTCACGTAGCGCCTTCGCGCTCTTTTCCGCCCGGGCAACAAAGCGCAGACGCACCCGTGGCGCACACTTCGCAGCCGCCACAATCAGCGTTGGGCCAAAGGCCTCGATAAAACCGTCGTTAGTACGCAGCACAAAGGTGCGATCGAGCGTCGCCAGTTCCAATCCCGTTGAAGAGGGTCGCAGCAGCGCCAGCCCCGCAAACAGCGTCTGCTGCGTACGCTCACGAATGGCCTCAGCATGCGGCGTTAACACCATGTGGCGCCCGGCGCGCACCAGCAACGGATCGCCGGTAGCCGCACGCAAGCGGCTAAGCGTTCGGCTCATTGCCGATGCGCTCAACCCTAAACGACGCGCAGCACCCGCCACGCTGGCTTCCGCCAGCAGCGCGTCGAGGGCAATGAGCAGGTTCATATCGGGTACGTTCATCCGCTTATCTTACTCTCACCGTTCGGTTTGAGGAAAGGCGTCTGGTGCAGGTTATAACTGCAAAGGCTGCGTCTTCCGCCCTGCCGCCACCCGAATTACGCTGTAGAGAGTCGATAACGCACATAACGAGGTGAATAGCGTGGAACTTTTTTCTACCAGACCCGGAGATGAGGGCTTAGTGGGACGCGAACGGATGCTGGCGATGGCCGCAGTCATGACCAGTACCACAATGGCCGTGTTTGACGGTGCCATCATCAACGTTGCGCTGCCATCCATTGCCCATGCGCTGGCGGTGCCCGCCCGGTCTGCCGTGTGGGTCGCCAATGGCTATCTGCTGTCGGCCGCCATGACGCTGGCAATTTTTGCCGCGCTTGCCAGCCGCATTGGTTTTCGTGCTCTGTTTGCTTTTGGCCTGTGTCTCTTTACGCTGGCCTCGCTGGGCTGCGCCCTCTCCTCTTCACTCTCGATGCTGACAGGCTGGCGCATCGTGCAGGGTGTGGGCGGTGCCGCGACCTTGAGTATTGCTCCGGCGATCCTGCGTTCTGTTTTCCCTACCCGCCTGCTGGGGCGCATTCTCGGCCTGCATGCCCTGCTGATCGCTGCCAGTACGGCTGTCGCGCCGGTGCTGGGCGGTACGCTGCTGGCTGCCCTGAGCTGGCAGTGGCTGTTTGCCATCAACATCCCGTTGGGAACGATCGCCTTAACGCTGACGCTTCAGGCGATCCCCGATAACCGCACGCGCGGACGCGCACCCTTTGATATCGCCGGTGCGGCGCTGTCAGCGCTGATGCTGGGCGGGCTGATTATGGCGGCAAACGCCTTCTCCCGCCCCGGTCTGGCGCAAACGCAGCTCTGGACAGCGGCAGGCTACGGAGGCGTGGCGATGGCCGCCGGGCTGGCGTTTATCTGGCGTCAGCGCCGTGCGCCACAGCCGCTCATGCCGCTACAACTCTTCTCCTCGGCGCGCTTCTCACTGGCGGCGCTCACCTCGCTGGCCTCCTTCGTTAGCCAGGGAATGACGTTTATTGCTCTGCCGTTCCTGTTTCAAAGCGTCTACGGGTATAGCGTCTTTGCCTCGGCGCTGCTGTTCACGCCGTGGCCGCTGGGTATCATGCTGGCGGCGCCCCATGCAGGGCGGCTGGCCGATCGCTATCCGGCAGCGATAATTTCCACCGCGGGGTTAGGCCTTTTTGCACTGGGGCTTGTGCTGCTGGCGCTGCTTCCTGCACAGGCCCAGGCCTGGGATATCGGCGTTCGCAGCCTGGTCTGCGGAATAGGCTTTGGCTTTTTCCAAAGCCCCAACAACCGTGAGATGATGGCGAACGCCTCGCGAGAGCACAGCGGCTACGCCTCCGGCGTGCTGGCCATTATGCGTACCTTCGGCCAGTGTCTGGGCGGTGCTTTAGTGGGGATCGTCCTGTCGATCTTTGCGCCAGCGGGCACCCAGGCGGCAAAGGCGGTTCACCTGAGCCTGTGGATTGCCGTGCTGGCCACCGTCCTGGCTCTCCTGTTTAGCCTAAGCCGCATACGAAACCGACCTGATTGACGACTTTTACGCCGCTTATCCCCCAGACATTTTTACGTAGCCGTGCTAAGTGCGATACACTTTGTAAATCGGTCTTACAGTTAAAGAAATTATGCGCCTGATTATATCTTCCCTGCTCATGGCAGTCGGCCTGTTAAGCGGACACGTCCAGGCCGCGCCTGCGCGTCCCGCTACGGCTGACATTCGTGAGAGTGGTTTTGTCTACTGCGTGAACGGCCAGGTCAACACCTTCAATCCGCAAAAAGCGAGCAGCGGCCTGATTGTAGATACCCTGGCGGCCCAGATTTACGACCGTCTGCTGGACGTAGATCCCTACACCTATCGTCTGGTACCCGAGCTGGCAGAGAGCTGGGAGGTGCTGGATAACGGCGCGACCTACCGTTTCCACCTGCGCAGCAACGTCGCGTTCCAGAAAACGCCGTGGTTTACGCCGGGCCGGACGCTTAATGCCGACGACGTCGTCTTTAGCTTTCAGCGTATTTTCGATCGCCACCACCCGTGGCATAACGTCAACGGCAGCAGCTTCCCCTATTTTGATAGCTTACAGTTCGCCGACTCTGTTGAAAGCGTGCGCAAGCTGGACAGCCGCACGGTGGAGTTCCGCCTGAAAAAGCCGGACGCCTCATTTTTATGGCATCTGGCTACCCACTACGCCTCGGTGATGTCCGCCGAGTATGCTGACCAGCTGGCTAAGCGCGATCGCCAGGAGCTGCTGGATCGCCAGCCAGTGGGCACCGGCCCGTTCCAGCTTGCCGAGTACCGCACCGGCCAGTATATCCGCCTGCAGCGCCACGCGCAGTTTTGGCGCGGGCAGCCGCTCATGCCCCAGGTGGTGGTCGATCTCGGCTCCGGGGGAACCGGCAGGCTATCGAAGCTGTTGACCGGCGAGTGCGATGTCCTGGCCTGGCCTGCCGCCAGCCAGCTGACGATTTTACGCGACGATCCGCGCCTGCGCCTGACCCTGCGTCCAGGGATGAACATCGCCTACCTGGCGTTTAACACCGACAAAGCGCCGCTGAATAACCCCGCCGTGCGCCATGCGCTGGCGCTGGCGATCAACAACCAACGTCTGATGCAGTCGATCTATTACGGCACGGCAGAGACCGCCGCCTCGATTTTGCCCCGCGCCTCCTGGGCCTACGACAGCGAAGCAAAGATCACCGAGTACAATCCGGAAAAAGCTAAACAGCAGCTGGCCGCGCTGGGCCTGGAGAACATGACGCTGCAACTGTGGGTGCCCACCAGTTCGCAGGCGTGGAACCCCAGCCCGCTGAAGACCGCCGAACTTATTCAGGCAGATATGGCCCAGGTAGGCGTTAAGGTGATGATTGTTCCCGTTGAGGGGCGCTTCCAGGAAGCCAGACTGATGGATATGAATCACGATCTGACGCTCTCCGGCTGGTCAACGGACAGCAACGATCCGGACAGTTTCTTCCGCCCGCTGCTTAGCTGTGCCGCCATTGAGTCGCAAACGAACTTTGCCCACTGGTGCCACCGGGAGTTTGATACCCTCTTACAGAAGGCGCTGACCTCCCAGCAGCTGGCGTCGCGCATCGAAGCCTACGATGAGGCCCAGACGATCCTCGCCCGGGAATTGCCGGTACTGCCGCTGGCCTCCTCCCTGCGACTGCAGGCCTACCGCTACGATATTAAAGGCCTTGTCCTGAGTCCGTTTGGCAATGCCTCGTTTGCCGGCGTCTCGCGCGAGCCTGAAAAAGAAGAGGTGAAGCAACCATGATCATCTTTACGCTGCGCCGTCTGCTTCTGCTGCTGGTTACGCTCTTTCTGTTGACCTTTGTGGGCTTCAGCCTGAGCTACTTTACCCCGCATGCGCCGTTGCAGGGGGCATCGCTGTGGAACGCCTGGTTCTTCTGGTTCAAGGGGGTGCTGCACTGGGACTTTGGCGTCTCCAGCATCAACGGGCAACTGATCTCCGAGCAGCTCAAGGAGGTCTTCCCGGCTACGATGGAGCTCTGTATTCTTGCCTTCGGCTTTGCGCTGGTAGTGGGTATTCCGGTTGGCATGATGGCCGGTATTATGCGCGGCAAATGGCAGGATAAGCTCATTAGCGCCCTGGCTCTGATTGGCTTCTCGATCCCTATCTTCTGGCTGGCCCTGCTGCTTACGCTTTTCTTCTCCCTGACGCTGGGCTGGCTGCCGGTATCGGGCCGCTTCGATCTCCTCTATGAGGTAAAATCAATCACCGGCTTTGCGCTGATTGACGCCTGGCTCTCGGAGTCAATATGGCGTGAGGAGATGATTGTGAGCGCGCTGCGGCATATGGTGTTACCGGTGCTGACCCTGGCCGTTGCACCGACGACCGAGGTTATCCGCCTGATGCGCATCAGTACGATTGATGTATTTGAGCAGAACTACATCAAGGCCGCCGCCACGCGCGGACTATCGCGTCTGACCATTCTGCGCCGCCACGTGCTGCACAACGCCCTGCCGCCGGTGATCCCCCGTCTTGGGCTGCAGTTTTCCACGATGCTGACGCTGGCGATGATCACCGAAATGGTGTTTAGCTGGCCGGGGCTGGGGCGCTGGGTAATCAATGCCATTCGTCAGCAGGACTATGCGGCCATCTCTGCCGGGGTCATGGTGATTGGTGCGCTGGTGATTATTGTTAACGTTCTCTCTGACATTCTGGGCGCGCTGGCGAACCCTTTGAAACATAAGGAGTGGTATGCCCTCCGATAACGTCTATAACGAGAAGCAAACCCCCGGCGCGCTGCGTACGGTATGGCGCAAGTTTTATGGCGATACCACCGCCATGATTGGCCTGTACGGCTGCGCCGGGCTGATGCTGCTCTCTATTTTTGGCCGCTGGTTTGCGCCCTACGGCATCGATCAGCAGTTCCTCGGCTATCAGCTGCTGCCGCCCTCGTGGTCGCGCTACGGCGATGTCTCCTTTTTCCTCGGTACCGACGACCTGGGACGCGACGTACTCAGCCGCCTGCTTAGCGGCGCGGCACCAACGGTTGGCGGTGCGTTTGTGGTCACCCTGGCGGCAACGATCTGCGGTCTGGTGCTGGGCGTCGTGGCCGGGGCAACACACGGCCTGCGATCGGCAGTGCTGAACCATGTGCTTGATACGCTGCTGTCGATCCCCTCTCTGCTGCTGGCGATTATCGTGGTGGCCTTTGCCGGGCCGCATCTCTCCCATGCTATGTTTGCCGTCTGGCTGGCGCTGCTGCCGAGGATGGTACGCTCGGTCTACAGCATGGTGCACGACGAGCTGGAAAAAGAGTACGTCGTCGCCGCGCGGCTGGACGGTGCTACGACGCTCAATATTTTGTGGTTTGCGGTACTGCCGAACATGACCGCAGGCCTGGTGACCGAGATCACCCGTGCGCTCTCTATGGCAATCCTCGATATTGCCGCGCTGGGCTTTCTCGATCTCGGCGCGCAGCTGCCCTCCCCGGAGTGGGGAGCGATGCTGGGCGATGCGCTGGAGCTGATCTACGTCGCGCCCTGGACGGTGATGCTGCCGGGGGCAGCGATCATGGTAAGCGTTTTACTGGTTAACCTGCTGGGCGACGGGATACGCCGTGCGGTCAATGCGGGGGTGGAATAAGTGCCACTACTTGATATTCGTAACTTGACCATTGAGGTCAAGACCGGTGAAGGCTGGGTCAGGGCCGTCGATCGCGTTACGCTGACCCTTGCCGAAGGTGAAATCCGCGGTCTGGTAGGCGAATCGGGCTCGGGCAAGAGCCTGATAGCCAAGGCGATCTGCGGCGTGACCAAAGACAACTGGCGCGTGACCGCCGACCGAATGCGCTTCGACGACGTCGATCTGATGCGCCTCTCGGCGCGCGAGCGGCGGAAAATTCTCGGCCACAACGTGTCGATGATTTTCCAGGAGCCCCAGTCCTGTCTCGATCCTTCAGAACGCATCGGCAAACAGCTGATGCAGAACATCCCGGCCTGGACCTACAAGGGCCGCTGGTGGCAGCGGATCGGCTGGCGGAAGCGGCGCGCCATCGAGCTGCTGCACCGGGTTGGCATTCGCGATCATAAAGATGCGATGCGCAGCTTCCCTTACGAGCTGACGGAAGGTGAGTGCCAGAAGGTGATGATTGCCATTGCGCTGGCAAACCAGCCGCGCCTGTTGATCGCCGATGAGCCGACCAACGCGATGGAGCCGACCACCCAGGCGCAGATTTTCCGTCTGCTGACCCGGCTCAACCAAAACAACAACACCACCATTATCCTGATCAGCCACGATCTGCAGATGCTGAGCCAGTGGGCGGACAAGATCAACGTGATGTACTGCGGCCAGACCGTAGAGACCGCGCCAAGCGAGGAGCTGATCGCCACGCCCCATCACCCTTATACCCAGGCGCTGATCCGTGCCATCCCTGATTTTGGCAGCGCCATGCCGCATAAGAGCCGCCTGAACACGCTGCCGGGGGCGATCCCGCTGCTGGAGCATCTGCCGATTGGCTGCCGGCTGGGGCCGCGCTGCCCCTATGCCCAGCGTAAATGCATCGAGCGTCCCCTGCTGGCCGGACCCAAAAATCACCTCTTTGCCTGTCATTTTCCACTGAATATGGAGAAGGAGTGAGATGGTCGACACTCTGCTGGAAGTACGCAACCTGAGTAAAACGTTCCGCTACCGCACCGGCTGGTTCCATCGCCAGACGGTGGAGGCGGTCAAGCCGCTGAGCTTTACCCTGCGAGAGAAGCAGACCCTGGCGATCATCGGTGAGAACGGCTCCGGTAAATCAACCCTGGCGAAGATGCTGGCAGGCATGATCGAACCGACCACCGGCGAGCTGCTGATTGACGACAGCCCGCTGCGCTACGGCGACTACTCGTTTCGTAGCCAGCGCATCCGCATGATTTTTCAGGATCCCTCCACGTCGCTGAACCCGCGTCAGCGCATCTCGCAGATCCTCGACTTTCCACTGCGTCTGAATACCGATCTGGATCCTGAGGCGCGGCGGCAGCGGGTGATTGAGACCCTGCGCATGGTCGGGCTGCTGCCGGATCATGTTAGCTACTATCCGCACATGCTCGCCCCCGGCCAGAAACAGCGTCTGGGGCTGGCCCGGGCCCTGATCCTGCGCCCGAAGGTGATCGTCGCGGATGAAGCCCTTGCCTCGCTGGATATGTCGATGCGTTCGCAATTAATTAACCTGATGCTGGAATTGCAGGAGAAACAGGGTATCTCTTATATCTATGTCACCCAGCATATTGGGATGATGAAACACATCAGCGACCAGGTCATCGTGATGCACCAGGGCGAAGTGGTCGAACGCGGCAGCACCGCCGAGGTGCTGGCTGCCCCGCTGCATGAGCTGACCCGACGGCTGATTGCCAGCCATTTTGGCGAGGCGCTGACGGCAGATGCCTGGCGAAAAGACCGCTAACGCCACTCTTTAAGGTGGTCGGATTAACACATATGGCGACACGTGCTATTATCGCCGCGTTTTAACGACGCTCGCGGCACGACCTGACGAGCGCCACAACAATGAATATAAGGATTAAGCTATGGGTTTTCTTTCCGGTAAGCGCATTCTGGTGACTGGCGTTGCCAGCAAACTCTCCATCGCATACGGCATCGCACAGGCTATGCATCGCGAAGGCGCTGAGCTGGCATTCACCTACCAGAACGACAAGCTGAAAGGCCGTGTTGAAGAGTTTGCCGCGCAGCTGGGTTCAAGCATCGTTCTGGAATGTGACGTTGCTAAAGACGAAAGCATTGACGGCCTGTTCGCTGAGCTGGCGAAAAGCTGGCCGAAGTTTGACGGCTTCGTGCACTCTATCGGTTTCGCACCGGGCGACCAGCTGGACGGCGACTACGTTAACGCCGTTACCCGTGAAGGCTTTAAAATTGCCCACGACATCAGCTCCTACAGCTTCGTTGCGCTGGCCAAAGCGTGCCGCTCCATGCTGAATCCGGACTCTGCTCTGCTGACCCTCTCCTACCTGGGTGCCGAGCGCGCTATTCCGAACTACAACGTGATGGGTCTGGCGAAAGCCTCTCTGGAAGCCAACGTGCGCTATATGGCGAACGCAATGGGTCCGGAAGGCGTGCGCGTGAACGGCATCTCTGCCGGTCCGATCCGTACCCTGGCCGCATCCGGGATCAAAGACTTCCGTAAAATGCTGGCCCACTGCGAAGCGGTCACCCCGATCCGTCGCACCGTTACTATCGAAGACGTGGGTAACACCGCGGCATTTCTCTGCTCTAACCTCTCCGGCGGTATCTCCGGTGAAGTGGTTCACGTTGACGGCGGCTTCAGCATCGCTGCAATGAACGAGCTGGAACTCAAATAAGCGTTCCCGTCCCCTCCCGTTCGGGAGGGGTCTCCCCCGCTGTTTATGCTTTTCTGCTATTTATTATCACCTAACAATATTTTTCCCTCCGTTAGCGTTACGCCAGGATATTGATCGCCATTTTGAGATCAAGGAAAGCCCATGGAACAACGCCGTTTTTCCGGCAAAGGCCACTGGTATCATGAGACCCAGTCGAGTACCGGCCAGGCACAAGCGCTACCGTTAGTTCCCGAAGCCGCCATCGTCCCTGACCGTTTTTTACTGGATCTGGTGTTACCTGAGGATGTCACTGCCCCCTGTCAAGGCTGGCTGGATCCTGCCCGTGCGCTCTACGACCGCCTCTTTCCCCGCAGCGTCAGCATTAGCCGCCTGCGCACCTTTAGCGCTTACGACCGTTTAAGCACGGCGCTAACAGTAGCCCAGGTGTATGGCGTTCAGCGCCTGTGCAATCACTACGCCGCCCGCCTCGCGCCGCTGCCCGGTCCGGACTCTTCGCGTGAAAGTAATCATCGGCTGGCGCAGATCACTCAGTATGCCAGACAGCTAGCCAGCTCCCCGGAGGTGATTGGTGCCCGAGCGCGGGAGCAGCTTGACGAGGTGGGACTGACCACCTGGGACATCGTGCTGATGGATCAGATTATCGGTTTTATCGGCTTTCAGGCGCGGGTTATCGCAGCGTTTCAGGCGCTGCTCTGCCAGCCCGTACGCTGGCTTCCTGGCATGGAGACGCAGCAGGACGCCGCCGCTGAACCTTTCACCCGCCAGGAGAGCCGTTGGGCACCGGGCCTCGAGAGCGTTGAGCTACGCCTCGCCAGCGCGGCCCAGCTGGAGGCGTTGGCTCAGTGGCAGCCGCTGCCGGCCCTGCAGGCACTGACGCCGGTGCTGGCCCATGAGCATCATCTGCTTAACGCGCTGGGGGAGATTTTACAAAGCGATCTGTGCGACTCGCTTGATGCCTCGCTGGTCGACCTCGTAGCCCTGCTGACGGCGCGGATTAACGGTAGCCTGGACTGCTTTAACACCCTGGCCACCCCTTCCGTTTCCAGGACGCTGATCGCGGCGTTGCGTAACGGCGAGCAGGCGTTAAACAGCTGGAGCCAGGCGGATCCGCAGGCACGGGCGATTATCCAGGCCGTACAGCTTTTGACCCGGGCGGCAGACAGGTTTAGCGCCGCCCAGTTTACTCCCCTCGTTGAGCAGGGGCTCTCTCCGCAGCAGGCGGTGAATCTGCTGGCGTGGAGCGGCCTGTGCGGCTGGTTGAATCGTCTTAAAATCGCGCTGGGCGACACGCATTAGCGCGAAACAGCGCTTGATGCGCCACCCAGAATCGCGTAAAACTGTCAGCCGCTCTTATGGCCACGAAAATATAAAATTATGTTCCAGGACAACCCGCTGCTAGCGCAGCTTAAACAGCAACTGCATTCCCAAACGCCGCGTGCGGAAGGCGTCGTAAAAGGCACCGAAAAAGGCTTTGGCTTCCTTGAAGTCGACGGACAGAAAAGCTATTTCATTCCGCCGCCGCAGATGAAGAAGGTAATGCATGGCGACCGCGTGATCGCCGTGATCCACAGTGACAAAGATCGTGAATCCGCCGAGCCGGAAGAGCTTGTCGAGCCGTTTCTGTCGCGCTTTGTAGGTAAAGTACACAGAAAAGACGATCGTCTGTCTATTGTACCGGATCATCCGTTGCTGAAAGAGGCCATTCCCTGCCGGGCCATGCGCGGCGTGGAGCATGATTTTAAAGATGGCGACTGGGCGGTAGCCGAAATGCGTCGCCATCCGCTGAAGGGCGATCGCGGCTTCTACGCCGAACTGACGCAGTTTATTACCTTTGGTGATGACCACTTTGTGCCGTGGTGGGTAACCCTTGCCCGTCACAATCTGGAAAAAGAGGCGCCTAACGGTGTGGCAACCGAGATGCTGGATGAGGGGCTGGAGCGTGTCGACCTGACCGCGCTGGACTTTGTCACCATCGACAGCGCCAGCACCGAAGATATGGATGATGCCCTGTTTGTCGAGGCGCTGGCTGACGATAAGCTGCAGCTGACCGTGGCCATTGCCGATCCCACCGCGTGGATCGCTGAGGGCAGCAAGCTGGACAATATCGCCAAAGTGCGCGCTTTCACCAACTATCTGCCGGGCTTTAATATCCCGATGCTGCCGCGCGAGCTGTCAGACGACCTCTGCTCGCTGCGAGCGCAGGAAGTCCGTCCCGTGCTGGCCTGCCGCATGATCATTGCCGCCGACGGCACCATTGAAGAGGATATTACCTTCTTCGCGGCGACCATTGAATCCAAAGCCAAGCTGGTCTATGACGAGGTCTCCGACTGGCTGGAAGGCAAAGCGGGCTGGCAGCCGCCGTCAGAGGCGATTGCTAACCAGATCCGCCTTCTGCACCGCGTCTGCCTGAGCCGCAGCGAGTGGCGTACCCAGCACGCGCTGGTGTTTAAGGATCGCCCGGACTACCGCTTCGTGCTGGGTGAAAAAGGCGAGGTGCTGGATATCGTGGCTGAACCACGCCGCATTGCTAACCGCATCGTGGAGGAGTCGATGATCTCCGCCAACATCTGTGCGGCACGCGTCCTGCGCGATAAGCTTGGGTTTGGTATCTACAATATTCATCTGGGGATCGATCCGGCGAATGGCGAAGCGCTGGCCGCGCTGCTGAAGACGCACGGCATGCATGTTGATGCAGAAGAGGTGCTGACCCTCGAAGGCTTCTGCAAGCTGCGTCGCGAGCTTGACGCCCAGCCGTCAGGTTTCCTCGACAGCCGTATCCGCCGCTTCCAGTCCTTTGCCGAGATTAGCACCGAGCCGGGCCCGCACTTCGGTCTTGGCCTGGATGCCTATGCGACCTGGACCTCACCGATTCGTAAGTATGGCGATATGATCAACCATCGCCTGCTGAAAGCGATTATCAAGAACGAAACCATCGCCCGCCCGCAGGATGATGCGACGGTACAAATGGCTGAACGTCGTCGACTCAACCGTATGGCGGAGCGTGACGTTGGCGACTGGCTGTATGCACGCTTCCTGAAAGATAAAGCCGCAACGGATGCCCGTTTTGCCGCTGAAATTATCGATATCAGCCGCGGCGGTATGCGCGTACGTCTGGTGGATAACGGTGCGGTAGCGTTTATTCCGGCGCCGTTCCTGCATGCCGTACGCGATGAGATGGTCTGTAGCCAGGAGAGCGGCACGGTAACAATTAAAGGCGAAACCGTGTATAAAGTTAGCGATGTCATTGACGTGACTATCGCTGAAGTACGCATGGAGACGCGCAGCGTTATTGCCCGCCCGCTGGCTTAATTATCTCCCTGCCCTGTCGGCCTCGTGATATACGAGGCCGACAGCGTTTTGCCCTTCCCTTCATGTAATAAATATTCACTAATTCTGGTTTTCAGCTGAAGCAGAAATATTATAAGATCGCCTGAAAAAACAGCGTGTTCCAGCATTAACCGTGCGGCTTTGTCGAGCTTAAAATGTGTAACCGTAGCGCGTTAAGTAGGACAGGAGGAAGCATGAAAGAGGATTTGGATCAGAAGGGACTGTTTCGCTATGTGGGCTCAAACAGCCCATTCTGGCGACTCTCTGCCGACAATAATACGCTGCACCTTGCCACCGGTGAAAATGCTGAAGCCAGCCAGACGATAACGCTTACCGATGAGCAGGCCGAGCAGGTTCGGGCGATGACGGTAATTACCTCCAGCGTGACGACTACCGTGCCACTCTTAGACAGAGAGGTAACGTTGCACCTGGTAGGGCGTAAAATCGGTAAAACAGAGTGGGCAGGCACCGCCTCTTCCTGCAATGATACCTCCTCTATAGCTCAGGATTTAGTTCAGGGGCTCTCCTTTGCTGAACAAGTGGTTTCTGAAGCCCATTCGGCGATCGTTATTCTCGATCGCCACGGCAATATTCAGCGCTTTAACCGGCTTTGCGAAGAATATACCGGGCTGCGTGAAACCGAGGTTATTGGCCAGAACGTTTTTAAACTATTTATGAGCCGTAAAGAGGCGGTCGCCTCGCGCCGTAACATTGCTAATTTTTTCCTTAGCGGTAGCTCTTACGAAGTTGAACGCTGGATTAAAACCCGTAAAGGGCAGCGGCTGTTTCTTTTCCGCAATAAATTTGTCCACAGCGGTAGCGGTAAAAACGAAATATATCTTATCTGCTCCGGAACCGATATTACCGAAGAGCGCCGCGCCCAGGAGCGCCTGCGCGTGCTGGCAAATACCGACACCGTTACCGGCCTGCCTAACCGGAATGCTATCAATGAGCTGACGAGTGACGCCATTGCGAAACGAGGCGATACCCAGGTAGGCATCGTCTATCTCGATCTCGATAATTTTAAAAAGGTAAACGACGCCTACGGCCATATGTTTGGCGACCAGCTATTGCAGGCAGTTGCGCTGGCTATTTTAAGCTGTCTGGATGAAGGCCAGGTGCTGGCAAGGCTTGGCGGTGACGAGTTTATCGTACTGGCCACGAAAACCTCGCAAAGCGCGCTAGAGGCGATGGCATCCAGAATTTTGACCCGGCTACGCCAGCCCTTCCGCATCGGGCTTATAGAGGTTTACTCAGGATGCTCGTTGGGCATTTCATTGGCGCCCCAGCACGGCAAGGACCGGGAGACCGTGATCCGCAACGCCGATACCGCCATGTACACCGCGAAAGAGAGCGGCCGCGGAAAGTTTTGTGTCTTTACCCCTGAGATGAACCAGCGCGTCTTTGAGTATCTGTGGCTGGATACCAACCTGCGTAAAGCGCTGGATGATAACCAGCTGGTGATCTACTACCAGCCCAAGGTGACCTGGCGGGGAGAGATCCGCAGCCTGGAGGCGCTGGTGCGCTGGCAGTCGCCGGAGCGCGGGCTTCTCGCCCCGACGGAGTTTATCTCTTATGCCGAGGAGTCTGGCCTGATCGTGCCCCTGGGGCGTTGGGTTATGCTGGACGTGCTGCAGCAGATTGCCAAATGGCGCGACAAGGGTCTGAACATGCGCGTGGCGGTGAACCTCTCCGCGCGCCAGCTGGCAGACCAGACCCTGTTCAGCGATCTCAGACAGGCGCTTAACGACCTCCATTTTGAGTACAGCCCGATTGACGTTGAGCTAACCGAAAGCTGCCTGATTGAAAACGAAGAGGTGGCCCTGGCGGTGATTGAGCAGTTTAGCTCTCTGGGCGCGCAGGTGCATCTGGACGATTTTGGTACCGGCTACTCATCCCTGTCGCAGCTGGCACGTATTCCCATAGATGCTATTAAGCTCGATCAATCTTTTGTCCGCGACGTACACAAGCAGTCGGTCTCCCAGTCGCTGGTGCGCGCCATCGTCGCCGTGGCGCAGGCGCTAAATTTGCAGGTGATTGCCGAGGGCGTGGAGAGCGCCAAAGAGGATGCGTTTCTGACGAAAAACGGCGTCAACGAACGGCAGGGATTTCTGTTTGCTAAGCCTATGCCCGCCGCCGCCTTTGAGCGTTGGTACAAGCGCTACCAGACGCGAAAAATGCGTTAGCCATCAATTAATATCGTTTGCTTATGCTTTTTTGAGATTTATTTTTTTCTCCTTCTCTTTTTACACTATTTTTAGCATCATTGAATTTATTACTATTTCAATCAGGAGTGACATGATGGCTGACATCGACGCAAAGCAACTGGCAGCACGTATTGATACCGTGCTCGATATTCTGGTTGCAGGTGATTACCACTCTGCCATTCATAATCTTGAAATTCTCAAGGCAGAGCTTCTGGCGCAGAACGATGCCGAGCAGGCGCAGGGGCAAAATTCGCCTAAAACGCCGTGGGAAATTTAACCGCGATGAATTCCCGACAACAAACTATTTTACAGATGGTGATTGATAAGGGCCGGGTCAGCGTGACCGAACTGGCTAAAACCACCGGCGTGTCTGAAGTCACTATCCGCCAGGATCTGAATACGCTAGAGAAGCAGAGCTATTTACGCCGCACCCACGGCTATGCCGTACCGCTGGAAAGCGATGACGTTGAAACTCGCATGCTCAATAATTTTGCCTTGAAGCGCGAGCTGGCGGAATTTGCCGCCTCCACGGTCGAGCCGGGTGAAACCGTATTTATTGAAAACGGCAGCAGCAATGCACTACTGGCCCGTACGCTGGCAGAACAGAAAGATATCACCATTATTACCGTAAGCAGCTATATTGCCCATCTGCTAAAAGAGACCCCATGTGAAGTGATCCTGCTCGGCGGTATCTACCAGAAGAAAAGCGAAAGCATGGTGGGCCCGCTGACCCGCCAGTATATTGCTCAGGTGCACTTCAGCAAGGCGTTTATCGGTATTGATGGCTGGCAGCCTGATACTGGCTTTACCGGCCGGGATATGATGCGCGCCGACGTGGTTAACGCCGTGCTTGAAAAGGGGTGCGAGGCGATCATTCTTACCGATAGCTCAAAGTTTGGTGTGGTTCACCCCTACCCGCTTGGACAGCACCACCCTTTTAACAGGGTGATCACCGATGACAAACTTCAAGCGGCCACGCAGCAGCAGTTAGAGCAGGCTGGCGTGCATGTCGATATTGTTAAATCTCCCCGCACGCGCTAATGCTTTTTAGCCCATGAAAGTGGGCTATCTCCCTCATCTATGAGACTTTTCTGACGATTCAATTAAGACTTTTTACCTGTCTGTTCAACAGGCAAGAAGTAAAATTATGTTCAGCGATATAACAGGATGTAACTACCGCCCCGCTTGATGTGAGCGTGGATATCAGTAACAACTGTGTAACATAATTTACGGAAAAAGACTTTAGTGTGTCATAACCGCACTATACTTAAAGAGATTTCTTTCCGTGAATCGAAATTTCAGGAGAAAGTATTATGATGTTATCAAGCAAAAAAGCAGCAACTGTCGTACTGGCTGTTACCCTGGCAATGTCTCTGAGCGCATGTTCTAACTGGTCAAAACGTGACCGTAACACCGCTATCGGTGCGGGTGCAGGTGCGATCGGTGGCTCTGTTCTGACTGACGGCAGCGCTCTGGGTACCTTGGGTGGCGCAGCGGTTGGTGGTATTATCGGTCATCAGGTCGACTAATAATACGACGTAGCAGGTCTTTCAAGGATCGAAAACGCGTTCTGATAACGCCGTAATACTTTCTTGCAGATCTGAATGACGCAGTACGCATTATAAGGCCACGGTATATGCCGTGGCTTATTTATTTAGGCATTAGCCGCCCGCCAGTTTTACCTTCATGCCTTTGGCTTCCAGCAGCGTTTTAAGCAGATCGCGTTTATCGCCCTGAATTTCGATGACGCCCTCTTTCACCGATCCGCCGCATCCGCACTTCTTCTTCAGTTCGGCAGCCAGCTTAGTTAGCGCTTCATCATCACCCTCAACGCCGGTAATCAGGCAGACGCCCTTCCCTTTACGCCCGCTAGTTTGCTTTTGAATACGCACAATGCCATCACCTTTCGGCCGCTCGGGAGCAGCTTTAGGTTCATCGATACGTCCGCTTTCGGTGGAGTAGACTAAACGGCTGTTACTGTCCTTCATTATGCCTCCAGCTTCAGGGACGCATTAATTTCGCTGAGTGTCTGGGCAGGATCGGCAGATTGGGTAACCGGACGACCAATCACCATGTAGTCCACCCCCGCTACCAGCGCCTGCTGCGGGGTCATGATTCGGCGCTGATCGCCTACCTCGCTGCCTTCAGGGCGTATCCCAGGGGTCACCAGCTTAAACGCGTGTCCCAGCTCGCTCTTGAAACGGACCGCCTCTTGCGCAGAGCAGACAACGCCATCCAGGCCACACTGCTGCGTCAGGCGCGCCAGATGCTCAGCGTGCTCGGCAGGCGTGCTGGTGATGCCCAGGTCAAGCAGATCGCTGGCTTCCATGCTGGTCAACACCGTCACGGCAATAAGCAGTGGCGCATCTTTGCCAAACGGCACCAGCGCCTCGCGGGCTGCGCTCATCATTCGCGCCCCGCCGGAAGCATGCACGTTCACCATCCAGACGCCGAGATCGGCCGCGGCGGCTACCGCATGCGCAGCGGTATTGGGAATGTCATGAAACTTCAGATCGAGAAACACGTCGAAACCGCGCTGGTGAAGCTCGCGCACAAACTGCGGGCCAAAACGGGTAAACATCTCTTTGCCTACTTTCAGGCGGCAGTCGCTGGGATTGATGCGATCGACAAACTCCAGGGCAAGATCGCGGCTGGCATAGTCCAGAGCGACAACAACGGGAGAGTGGCACAGGGATGGGGAAGACGATGAAGCAGTAGACGTCATGACCAGACCTTCTTGTTGATGAGCACGCGCGGCGCAAAAGGATAAACGGGCAGCATTCTAACTGCGAGCGGGGAAAATTGACAGGGCCTATTTTTCACTGCCTGGCCTGGTCGGCACCGTGCCGCCAATGAGAGGACCGCTATAAGCATGTTGTAACTAAAGAGGAATTTTTTTAAATTACTGACCGTCGAGACCGCGAATTGGCTTCACCGTTGACCAGGCCCGACAGGAAGGACAGTGCCAGTACATGGTATAGGCGGTAAAACCACACTTCTGACAGCGGTATCGCGGTTTGCTGCGGATCTGCTCCCCTACCATGTCACGCAGCGCCATCAGGCTCTCTTTCGCCCGTCCCTCTTCGGCATCGTGCAGATGGTAATCCATCAGCTTATGGAAAACGCGCATCGTCGGGTGACGCTGGAGCTGGCGAGTGACGGTCACCTGGGCCTGATCCTGTCCTTCACGTTGGTCGATAATCTCTGCCAGCATTAGATCGGCAGTCGCACCCACGTTCTCCTCAACGCAACGGGTAAGAAATTCTGCCCACTCCTCGGTTTTGCCGAGCTGCAGATAGCAGGTTTGCAGCATCTCCAGCGTTTCACTGACCAGCTCTTTATCCTGATCGATGACCCGCAGCAGGCTCTCCACCGCTTTTGCGTAGTCGCCTTTAGCCATAAATACGCGGCCCATCATGATGGAGACGCGCGGGCTGGCACGGTCGGCAGCGGCGCCCTTTTTCAGCAGGGCCATCGCACGGTCCATGTCGTCATTGCCCATCTGCTGCAGCGCAAGCTCGCAGTAAAAATGGGCAATTTCACCGCGCTGTTTATCTTTACCCAGCTTGACCAGCCGCTCGGCAACGTCGATTGCCTTTTGCCACTCGCTGGTTGCCTGGTAAATCTGCAGAAGCTGCTGTAACGCACCGATGCGAAAATCAGTTTCATCCACCAGCTGATTGAACATATCTTCGGCGCGATCGTACATGCCGGCCGCCATGTAGTCGCGGCCCAGCTGTTGAACCGCCAGCAGGCGCTGGTCATAAGAGAGGGAGGCACTCTCCATCAGCGTCTGGTGGATGCGGATGGCACGATCAACCTCGCCCCGGGAGCGGAACAGATTCCCCAGGGTAAGATGCGCCTCAACGGTACCGGTATCCTCTTTTAGCATATCGAGGAACAGGTCCACCGCTTTGTCCTGTTGGTTACTGAGCAGGAAGTTGACCCCGGCTACGTAATCACGCGACAGCCGGTTGGCTTCATCCTGCTTTGTTTGTTGCGCACTTCTGCGTCCCATATACCAGCCGTAGGCGGCTGCTACGGGTAACAGCAGAAACAACAGCTCCAGCATAGCCTGTTATTCCTTGACGGCCGGAGCCGTAGCGGTTGTTACCGGAGCGCTATTCGTGGCAGGGGCCGTCGATGCAGGGGCGATTTGCTGTTCGAGGCGTTTGATCTTACGCTCTGCTCGCGCCAGGGAGACCCGCGTGCGCAGCCAGAAAAGAGCGCAAATCAGCCAGCCAATAGCAAAGCCCGCGGCGAACAGAACCGCCAGCAGCGTAGAGATACGATACTCCCCCTGCGCCAGCAGGAAATTGAACGTCACCTGTTGATCGTTTTGCGCACCCAGCGTGACGGAAACGACAAAGATTGCTAACACCAGTAAGAAAATGAGTAGATATTTCACATTACTTCCCGTTATGTGGCTTAGGGCGAATAAATTCTGTTCAACCTGCTGCATCCAGCTTTATAAACTACCATTTTCGCGCAGCGGACGAAATGGAAAACCGTGATATCCAGATGATGTAAGGCCAAAAAGCGGAAATTCAACGCCTGGCAGCCTTACTCATTTTTCTCTTCACGCTGGGCTATTTCTCTGTCTTCTTTTACCGGCGGCGTGAGCGGACCACAGAGACGTTGCGCAAGCCAGGTCGCCAGAGTGACCAGAACACCTGAGATAAGCGTGGCTACGGCCAGATCCTGCGGCCAGTGCATGCCTAGCAGCAGCCGGCTCCCCATGACCAATACCGCCCAGACCAGCAGTACGACGATGGTAACCGTCCGGCGACGAGGCCACAGCAGGCCGACAGCAAGCAGCGCCCAGCTGGCGGCGAACATCGTGTGACCCGAGGGGAAAGCAAAGCCGGTCTCTTTCTGCCAGTGCTGGCGTAAAAACTCAGGCACGTTGTCCTGCTCGGTAAGCTGCGCCTGCACCAGCGCGCCGCGCTCCTTACGCTTTAAAGTGTAGAACTCATCTACCGGAATTTGGTGAGTTTTTTCAAGCCAGACCACAAAGGGACGTGGCTCCTGAACCTGCGTTTTGACAAAGGATTTAAGCCCCTGGCCAATGACGATTGATGCGCCAAGGATCGCAAATAGCATTAGCGCCGCCTTCAGGCGGAAGCGTAAACACCATAGAAACCAGCCGCACAATATGACGTGAGTAATGATGCCCCACGGCTGGGTGACCGTTTCGGTGATCCAGTAGAGCACTTTAAGCCAGCCGCTGTGGCCGCCGGGCTGCCAATGCCAGCCAAAGAGCCACACCAGCAGCGGCATAATCAGCAGAAGTCCTGTTCCGGCGGCAATTCGCCTTGCGATTGAGAGCATTTTCTTTCCCTTTCAATTAAGTGACACAATAATAACTGAAAAATAACAAGTTCGGCGGATTTGACGAATTTGTGCGTTTAATCTTTGTAAGCCACGGCAGCGATTAGTGAAGTGACGCGCCTTGTGGCAAAATGGAGACAGAGAGAAAGCCTGAAGGCTACGGGCACAGAAAGTGCCAGCTTAATCTGGAGAATCACATGCAGCTTAAACGTGTGGCAGAAGCCAAACTGCCAACCCCCTGGGGCGATTTCCTGATGGTGGGATTTGAAGAACTGGCAACCGGACAGGATCATGTTGCCCTGGTTTATGGCGATATCTCAGGACAGACGCCAGTGCTTGCCCGCGTCCATTCAGAGTGTTTGACCGGCGACGCCCTGTTCAGCCTGCGCTGCGACTGCGGTTTTCAGCTTGAGGCCGCCCTCTCCCACATCGCTGAAGAGGGACGCGGGATCCTCCTGTATCATCGTCAGGAGGGGCGTAACATTGGTCTGCTGAATAAAATTCGCGCTTACGCGCTCCAGGACCAGGGCTTTGATACCGTAGAAGCCAACCATCAGCTGGGCTTTGCCGCCGACGAACGTGACTTTACGCTGTGCGCGGACATGTTCAAGCTGCTGGGTGTGGATGAGGTTCGGCTGTTAACCAATAACCCGCGTAAGGTTGAGATCCTTACCGAGGCCGGGATTAACATCGTTGAGCGCGTGGCGCTGATCGTTGGGCGTAACCCTAATAACGCGCACTACCTTGATACCAAGGCGGCCAAGATGGGCCATCTGCTGGGTTAACGGGTGCGAGAAACGCCGGATGGCGGCATACGCCTTATCCGGCCTACATGATCCTGTAGGCCGGGCAAGCGCAGCGCCGCCCGGCATGGCTAATTTACAGCATATTGCGGATCACGTAGTGCAGGATCCCATCGTTCTGGTAGTAGGTTAACTCGGTACCGGTGTCGATACGGCAGCGGCAGTCAATTGTCTCCTGGCTGCCATCTGTACGCGTCAGCCGCACCGGAATGGTAGCGCCCGGTTTAAGCTGAGTCAGATCCTCAACGTCGATCTTCTCCTCCCCCGTCAGCCCCAGCGTTTTACGCGTCACGCCCTGCGGAAACTCCAGCGGCAGGATCCCCATACCAATCAAATTCGAGCGGTGAATACGCTCAAACGACTCGGCAATGACGACGCGGATGCCCAGCAGTCGCGGCCCCTTGGCAGCCCAGTCGCGGCTGGAGCCTGAGCCGTACTCTTTCCCGGCAACGACCGCCAGCGGCGTCCCCTCTTTCTGGTAACGCATAGCCGCATCGTAAATTGAGATCGCTTCGCTATCCGGCAGATGACGGGTCATCCCCCCCTCAATACCGGGAACCATCTCGTTACGAATGCGGATGTTGGCGAAGGTGCCGCGCATCATCACCTCGTGGTTACCCCGGCGTGAACCGTAAGAGTTGAAATCCCCGCGCTCGACCCCGTGGCTTTGCAGGTAGCGTCCGGCCGGGCTGTCCGGTTTGATGCTGCCCGCCGGTGAGATATGGTCGGTGGTGACAGAGTCCCCGAGCATCGCCAGGATCCGCGCTCCGCGAATATCCTCCACCTGCTTCGGTGTCGCCAGCATCTCATCAAAGAACGGTGACAGTCGGATATAGGTCGAGTCATCTTGCCAGCTGTAGGTGTCTGAATGATCGACTTCGATCGCCTTCCACTCATCTGAACCTTCAAATACTTCGGCATACTCTTTACGGAACATGTCGGTTGAGACCTGCTCGACGGCGCGGGCAATTTCGTTGCCTGAGGGCCAGATATCCTTCAGGTAGACCGGATCGCCCTTCCTGTCGTGGCCGAGAGGATCGGTCGCCAGGTTGATATTCATATTCCCCGCCAGAGCATAGGCCACCACCAGCGGCGGTGACGCCAGCCAGTTGGTCTTCACTAGCGGATGAATACGTCCCTCGAAGTTTCGGTTACCCGAGAGCACCGCCCCGACGGTCAAATCCCCTTTCTTAATTGCCTGCTCGATGGGATCCGGCAGCGGACCGGAGTTACCGATACAGGTGGTGCAGCCGTAGCCTACCAGGTTGAAGCCTAGCTCATCCAGCCAGGGGGTAAGCCTGGCCTGGGCCAGATAGTCAGAAACCACCTTCGAGCCGGGCGCCAGCGAGGCTTTTACCCACGGCTGTCGTTTCAGCCCAAGCTCCACGGCTTTTTTCGCCAGCAGCCCCGCCGCCATCAGCACGCTCGGGTTGGAGGTGTTCGTGCAGGAGGTGATCGCCGCGATGACCACCGCCCCGTCCGGCAGCTCATATTGATGCCCGTTCAGCGTATACTCTACCGCCTGGCGATCTTTCTGGGCGTGGTTCAGTTCAAGCTCCGAGCTGGCGGCAAAGGCCTTTGGAACTTCACTCAGCAGAACGCGGTCCTGAGGGCGTTTCGGCCCCGCCACGCTGGCCGCTACCGTAGCCATATCCAGCTCAAGCGTGCTGGTAAAGACCGGTTCATCGCCCGGGTTGCGCCACATCCCCTGCGCTTTGGTATAGGCCTCCACCAGCGCCACCTGCTCTTCGCTGCGACCGCTCAGACGCATGTAGTTGAGGGTGACGTCATCGATAGGGAAGAAGCCGCAGGTTGCGCCGTACTCCGGGGCCATATTAGCGATAGTCGCGCGATCCGCCAGCGGGAGGTGATCGAGTCCGTCGCCGTAAAACTCAACAAATTTACCTACCACACCGTGCTTACGCAGCATCTGCGTCACGGTCAGCACCAGGTCGGTGGCGGTGATGCCTTCGTTAAGCTTGCCGGTCAGCTTGAAGCCAACCACGTCGGGGATCAGCATTGATACCGGCTGGCCCAGCATCGCTGCCTCCGCTTCAATGCCGCCGACGCCCCAGCCCAGCACGCCGAGACCGTTGATCATGGTCGTGTGCGAGTCAGTGCCTACCAGCGTATCCGGATAGGCCACCCACTCTTTATCCTGCAGTTCACTCCAGACCGCTTTCCCCAGATATTCGAGGTTTACCTGGTGACAGATGCCGGTTCCCGGCGGGACTACGCTGAAGCGGCTGAATGCCTGCTGACCCCAGCGCAGAAACTGGTAGCGCTCGTGGTTACGCTCCATCTCCAGACGGACGTTCTCTTCAAAAGCGTCATCATCGCCAAAGTGATCCACGGTAACGGAGTGGTCGATCACCAGATCGACGGGAGAGAGAGGGTTAACTTTGGCGGTATCGCCTCCGAGGCGTTTTACCGCTTCGCGCATGGCGGCCAGGTCAACCACCGCAGGCACGCCGGTGAAGTCCTGCATCAGCACCCTTGCCGGGCGGTAGGCGATCTCTCGGTCGGCATGAGCAGACTGGAGCCATCCGGCCAGAGCACGTATATCTTCTTCGGTGACGGAATCCTCATCCTGCCAGCGCAGGAGGTTTTCCAGTAATACTTTCAGTGACTTGGGTAAACGAGAAATATCCCCAAGCGCCTTTGCGGCCAGCGGCAGGCTGTAATAGTGCCAGGTTTTGTTCTCTGCCTGCAATGTATCCTTACTGGCTTCGCGTAGGGTAGACGACATAAGCTCCTCCTAATACAGAGTATCGATACCCTGACTGGTATCAGGGTCTGTATTAAAGATAACACAAACATGCCGTAACGTTTTGATAACAACCCAAATCGCTAAATCGCGTGTTTTTCAGGGTGCCAGAGCGTAAAAAACCCCGCCGGAGCGAGGTTTTGTGTAGAGGGGATGACCGCTATTTTTTGGCCTTATCGTCAGCAAAAGAGTCGATAAACGCCTTCTGCGCCGCCGTAAGCTGCCAGCTGGCCGGGATTTGCACCGCCGTCTGGCTTTCACTCACATGAGGATGTTTAGGGGACCGACAGCGGTCCTGAACCGGATTTAACCGCTCGGTAATTGCCATAGGCTTAACCCCAGAATCTCCAGATAACCAGCGCCACAACTGCCCAGAAGAAAGCCGAACCGAGAAATACCGCTAACCACGCTTTACGCTTAAGCGCGAGATCCCGTTGCGGTTCTTCACTTCCTGCTGGCATTGCTAACCTCACACAATCGACATCGCTTATCATATTGACACCGAACAATAGGTTTAAGTAATCATCACATAGGACAAATCCTAAAGAAACTTTAGCCTAAAATCCAGCGAATTTACGAATCATTTCGAGTGAAATATTCGATGTTATGATCGCGAAGAGAGTATTGTAGAAGGTAATTTGCGCTGCGCCACGTTTGCGACTACTTTTGTCGCCCCTCTGTTATTTCTCCGGCAGCTTGATGTCGTGGAACATCGCTTCGATATCCTCGTTCGAACGCAATGCGACGGCGGTGTCGACAACGTCACGGGTAAGATGCGGCGCGAAACGCTGGATAAAGTCATACATGTAGCTGCGTAGGAAGGTGCTGCGACGGAAACCGATTTTTGTCGTGCTATGGCTGAACACGCCCTGCGCGTCCAGCTTGACGAGGTCGGGATCGGAGATGGGATCCACCGCCATGCTGGCAATCACCCCGACGCCCAGCCCAAGACGAACGTAGGTTTTGATTACGTCGGCATCGGTGGCGGTAAAGACAATACGCGGCGACAGCCCGGCACGGTTAAACGCGGTGTCCAATTCGGAGCGACCGGTAAAGCCAAAGGTATAGGTCACCAGCGGATACTGCGCCAGCTCTTCAATGCTTACCGACTGCTTGCCTGCCAGCGGATGGTCAGGGGTAACCACGATAGAACGATTCCAGTGGTAGCACGGCAGCATCACCAGATCGTCATAGAGATGCAGCGCTTCGGTGGCGATGGCAAAGTCCGCGTTACCCTTTGATACCGCTTCAGCAATCTGCGTTGGCGAGCCCTGATGCATATGCAGCGACACGCGCGGGTAGCGCTCAATAAAGCCCTTAATCACGTTAGGCAGCGCGTAGCGGGCCTGGGTATGGGTGGTCGCCACGTAGAGCGACCCTTTATCCGGCCAGGTATGCTCGCCAGCAACCGATTTTATGGCCTCTACCTTGGAGAGTACCTCCCGGGCAATGCGGATGATCTCCTGTCCGGCAGGAGTGACCTGAGTAAGATGCTTACCGCTGCGGGCAAAAATCTGGATCCCCAGTTCGTCCTCCAGCATACGTACCTGCTTACTGATCCCGGGCTGAGAGGTGTAAAGCCCTTCGGCAGTAGATGAGACGTTAAGGTTATGGTTGACCACCTCAACAATATAGCGAAGCTGCTGTAGTTTCATGACGGACCATCCGATTTTGCGCACACGACATCGTCTAAGACGATTTAATAATAAGAGAGGAATTAGCTATAACCACTATATCATTTATATCTACAGTGTATAGATATGAACAAAAAATAATAATGTCGTTATAAGAAAGGGCCGGATATCCGGCCCTTCAGAAGGTAACAGCAGGCTTATTTTTTAGCTTCTACCCATTTGCCATCAATAAAGAAGGCTGACCAGCCGGTGGCCTTACCCTCTTTCTCTGAAGCAACGTACTGCTGCTTGGTCTTGCGGCTAAAGCGGACCATTGTCTTGTTGCCGGCAGGATCCTGCTGCGGCGCATCGGCCAGATAGCGCAGCTTCTCCGGCAGGCGATCGCGGAAGCGGTACAGCTCTTCCACCAGCGGCGCACGGGTTTCGCGCGATTTCGGGAAGGTATTAGCTGCCAGGAAGACACCGGCCGCACCGTCACGCAGCACAAAGTAGGCGTCTGACTTCTCGCACGGCAGCTCCGGCAGCGGAACCGGATCTTCCTTCGGCGGCGCAACTTCGCCGTTACGCAGGATCTTACGCGTGTTTTTACAGTCGTCGTTGGTGCAGGCCATGTATTTACCGAAACGCCCCATCTTCAGGTGCATTTCAGAACCACACTTCTCACACTCCACGATCGGGCCATCATAGCCTTTGATGCGGAACTCGCCCTCTTCGATCTCGTACCCGTCGCAGGTGGGGTTGTTACCGCACACGTGCAGCTTGCGTTTCGGATCGATCAGGTAGCTGTCCATCGCCGTGCCGCACTTCACGCAGCGGCGTTTGGCCCGCAGAGCGTTGGTTTCGGCATCGTCACCCTCCAGCACGTTGAGAACTTCGTTCTCAGGCACCAGGTTGATGGTGGTTTTGCAGCGCTCTTTCGGCGGCAGGGCGTAGCCAGAGCAACCCAGGAAGACGCCGGTGCTCGCCGTGCGGATCCCCATTTTCCGTCCGCAGGTCGGGCAGTCGATGCTGGTCAGCACCATCTGGTTCGGGCGCATGCCGCCCTCTTCCGGATCCTGCTCGGCTCTCTCCAGCTGCTTGGTGAAGTCGCTGAAGAAGTTGTCCAGCACGCCTTTCCATTCGGTTTCGTGGTTGGCCACCTGATCGAGGCTGTCCTCCATCTGGGCGGTGAAGTCGTAGTTCATCAGCTCACGGAAGTTCTCTTCCAGGCGATCGGTAACGATCTCCCCCATCTTCTCCGCGTAGAAACGGCGGTTTTCCACCCGCACGTAGCCGCGATCCTGGATGGTCGAAATGATTGACGCATAGGTAGACGGGCGACCAATGCCGCGTTTTTCCAGCTCTTTTACCAGCGAAGCCTCGCTAAAGCGCGCAGGCGGCTTGGTAAAGTGCTGCGCCGGCGTCAGCTCAATCAGCGATACCACGTCACCTTTGTTCACCGGTGGCAGAGTGCGATCTTCATCGCCTTTGCGCAGCGCAGGCATCACTTTCGTCCAGCCGTCAAAACGCAGCGTGCGGCCGCGGGCCTTCAGGCGGAATTCGCTCGCTTCCACGGTCAGCGTTGTAGAGTCGTACTGGGCTGGCGTCATCTGGCAGGCAACGAACTGCCGCCAGATCAGCTGATAGAGCTTCTGGGCGTCGTTTTCCATATCCTTCAGCGACTCGGCCACTACCGCGACGTCAGAAGGACGAATCGCTTCGTGCGCCTCCTGCGAGTTCTCTTTGCTGGTGTACTGGATCGCGCTCTCCGGCAGGTATTTCTTGCCGAAGTTTTCAGTGATATAGCCGCGGGCCATGTTCACCGCGTCCTGGCTCAGATTGGTTGAGTCGGTACGCATATAGGTGATGTGTCCCGCTTCGTACAGACGCTGGGCCATCATCATGGTTTTCTTCACGCCGAAGCCGAGACGGGTGCTGGCCGCCTGCTGTAGCGTCGAGGTGATGAACGGCGCGCCCGGCTTGCTGCTGGTGGGCTTATCTTCGCGATCCACAACGGTATAGCGGGCTTTTTCCAGCAGGCTAACCGCCGACATGGTCTGCTCACGGTTAACCGGGCGGAATGGCTTGTCCTGCTGGTGGGTCACCTGCAGCGCCAAAGAGTCACCGGCCGGGGTCGCCACGTTGGCGTCCACTTCCCAGTACTCTTCCGGTACAAAGGCTTTGATTTCGCGCTCGCGCTCGACCACCAGCCGCACGGCAACGGACTGCACGCGTCCGGCAGAGAGACCGCGGGCGATCTTTTTCCACAGCAGCGGCGAGACCATATAGCCAACGACGCGGTCCATAAAGCGACGCGCCTGCTGGGCATTAACGCGATCGATATTCAGCTCGCCCGGCTTTTCAAAGGCCTGACGGATCGCATTTTTGGTAATTTCGTTAAATACGACGCGGCTGTAGCGCGTCTCATCGCCCCCGATCACTTCCCGCAGGTGCCAGGCAATGGCTTCCCCTTCGCGGTCAAGGTCGGTTGCGAGATAGATATGATCGGCTTTTTCGGCCAGCGATTTTAGCTCAGAGACCACTTTCTCTTTGCCGGGGAGCACTTCATAGCGCGCATCCCAGCCGTGCCACGGGTCAACGCCCATACGGTTGACAAGCGCGCCACGTTCATCCTTTTTGGGCTTCTTAGCCGTTTTGGTGGAGGCAGAGTCAGCGCTCTTTTTGGCGGCTGAGCCACTGGTCGGCAAATCGCGGATATGACCGACGCTGGACTTAACCACGTAGTCACTACCCAGATACTTATTGATCGTTTTGGCTTTTGCCGGGGACTCAACGATAACGAGAGCTTTACCCATATTCACCTTTACCTAATTTGATTCTTCCAGGAATACGCCGCACGTTGACTCACCATCCCCTGGCGACGTGCCTCAGATATAGCGGCGACGTCACGGGATATCAACCCCTTTTCATAACCAGACGCTGAAATTCAGACTTCCAGGTGACTGAGTTAACAGGTTTTTCCGCGTCTGGTGGGATGAGAACGACGAACTTAAGGTCGAATGTCAAGCAAATCTGTTGCCAGATTGACGAAAGCGCACACTCTACCTGATAAAATTTGTTACGCAACTTTATTAGCATGCAAAAATGGATCGCGCCAACGAACGGATGGGGTAAAAGCCCTCTTGATAACAGGGAAAATTTGCCCCATTTGTCCCCCTGGACGTAGAATATCGGCAATGTTTAAGGAGGCAACTATGCAAGAGTCCGTTTTACCCATCGATCGCCAAACGCTGCTGGCGAAAGCGAATGAGATCATCCGCGAGCATGAGGATTATGTGCAGGGCATCGAAGCCACAAACGTCACTGAACGTAATGGCGTTCTGATCTTCAGCGGCGACTATTTTCTTGATGAGCAGGGTCTGCCCACGGCGAAGAGTACGGCGGTATTTAACATGTTTAAACACCTTGCCCATGTACTGTCAGAGAAATATACGCTGGCAGAATAAACAGAGCGAGGCATGACGCCTCGCTCCTCTGTTACGTTGTTACAGCAGCGGCTTTTCACCCCGCTGCCACCAGCGCAGCAGCAGCCTGTCGGCACTCTCTGCCGCGCTGCTGGTGAAGCGATCCATTAATTTTTTGCGGCGAGTGTAGCGAATGCCGATCACCTCGAACTCCTTGATAAGATCAAGCAGCAGCTCATCGCTGGTTCCTACCTCATCGACCAGCCCCTTCTCCTGAGCCTGTACGCCATACCAGTGTTCACCGGTGGCCACGGACTCAATATCTAATGAAGGACGCATCTGCTTAACAAAGGATTTAAAGAGATCGTGGGTCTCGTTCAGGCTTTCGCGGAACTTCTGCCGCCCCTCTTCGGTATTCTCCCCAAGCAGGGTCAATGTGCGTTTATATTGGCCAGCTGTATGTAATTCAATATCGATATCTTTGCTTTTCAGAAAGCGGTTCAGGTTGGGGATCTGCGCTACAACGCCGATGGAACCAACAATCGCAAAGGGTGCGGCCACGATCTTATCCGCCACGCAGGCCATCATATAGCCCCCGCTGGCAGCCACCTTATCGACGGCGACGGTGAGCGGAATGTTCTTATCGCGCAGGCGCTGCAGCTGGGACGATGCCAGGCCGTAGCCATGAACGACGCCGCCAGGGCTTTCGAGACGCAGCACCACGCGATCTTCTGGCTTAGCGACGGTGAGCACAGCAGTGATCTCTTCCCGCAGGCTGCTGACCTCGTGCGCATCCATACTGCCTTTAAAGTCCAGCACGTACGCACGCGCTTTGTTGGAGACCGCCGGTACGCCAAGCTTCGCGCTGGCCTTCGCCTCTTTGGCCTCCTGCTTCAGGCGCTTTTTCTGCGCCTTGTGCCACAGCTTCTGCCGGTGCGTATCGAGCAGAGAGGCGGAGAGCTCCTCCTGCATCTCTTTATACTGCTCGCTCAGGTTTGTGACGCGCAGCTCCCCGCGCTGGCGTTTGCGCTGCGTCAGGTTAACGATAAGTATCGCCACGACGGCAATGGCAATCACCACCGTCACAATCTTGGCTAAAAACAACCCGTACTCAGATAGTAATTCCACGCGTACCACCTTGGTTAAACCACTCAACGTAAAGGCCAGTGTACATGACCCCGCCCGCATCGTCTTCTGCCGTCGTATGATGTTACGTGCCATCCCTCTGATTTTTTTACTCTGTAAGAACTTGAAAAGGTTCAAACCACGATTGCGGGAGGTTGACGATTGAATTAAGCGGCAGATTAAGGCATAAAGCCCACAAGACCCGATCCTGTGAAACGACGCCTGGATGAACGAGAGCGCAAAGGAGAAACCGTGCACTACCAGCCAAAACGAGATTTATTAGAGAACCGTATTATTCTGGTGACCGGTGCCAGCGACGGTATTGGCCAGGAGGCCGCCCTGACCTACGCCCGCTACGGCGCAAAAGTGATCCTGCTTGGCAGAAGTGAAGAGAAGCTGCGCAACGTGGCCCAGCGCATTGAGCAGCTGGGCGGCAAAACTGCCCGCTGGTATACGCTGGACTTAGCCACCTGTACGCCGGAGCAGTGCCAGCAGCTGGCAGCACAGATCGATGCTGCGGTGCCGCGCCTGGATGGCGTACTGCATAACGCCGGCATGCTAGGCGATATTTGCCCGATGGATGAGCAGAAGCCTGAAGTTTGGGATCAGGTGATGCAGATCAACGTCAACGCCACCTTCTATTTGACCCAGGCCCTTCTTCCTTTATTACTCAAGTCAGAAGCTGGCTCGCTGGTGTTCACCTCCTCAAGCGTAGGCCGTCAGGGACGCGCCGGCTGGGGGGCTTACGCGGTCTCCAAATTTGCCACCGAAGGCATGATGCAGGTGCTGGCCGAAGAGTATCAGAGCAAGCACTTGCGGGTTAACTGTATCAATCCTGGCGGCACGCGGACAAAAATGCGTGCCAGTGCATTTCCGTCGGAAGACCCACAAAAATTAAAGACCCCGGCTGATATCATGCCGCTCTACCTATGGCTGATGGGTGATGACAGCCGACGCAAAACCGGCATGAGCTTTGATGCTCAGCCTGGACGCAAACCGGGGATCGCACAATGAGTGAAGAGCGTTACCAGCAACGACAGCAGAAAGTGAAGGATCGCGTGGATGCGCGCGTTGCCGCCGCGCAGGACGAGCGCGGCATTCTTATCGTCTTTACCGGCAACGGCAAAGGCAAAACGACCGCCGCCTTTGGCACCGTGACCCGTGCGGTGGGCCACGGCAAAAAAGTCGGCGTGATCCAGTTTATTAAAGGCACCTGGCCCAACGGCGAGCGTAACCTGCTGGAGCCGCACGGCGTGGAGTTTCAGGTGATGGCTACAGGCTTCACCTGGGACACGCAGAACCGCGACTCCGATACCGCTGCCTGTCTGGCGGTGTGGGAGCATGCCCAGCGGATGCTGGCCGATGAGTCGCTGGATATGGTAGTTCTGGACGAGCTGACCTATATGGTGGCCTATGACTATCTGCCGCTGGAGACGGTGCTCAACGCCCTGCGTGCGCGTCCGGCCCAGCAGACGGTTATCATTACTGGCCGCGGCTGCCATCGGGATATTCTGGAGCTGGCCGATACGGTGAGCGAGCTGCGCCCGGTCAAGCACGCCTTCGACGCGGGCGTGAAGGCGCAGATCGGGATAGACTATTAATCGTTCGTAGGCCGGGTAAGGCAGAGCCGCCGCCCGGCATGACAGATCGAAAAAGGGGCCGAGGCCCCTTCTTTTATGCTTTGCTGTTACGGGTGCTGGAGCGGCGGTTGCCGCTTGCAGGACGTCCGCTGGCGGGACGCGCGCTGCCGGTCTGGCTGTGGCGTTTCACCGCCCGGCGGATCTGATTCGCCTTCATGCGACGCCGATCTTTCTCCACCGCCACTTTGGATTCGGTTTCCGGGGTTAACTCCACCAGCTCGCGCAGATAGTTAGTCTGGGCCAGATCCAGCTCGGTATAGCCACCGCGCGGCAGCCCTTTCGGCAGCAGGATGTCACCGTAACGCACACGGATAAGACGGCTCACCTGCACGCCAACGGCTTCCCACAGGCGACGAACCTCGCGGTTGCGCCCTTCGGTCAGCGTGACGTTGTACCACTGGTTGATACCCTCGCCGCCGCTGAACTTAATGGTTTTAAACGCCGCCGGACCATCTTCCAGCTGCACGCCACGGGAGAGATCGCGGATCTTGTTCTCTTCAACCTGACCAAACACGCGCACGGCGTATTCACGCTCCACTTCACGGCTCGGGTGCATCAGGCGGTTGGCCAGCTCACCGTCAGTGGTGAACAGCAGCAGGCCGCAGGTGTTCACATCCAGACGGCCAACGGCAATCCAGCGCGCGCCGCGCAGCTTCGGCAGGCGATCGAACACCGTCGGACGTCCTTCCGGATCGTTACGGGTACAGAGTTCACCTTCTGGTTTGTAGTAGGCCAGCACGCGGCAGATCTGCTCAACGGACTCTTTGACAGAGATAAGATGGCCGTCGATACGGATTTTCAGGCCCGGGATCACCTCAACGCGGTCGCCGAGGGTCGCGATTTTACCGTCGACGCTGACGCGCCCGGCTGCAATGATCGCTTCGATTTCACGGCGGGAGCCGTGGCCAGCGCGGGCCAGCACTTTTTGTAATTTCTCGCTCATGGCGCTTCCTTCAGGTGTCGCCTTCACAGGCGTCTGGATAGGTGCAAAGCACACTCTATTTCTTGGGCGCACATACTACACGAATTTTAAAGGAAATACTGTAGCGCCCCAGGTTAATTTTTAAACACTGGGGCACGTTACTCAGACGCAGGGACCTTTGGCGCAGCCGTAGGCCATGATAAAGGGAAAGGCAGGGATAATAAGCGGGATCAAGAGCGGGTTGATGCCCCTGGTTTTATCGTTAATGCTGACGGTTATCGGCGGATCGAGCTTAACGTAGCCGTCATCCATTATGTAGTTGCGTGAAAGGCCAGAGTAGCCGCTGGCCTGGAACGTCACCACCAGCTCCTGCGGATTGGCGGTCGACTGGGCGCTATAGTCATGCTGCAGCACCTCTTTTTGACCCGGTTTAAGCCTGTCTACGCGGATAAAGGTATTGTACTGAGCGTTGACCTTGTCGCCATTGGCTTCAAAGTTAACCGTCATACCGCGCACTGCGTCACCGTAGTCGCGCTTAAGCGTCAGCCAGCGATCGTACAGGCTGCGGGTACTCGCCCCGCTAAAGGAGTAGGTGTACTCCTCGCCACGGGCTAGCAGCACATTCTCCCCAGCCTTGAAGTAGCCGATTTTCTCCGTTTCAGGCAGCCGCGGCGAACTTACGCTACAGCCGATCAGCATAAACAGCGCCAAAAGCAGCCCCGCGGGCAGGGCAAGCCTGCCGTTGCCTTTTATCATCGTGCTGACTCCTACAGGAATGGCTTCACATCACCTACGCCTTCACGGATCACTTCCGGCGAGTCGTCGGTCAGATCGACCACGGTCGTAGGCTGCTGTCCGAGATAGCCGCCATGAATGATAAGATCCACCTGCTTCTCCAGACGATCTTTGATCTCTTCCGGGTCGGACTCGGTGAATTCGCTGCCGGGGAGCATCAGCGAGGTCGAGAGCATCGGCTCGCCCAGCGTCTCCAACAGCGCCAGCGCGATTGGGTTAGAGGGCACGCGCAGGCCGATGGTTTTACGCTTCTCCTGCAGCAGGCGGCGCGGCACCTCTTTCGTCCCCTTAAGAATAAAGGTGTAGTTGCCTGGCGTATTGTTCTTAATCAGACGAAACGCGACGTTGTCGACAAAGGAGTAGGTCGACAGCTCAGAGAGATCCCGACACATCAGCGTAAAGTTGTGGCCGTCCGGCAGCTGACGAATACGGGAGATACGCTCCATCGCCCCTTTGTCTTCAATTTTACACCCCAGCGCGTAGCCGGAGTCGGTGGGATAGACGATCACCCCACCCTTACGCACAATCTCCACCGCCTGGTTAATCAGACGCGGCTGGGGATTATCCGGATGGATATAAAAAAACTGACTCATACTTCCCTCTCATTATGTTGAGGCTGTTCCCACAGCTGCCATACCGCTTCCACGCCTGCGGGTAGCCACAGTTTGCGGCCCAGTTCGATCCACGGGCATGGCTGATGAAAATCCGACCCTTGCGACGCCATAAGACCAAACTGTTGCGCATACGCAGCAAGCTGGGTGCGCTCATTGGGAGCCTGCTGGCATTGCGCGACTTCCATCGCATCACCGCCCTGTTCAGCAAAGTGTGCCAGCAGCCTTTTCAGCCATTTAGCGCTCAGGTCGTAGCGCCCAGGATGGGCTACTACCGCCTTGCCGCCAGAATGATGAATCACATCAATAGCTTGTTTTATTGTACACCACTGGGGCGGAACGTATCCGGTTTTACCGCGCGCAAGATACTTTTTAAATACCCCCGCTACGTCATTGGCTTTGCCGCTCTCAACAAGGAAGCGGGCAAAGTGGCCGCGGGTTACCGCTCCGCCGTTGGCGAGGCGCAGCGCTCCTTCCCATGCGCCGGGTACATTGGCCTTCTCAAGGCGCTCGCCAATCTGCATGGCGCGCTGCTGACGTCGCGCCTTCTGCTCCTCAAGCAGGGTCACGATCGCCGGATGCGCAATGTCGATATTGAGGCCCACAATATGGATCTCATGGTTCTCCCAGAGGGTGGAGATCTCCACGCCGTTAATCAGCGTCAGATCCAGGCCTGCGCGCTGGATCTCCGCCCGGGCCGCAGGAATGGCCGAGGTAGAGTCGTGATCGGTGATAGCCAGCGTGCCCACGCGCATCGCGACTGCGCGATGGACTAATTCTTCCGGGGAGAGCAAACCGTCTGAGGCCTGAGTATGAGAGTGAAGGTCGTAAATAATGGCGTAGTTCGTGTCGCTCAAAGCGGCTCCAGTAGGGTAGATCTCATTTAGGACGCTATCATAACGGTTACGCAGCGAATTCTGAAATCAGGGGTTGACTTTATTCTTCTGAACCAGTTAACTAGTACGCAAGTTCACACAACGAGGTATCTGAAAATGTTCAAACACTCTACGCTTATCCGCTGGTGGCACTCCTCCTGAAACGGGCGGTGAGCGAGCGTTTGCCTTACGCAGACAGATACCCCGGCCCGCCCACTGAGCGGGCTTTTTTTTGAACAGAATAATGACCGGATGAGAATGACTATGCCAATGCCAAAACCTGCACTACAGCTTCTCACAGACCACGCCGCGTACCGGGAGAACCCGACCGCCCTGTTTCATCAGCTGTGTGCGGATCGCCCGGCAACGCTGCTGCTGGAATCCGCCGATATCGACAGCAAGGATGACCTCAAGAGCCTGCTGCTGGTCGACAGCGCGCTGCGCATTACCGCTTTAGGTGACACTGTCACTATTCAGGCCTTGACGGCCAACGGCGCGTCGCTCCTGCCGCTGCTGGATGCCGCCCTGCCCGCGGGCGTAGAGAACATCGTCCGCCCGGATGGCCGCGTTCTGCATTTTCCGCCGGTCAGCAATCTGCTCGACGAGGACGCCCGCCTCTGCTCCCTGTCGGTGTTTGACGCCTTTCGCCTGCTGCAGGAGCTGGTAACCGTCCCGGCCGAAGAGCGGGAAGCAATGTTCTTTGGCGGCCTTTTCGCTTACGACCTGGTCGCGGGCTTCGAGGAGCTGCCCGCGCTGGCACAGGAGAATGGCTGCCCGGACTACTGTTTTTACCTGGCCGAAACGCTGCTGGTCATCGATCATCAGCAGCAGCAGACCCGCATCCAGGCCAGTCTTTTCACCCCGTCCGCCGCCGAACAGCAGCGTCTGACCCAGCGCATCGCCGAGCTGCGCCAGCAGCTTAGCCTGCCTCCCGCGCCGCTGCCGGTAGAGACGGTGGCCTCCATGCGCTGCGAATGCAACCAGAGCGACGAGGAGTTTGGCGCGGTAGTACGCGAGATGCAAAAAGCCATCCGCGCCGGGGAGATCTTCCAGGTGGTGCCCTCCCGTCGCTTCTCATTACCCTGCCCGTCGCCGCTGGCGGCTTACGACGTGCTGAAGAAGAGTAACCCCAGCCCCTACATGTTCTTTATGCAGGATAACGACTTTACCCTGTTCGGCGCGTCGCCGGAGAGCTCGCTGAAATATGATGCGCAGTCGCGCCAGATTGAGATCTACCCCATCGCCGGGACGCGCCCCCGCGGTCGTCGGGCCGACGGCTCGCTGGATCGCGATCTCGACAGCCGCATCGAGCTGGAGATGCGTACCGACCATAAAGAGCTTTCCGAACACCTGATGCTGGTCGATCTCGCCCGCAACGATCTGGCCCGCATCTGTACGCCGGGCAGCCGCTACGTTGCCGACCTGACCAAGGTCGATCGCTACTCGTTTGTGATGCACCTGGTCTCCCGCGTGGTGGGCGAGCTGCGCAACGATCTCGACGTCCTCCACGCCTACCGGGCGTGCATGAACATGGGCACCCTGAGCGGCGCGCCGAAGGTTCGCGCCATGCAGCTTATCGCCCAGGCAGAGGGCACCCGTCGCGGCAGCTACGGCGGCGCGGTGGGCTACTTCACCGCCCACGGCGATCTCGATACCTGCATCGTGATCCGCTCCGCCTACGTTGAAAACGGTGTCGCCACCGTTCAGGCAGGCGCTGGCGTGGTGCTGGACTCTGTTCCGCAGTCTGAAGCCGATGAAACCCGCAACAAAGCCCGCGCGGTCCTGCGCGCCATTGCCACCGCACACCACGCTCAGGAGACGTTCTGATGGCTGACATTCTGCTGCTCGATAATATTGATTCGTTTACCTACAACCTTGCCGATCAGCTGCGCGCCAGCGGCCACAACGTGGTGATCTACCGCAACCATGTGCCAGCCCAGACCCTGATCGACCGCCTGGCTACGATGGAGAACCCGGTCCTGATGCTCTCTCCGGGTCCCGGCGCGCCCTCCGAGGCGGGCTGTATGCCAGAGCTGTTAACCCGTATGCGTGGCAAGCTGCCGATTATAGGAATCTGTCTCGGCCATCAGGCGATTGTCGAAGCCTATGGCGGCTACGTCGGTCAGGCGGGAGAGATCCTGCACGGCAAAGCGTCAAACATCGAACACGACGGCCAGGCGATGTTCGCCGGGCTGAGCAACCCGCTGCCGGTGGCGCGCTATCACTCGCTGGTGGGCAGCAACGTGCCGGCCGGGCTGACCATCAACGCTCACTTCAACGGCATGGTGATGGCGGTGCGTCATGACGCCGATCGCGTCTGCGGCTTCCAGTTCCATCCGGAGTCCATTCTGACCACCCAGGGCGCGCGCCTGCTGGAGCAGACCCTGGCCTGGGCGCAGCAGAAGCTGGAGCAGAGCAACACCCTGCAGCCGATCCTGGAGAAACTCTACCAGGCCCAGACTCTGAGCCAGCAGGAGAGCCACCAGCTCTTCTCGGCGGTCGTGCGCGGCGAACTGAAGCCGGAGCAGCTGGCAGCGGCGCTGGTGAGCATGAAAATTCGCGGCGAGCATCCCAACGAGATCGCCGGGGCGGCCACCGCGCTGCTGGAGAACGCGGCACCCTTCCCGCGTCCGGACTATGCCTTTGCCGATATCGTTGGCACCGGCGGCGACGGCAGCAACAGCATCAATATCTCTACCGCCAGCGCCTTTGTCGCCGCCGCCTGCGGCCTGAAGGTGGCCAAGCACGGTAACCGCAGCGTCTCAAGCCGCTCGGGTTCGTCGGATCTGCTGGCGGCGTTCGGTATCAATCTCGATATGAACGCGGACAGATCCCGTACCGCGCTGGACGAGCTGGGCGTCTGCTTCCTCTTTGCGCCGAAGTACCACACCGGGTTCCGCCACGCGATGCCCGTGCGCCAGCAGCTCAAGACTCGCACCCTGTTCAACGTGCTGGGGCCGCTGATTAACCCGGCCCACCCGCCGCTGGCGCTGATTGGCGTCTATAGCCCGGAGCTGGTGCTGCCGATTGCCGAGACGCTGCGCGTGCTGGGCTACCGGCGGGCGGCGGTGGTGCACAGCGGCGGTATGGACGAAGTCTCTCTGCATGCCCCAACGCTGGTGGCCGAGCTGAACAACGGCGATATCAGCAGCTACCAGCTGGAGGCCGCCGACTTTGGCCTGACGCCGTATCGCCAGGAGGCGCTGGCGGGCGGCACGCCGGAAGAAAACCGTGACATTTTAACGCGCTTACTACAAGGTAAAGGTGAAGCCGCCCACGAGGCCGCCGTCGCGGCAAACGTGGCGATGCTGATGCGTCTGCATGGGGAAGAGAATTTGCAGGCCAATGCGCAAAGGGTTCTGGACGTACTGCGCAGCGGTGCTGCCTATGACAAAGTCACCGCACTTGCGGCAAGAGGATAAGTAATGGAAACCGTTTTAGCGAAAATCGTCGCGGACAAGGCGATTTGGGTCGCCGCCCGTAAACAGCAGCAGCCGCTGGCCAGTTTTCAGAGCGATATTGTGCCTGCTACGCGCAGCTTTTACGACGCTCTGCAGGGCGCGCGCACGGCATTTATTCTCGAATGTAAAAAAGCCTCGCCGTCAAAAGGGGTGATCCGCGATGATTTCGATCCGGTGCGGATCGCCGGCATCTATAAACACCATGCGTCAGCCATCTCCGTGCTGACGGATGAGAAGTACTTTCAGGGCAGCTTCGATTTTCTGCCGCAGGTGAGCGCCGCCGCGCCGCAGCCGATCCTGTGTAAGGATTTTATTATCGAGGCCTACCAGATTTACCTGGCGCGCTACTACCAGGCAGACGCCTGCCTGCTGATGCTCTCGGTGCTCGATGACGATCAATATCGCCAGCTCGCCGCCGTGGCCCACAGCCTGAAGATGGGCGTGCTGACCGAAGTCAGTAATGAAGAGGAGCTGGAACGCGCTATCGCCCTCGGAGCCAAAGTGGTCGGTATCAACAACCGCGACCTGCGCGACCTCTCTATCGATCTGAACCGCACCCGTCAGCTGGCCCCTCGTCTCGGCGCGGGCGTCACAGTGATCAGCGAGTCGGGGATTAACACCTATGCCCAGGTGCGCGATCTGAGCCATTTCGCTAACGGCTTTTTAATCGGCTCGGCGCTGATGGAGCAGGACGATCTCGCCGCCGCTATCAAGCGCGTGCTGCTGGGCGAGAACAAAGTGTGCGGGCTGACGCGCCCTCAGGATGCACAGGCCGCGTTTGAAGCCGGGGCCCTCTTCGGTGGGCTGATCTTCGTGCCTGAATCCCCGCGCTTCGTAACCGATGCCCAGGCCGATACGGTGATTGCCGCCGCCCCCCTGCGCTACGTGGGCGTCTTCCGCAACGCATCCGTCGAGGCGGTGGTGGAGAAGGCAGAACGTTTTCAACTCGCGGCCGTCCAGCTGCACGGTGCTGAAGACCAGGCCTATATTGATGCGCTGCGCGCTGCGCTACCGAGCAGAGTAGCGATCTGGAAGGCGCTGAGCGTTGGCGATACGCTTCCGGCCCGTAATCTCAACCACGTCGACCGGTACATTTTTGATAATGGCCAGGGCGGCACCGGGCAGCATTTTGACTGGTCTCTTTTGGCCGGACAGACGCTGGACAACGTGATGCTGGCCGGTGGCCTCGGCGCAGATAACTGTGTGACGGCGGCGCAGATGGGCTGTGTCGGACTCGATTTTAATTCAGGTGTGGAATCTGAACCGGGTATTAAAGATGCCAGCAAGCTGGCCTCGGTTTTCCGTACCCTGCGTGCCTATTAAGGAATCTGTAATGACAACTTTGCTTAATCCCTACTTCGGTGAATTTGGCGGCATGTACGTTCCGCAAATTTTGATGCCTGCCCTGCGCCAGCTGGAAGAGGCCTTTGTCAGCGCCCAGAAAGATCCGGCGTTTCAGGCCCAGTTCAGCGATCTGCTGAAAAACTATGCCGGTCGTCCGACCGCGCTCACCAAATGCCAGAATCTGACCGCTGGAACCAAAACCACGCTCTACCTCAAGCGTGAAGATCTGCTTCACGGCGGCGCGCATAAAACCAACCAGGTGCTGGGCCAGGCCCTGCTTGCCAAGCGCATGGGTAAAACGGAGATCATTGCCGAGACCGGCGCGGGCCAGCACGGCGTCGCTTCGGCCCTTGCCAGCGCCCTGCTCGGTCTTAAGTGCCGCATCTATATGGGGGCGAAAGACGTTGAGCGCCAGTCGCCGAACGTCTTCCGCATGCGCCTGATGGGCGCAGAGGTGATCCCGGTCTACAGCGGCTCCGCCACGCTAAAAGACGCCTGTAACGAAGCGCTGCGCGACTGGTCCGGCAGCTACGACAAGGCCCACTATATGCTCGGCACGGCGGCAGGCCCCCATCCGTTCCCGACCATCGTGCGTGAGTTCCAGCGCATGATTGGCGAAGAGACCAAAGCGCAGATCCTCGAAAAGGAGGGTCGCCTGCCGGATGCGGTGATCGCCTGCGTCGGCGGCGGCTCAAACGCCATCGGCATGTTTGCTGACTTTATTGAAGAGAGCAGCGTGGGGCTGATCGGCGTCGAGCCAGCGGGCCACGGGATTGAGACCGGCGAACACGGCGCGCCGCTGAAGCATGGCCGGGTGGGTATCTACTTTGGCATGAAGTCGCCGATGATGCAGACCGATGACGGACAGATTGAAGAGTCCTACTCCATCTCCGCCGGGCTGGACTTCCCCTCCGTCGGGCCGCAGCACGCACATCTCAACAGCATCGGACGCGCGGACTACGTGTCGATTACCGATGATGAAGCGCTGGCGGCGTTCAAGCTGCTGTGCCGTAGCGAAGGGATCATTCCGGCGCTGGAGTCCTCTCACGCGCTAGCCCATGCGCTTAAGATGATGCGCGAGGATCCGGAAAAAGAGCAGCTGCTGGTGGTTAACCTCTCCGGCCGCGGCGATAAAGACATCTTTACGGTTCACGATATTTTAAAAGCACGAGGGGAGATGTGATGGAACGTTATGAGCAGCTGTTTAAGCGCCTGCAGGATCGCAAAGAGGGTGCGTTTGTTCCCTTTGTTACCCTGGGCGATCCCTCTCCCGAGCAGTCGCTGAAGATTATCGATGCGCTGATTGAGGGCGGTGCCGACGCGCTGGAGCTGGGGATCCCTTTCTCCGATCCGCTGGCGGACGGCCCGACTATCCAGAATGCCACCCTACGTGCTTTTGCCGCAGGCACTACCCCGGCCCAGTGCTTTGAGATGTTGGCCGCCGTACGCCAGAAGCACCCGACCATCCCTATCGGCCTGCTGATGTATGCGAACCTGGTGTTCAGCCAGGGCATTGATGAGTTCTATGCGAAGTGTGAAAAAGCAGGCGTGGACTCAGTGCTGGTGGCGGACGTGCCGGTGGAGGAGTCGGCACCGTTCCGTCAGGCGGCGATGCGCCATAACGTGGCTCCAATCTTTATCTGCCCGCCGAACGCCGATGACGATCTGCTGCGCCAGATCGCCTCTTACGGACGCGGATACACCTACCTGCTCTCTCGCGCCGGGGTCACGGGGGCGGAGAACAGCGTCGCCCTGCCGCTACAGCATCTGGTAGAGAAGCTGGCTGAGTACCATGCTGCACCGCCGCTGCAGGGCTTTGGTATCTCTACGCCGGAGCAGGTGAAAACTTCGCTGGAAGCTGGCGCAGCCGGGGCAATTTCCGGCTCCGCCATCGTTAAGATTATTGAAAATAACCTTGATAAGCCCGTTAAGATGCTGACCGAGCTGCAGGCGTTTGTGCAGAGCCTGAAAGCGGCGACGCGAGTAAATTGATTAGGCAGGGTGAGAAACAGGCTTTATCGGCCCGTTTCTCACCTGAATCCCAGGCTCAGAAACGGTAGCCTGCAGAGAACATAAACACCCACGGATCGAGACGCGTATCGACCGTCTGCTGTACCCCTCCCGCCTTGAATTTCACGTCGGTATCGATATCCATGTACCAAACTGAGGCGTTAATCAGCCAGTCGCGGTTGATGAGATAGTCCAGCCCTACGACGCCCGCTGCGCCCCAGGAGTCACTCAGGTTCAGGTCAGAGAGGCCCGCCGCTTTACCGGTATCGTTAAATTTCTCATCAAAGAAGGTGGTGTAGTTCACACCGGCGCCAATATAGGGGCGAACCTTGCTGCTGCTATCCCCAAAGTACCACTCGGCCATCAGGGTTGGCGGCAGATGCTCTACAGTCGCAATATTGCCCGTCGGGCCGGTTCCCACATGATGGCGGAACGGCGTAGCGGCCAGCAGCTCGATGCCGACGTTCTCCGTTGCCATATAGGTGAAGGTCAGGCCAAGCTGGGTATTGTTGCTAACGTTAAATCCACCCAGACTGCCCAGCACGTTGTCGGATCCTTCGGTCGGTCTTACCGTCGCTGAACCGGCACGCACAAAAAACTCGCCCGCGTCATGGGCATAGGTCCCAGCTGAAAATGCGCTTAACACCAACGCTACCACCGCTAATTTTTTCATTCTTTTTCCGCTCCATTGATATGGTTATTTTTTATGGCGCGGTGAATATACCTACATTGAAGTACAAAGTGATCTAACGCAGATCACATTTAACCCTGTAAAGTAACATTCATTGATCTGGATTAATTTTCCTTAATAATCAGCAAAATCCTCGTTTCTGATGTAGATCATCTTTCGCAAAATCTTTCAATACGTAATTTCGGTTACAAATTACTCAATGTGGGTGGGCAGTGGAGGCCGCTTTACAAAGCTATGCTTTTCCATACATGGCAGAGTGCTGCCACTCCGCCGCTAACCAGGTTACAATTGCCAGCAAATCAACACCGGTTTACTCAAGGAGAGTGCATGTCTATCACGGCGAAGTCCGTTTACCGTGACACGGGAAATTTTGTTCGCAATCAGTTCGTCACCATTTTACTGATTGCCTTATTGTGTGCGTTTATCACGGTAATGCTTGGCCATGTTTTTTCACCCAGCGACGAGCAGCTTGCCGTTCTGCGCGAGGGTGATAACCTGTCCGGCAGCGCGGGGCTGTTTGAACTGGTGCAAAACATGACGCCGGAACAGCAGCAGGTGCTGCTGCGCGCTTCTGCCGCCTCCACCTTTTCCGGACTGTTTGGCAACGCCATTCTGGCGGGCGGCATGCTGCTGATGATCCAGCTGATCTCGGCGGGCCATCGGGTTAGCGCCCTGCGAGCCATTGGGGCCAGCGCCCCGGTGCTGCCAAAGCTGTTTATCCTGATCTTCCTGACTACTTTTATGGTGCAGATCGGTATCATGTTTATCGTGGTTCCCGGCGTTATCCTTGCGATCCTCCTCGCCTTTGCGCCAGTGATGATGGTGCAGGATAAAATGGGCGTATTTCAGTCGATCCGTAACAGCATGCGTATGGGGTGGGCCAATATGCGCCTGGTTGCCCCGGCGGTAATAGGCTGGCTGCTGGCAAAAACCCTGCTGCTGATGTTCGCCCCTAACTTTGCCGTCCTGACGCCAACGGTGGGCGCTATCGTTGCTAATACCCTCAGCAATTTGATCTCGGCGGCGCTGCTTGTTTATCTTTATCGTCTTTATATGCTGATCCGCCCTTAACATCCCGCAGCCTGCCGAACGTGCAGGCTGCGCCTATAACGGAATCGAAGAATGAAGCAGTTTCTTGATTTTTTACCGCTGATTGTGTTTTTTGCCTTTTATAAGCTCTATGACATTTATGCCGGTACGGCCGCGCTGATCGTCGCGACGGCGGTCGTGCTGATTTATAGCTGGGTACGCTACCGCAAAGTTGAAAAAATGGCGCTGGTGACCTTCGTGCTGGTCGCGGTGTTTGGTGGCCTGACGCTCTTTTTCCATAACGATGAATTTATTAAGTGGAAAGTGACCGTAATCTACGCCCTGTTCGCTGGTGCGCTGCTCTTTAGCCAGTGGGTGATGAAAAAGCCGCTGATCCAGAGCATGCTGGGTAAAGAGATCGCCCTGCCGGAAGCGGTATGGTCAAAGCTGAATATCGCCTGGGCGCTCTTTTTCATTGTCTGCGGGCTGGCCAATATCTATATCGCGTTTTGGCTGCCGCAAAACATCTGGGTCAACTTTAAGGTGTTTGGTTTAACTGCCCTGACGCTACTCTTTACTCTGCTGAGTGGCATCTATATCTATCGCCACCTGCCACAGGAAGATAAGTCCTGATGACCAACGTAAACGAAGCCGCTCAGGGCGAGCTGGTATTACGCACCCTGGCGATGCCGGCGGATACCAACGCTAACGGTGATATTTTTGGTGGCTGGCTGATGTCCCAGATGGACATGGGGGGGGCGATCATGGCGAAAGAGATCGCACATGGTCGCGTGGTCACCGTGCGGGTCGACGGCATGACCTTCTTGCGTCCAGTTGCGGTGGGTGACGTGGTATGCTGCTATGCGCGCTGCGTCAAACGCGGTAACACCTCGGTGACCATCAACGTTGAGGTATGGGTGAAGAAGGTCTCTTCCGAGCCCATCGGCCAGCGCTATAAAGCTACCGAGGCGCTGTTTATCTATGTGGCGGTAGACAGCGAAGGCAAGCCCCGCGCCCTTCCCCCGCAAGCATAAAAAAAGCCTCCATACGGAGGCTTTTTTGTCGCGTTCAACGATTGGCCCTTAGTCCACCGACGCCCCACCGTTAAGACGGAAGACGATATTCACAATCAAACCGTTGCCCGGTTTGCCTGCCTCGTAGCGCCATTTACGCATCGCCGATTTCACCTCGCGCTCAAACATATTCGACGGCTGGGCAGAGAGGATCTGCACGTTCTCCACGCGACCGTCGGCGGTGACATCAAACTTCACGCGCACCCGGCCCTCAATGCGCAGCGCCTGGGCGCGGGCTGGATACTGCGGCTGGTTACGTGCCAGCGCGCGTGGGCCTGTCGGCGCGGAAGTCACCGGCTTGCTGGTAGCGGGTGCGGAACTGGTCAGCGGACGCGACGGCGCAGTATTGGTCAGCGGTGCGGTCGGACGCGTCTCGACCGGGCGGACCTCACGCTTCGGCTGCTCGATCTTCTTCTCAACCTTTTTCTCCGGCTTGGGCTTCGGCTTCGGCTTAGGTTTGGGTTTCGGCTTCTCAATGACCACCGGCGCCTCTTTTGGCGGCTCGGGGATGGGTTCCGGCTCCGGCTCAGGTTCCGGCTCTACCACCGGCTCGGGCGGGGGCTGTACAACCTGAGGCGGCTCAAGCTCGGCAGGCGTGACCATAGTGACGGCAATGGGCTGCGCGGGAGCGGGCAGTTCAATAACCTGATGTACTGACGTGTAGAGCAGGCCCGCCACAACAGCACCGTGAATACCAACAGACAGCAGCGTCGGCCAGGGAAAGCGGCGAGGTAGATCAAGGGTCATTGCAGTCATAATCGTTTCAGTTGAAAAGCCAGGCCCTGATTTTAAATGCAAATAGCAATCATATTCAATAAGCCATGACATCTATCGCTCATTTTCAGGGGGGCAGGCAAGCTTATCCGGTCCGGCTTTAGCATTTTAGGCCGCATAAAATCATGATGGTAGCGTGCAGCCTGCGAGGTATGTTAGCGTCCAGGAGTCATTTTATAATTTAAGGAGCTATGCCCGTGCTTTATGTGATCTACGCTGAAGATATTGCCGACTCACTCGAAAAACGCCTCTCAGTGCGTCCTGCACACCTTGCACGCCTTCAGTTGCTAAGCGACGAGGGTCGCCTGCTGACGGCAGGCCCGATGCCTGCGGTTGACAGTAACGATCCCGGCGCAGCAGGTTTTAGTGGGTCAACGGTGATTGCTGAGTTTGAATCGCTGGAGGAGGCAAAAGCCTGGGCGGAAGCCGATCCTTACGTCGCGGCGGGGGTTTACCAGACCGTGTCGGTTAAACCCTATAAGAAAGTATTCTAGGCTTTAATTCTGAGGGCACCCGCGTGTGCCCTCAGACGATCTCAATACGTGTTAATAGCGAACAGCAACGCGTTGCGTTGACGGTTCAGCACGCACTTCCTGATTGAGTGGATGCGCATATTACGACGCGACTGGCCTTCCAGCCAGCGAGCTTTGCGGCGATTCGCCTGGCGAAGCATCCGCCAGCGCCCCACTTCCGTTCTACTACGCTTCATGACTGCAACTCTGCTAATAACGAAGGTTTCATTATAGACCCTTGCAGACGCCGCACCAGCGCTTTCTCCGCCGTTTTTATTTGCCAGATGGATGCTTATGCGTACACTCAGTGTATGGCGCACTGAAAAGGATTTTTTTAACTATGACAACCTTCTACACCGTTGTGAGTTGGCTGGTCATTTTAGGATACTGGCTGCTGATCGCCGGGGTGACATTACGCATCCTGATGAAGCGCCGCGCCGTCCCTTCGGCTATGGCCTGGCTATTGATCATCTATATCCTGCCGCTGGTGGGGATCATCGCCTATCTCTCTTTTGGTGAGCTGCATCTTGGCAAGCGGCGAGCAGAGCGCGCCCGCGCCATGTGGCCCTCCACCGCGAAGTGGCTCCACGATCTTAAAGCCTGCAAGCATATCTTTGCCGAAGAGAACAGCCAGGTGGCCGCCTCGCTTTTTCAGCTCTGCGAGCGTCGCCAGGGTATCGGCGGCGTGAAGGGTAACCAGCTGCAGCTCCTGACCTCCTCTGATGATGTGATGCAGGCGCTGATCCGCGATATCCAGCTTGCCCGGCACAATATTGAGATGGTGTTCTATATCTGGCACCCCGGAGGGATGGCTGATCAGGTCGCCGAGTCGCTGATGGCGGCGGCTCGCCGCGGCGTTCACTGCCGTCTCATGCTCGACTCTGCGGGTAGCGTGACCTACTTCCGCAGTCCGTGGGTAGCAATGATGCGCAATGCGGGTATAGAGGTAGTCGAGGCGTTGAAGGTCAATCTGATGCGTGTCTTCCTGCGCCGGATGGATCTGCGTCAGCACCGCAAGATGGTGATGATTGATAACTACATCGCCTATACCGGCAGCATGAACCTGGTGGATCCGCGCTTTTTCAAGCAGGAGGCGGGCGTTGGCCAGTGGGTAGACCTGATGGCGCGCATGGAGGGACCTATCGCCACCTCGATGGGCGTGGTTTACTCCTGCGACTGGGAGATTGAGACCGGCAAGCGTATTCTTCCTCCCCCGCCGGACGCCAATATCATGCCGTTCGAACAGGCCAGCGGGCATACGATCCATACCATTGCCTCCGGCCCGGGCTTTCCGGAAGATCTGATCCACCAGGCGCTGCTGACCGCGGTCTACGCTTCGCGGGAGTATCTGATCATGACGACGCCCTACTTTGTACCCAGTGACGATCTGCTGCATGCCATCTGCACCGCCGCCCAGCGCGGCGTGGACGTGAGCATTATTCTGCCGCGTAAGAACGACTCCCTGCTCGTAGGCTGGGCCAGTCGGGCCTTTTTCAGCGAGCTGCTGGCGGCGGGTGTAAAAATATATCAGTTCGAAGGCGGCCTGCTGCATACTAAAAGCGTGCTGGTAGACGGCGAGCTGAGCCTCGTCGGCACGGTCAACCTCGATATGCGCAGTCTGTGGCTCAATTTTGAAATAACATTAGTGATCGACGACGCCGGTTTTGGCAGCGATCTGGCGGCGGTGCAGGATGACTATATCTCTCGCTCCCGCCTGCTGGACGTCAGGCGCTGGTTGAAACGTCCGCTATGGCAGCGGATTGTCGAGCGACTGTTTTACTTCTTTAGTCCGTTGCTGTAAAACGTGCCCATTAGCGGTTAAACCAGGGTGTAACTATGGAAATGGATCTGAACAATCGCCTGACTGAAGATGAAACGCTTGAGCAGGCCTACGATATTTTTCTTGAGCTGGCGGTGGATAATCTCGATCCGGCAGACGTTATTCTTTTTAATTTGCAGTTTGAAGAGCGCGGCGGCGCGGAGCTGTTCGATCCGGCCGAAGACTGGCAGGAGCATGTCGATTACGATCTCAACCCTGACTTCTTCTCAGAAGTGGTTATCGGCCTGGCGGATACCGACGGCGGTGAAATCAACGACATTTTCGCTCGCGTGCTGCTCTGCCGCGAGAAAGATCATAAAATTTGCCACATCCTGTGGCGTGAGTGATCCCCTGGCGCGGTAAAGTCCGCGCTACGCCTCTTCTGCCTTCGGCAGTCGTTCGCCGCAGCGCATGCAGTAGTGCGCTTCCGCGTTGTGGTCATGCAGATGGCAGCGCGGACAGCTGCGGGCACGCTTTCTCTGCTGAAGTTCACTGCTCATCTGCGCCGTCAGGATCCCTGTCGGGATCGCTATCACCGAGTAGCCTATCAAAATCAGCACAGAGGCCACAAACCGCCCGGCCACCGTGTGCGGAGTAATATCGCCGTAGCCAACCGTGGTGACCGTCACTACCGCCCAATAGACCGCTACGCCCAGGCTGGTAAAGCCGCTCGCTTCCCCTTCAATGGCGTACATCAGCGCGCCGGCTGACACCATGACAATACCGACAAACGCATAGAAGAGAATAAGCTGGTGTCGGGCATTAATGACCGCGCGCCAGAGGCTATGCAACGCCGGCATATAGCGCAGCAGCTTGAGGATGCGCAGCACGCGTATCGCCCGCATTGCCCGCCAGGCAAAGAAGTAGTGAATAGCCAGTTCCGGCCAGAGCCACAGGACGTAGAGCGGCAGAATGGTTGCCAGGTCGATAACGCCCCAGAAGCTAAAGACGTACTGCACAGGATTAGGCCATGCGAAGATCCGCAAAATGTATTCAAGGGTAAAAATGAGGGTAAAACCGACCTCTATCCAGATAAAGAGCCGCCACTCCTGAGGCGTAAAGGTCAACTGGCTACCCATGCTGGATTCAATAAAAATAGTGATGACGCTCAGCAGGGCCAGCAGGCCGCATAACGCTTCAAAACGACGACCGGAGCGAGTTTGCTGATCGAACAGGCGACGATAAAGCGTTTGGCGTAGCGAAAAAGAGCGGTTGGACACGGTTAATCCTCGCAACGAAAAAGGGCTGGCTTCATGCCAGCCCTGCGGGATTATAGCGGGTCAACCTTAAGACAGGAAACGGCGTGGCGGAAACTGCCCTCCAGCACCGGACGTGTCTGAGCGCACTCCGGTCCAGCAATCGGGCAGCGGGTGCGGAATACGCAGCCTGACGGCGGATTAATTGGCGACGGCAGCTCCCCCTCCAGCAGCTGGATCTGCTTGTTTTTCTCCAGATCGGGATCGGGCACCGGCACGGCCGACATCAGCGCTTTGGTGTAGGGGTGCAGCGGATTGTTGTAAACTTCATCGTAGGTTCCCAACTCCACCGCATGGCCCAGATACATCACCAGCACGCGATCGGAGATGTGCTTCACCACCGCCAGGTCATGGGCGATAAAGATCAGCGACAGGCCCATCTCGCGCTGCAGCTTCTGCAGCAGGTTGACCACCTGTGCCTGAATCGACACGTCCAGCGCGGAGACCGGCTCGTCGCAGATGATCAGCTTCGGCTCAAGGATCAGCGCCCGGGCGATGCCGATACGCTGGCACTGGCCGCCGGAGAACTCGTGCGGATAACGGTTGATCAAGTTGGGCAGCAGGCCGACCTTCATCATCATCGCTTTTACGCGGTCACGCACTTCCTGACGCGGCATCGTCGGATGGTAGGTGCGCAGCGGCTCGGCAATGATATCGCCAATATTCATGCGCGGGTTAAGCGACGCCAGCGGATCCTGGAAGATCATCTGGATATCGCTGCGCACATCGCGCCACTCGTCAGGCTTCATCCCGAGCAGATCTTTGCCCAGCCAGGCGACCTTACCGTCGGTGGCCTTCACCAGGCCGATGATGGCGCGGGCAAAGGTCGATTTACCGCAGCCGGACTCGCCCACCACGCCGAGGGTCTCCCCTTCGTAGAGGCGCAGCGTCACGCCGTCCACCGCCTTCAGGGTTTTGGCTGGCTGCCAGAACCACTGCTTGCCATCTTTAATGTCGAAATGCACTTTCAGATCGGCAATTTCGAGCAGAACTTTTCTCTCTTCGGTCTGGGTAGTCATACTAGCTCCTCCACCGGCTTAAAGCAGGCTCGCAGGCGGCCCGGGGCAAACTCCTCTAGCGGCGGAGCCGTATTACAAATTTCCATCGCGTGCGGACAGCGCGGCTGGAACGGGCAGCCTTTCGGCAAGCGCAGCAGGTTCGGCGGGTTACCCGGAATAGTGAGCAGGGACTCCCCCTCCGCATCCAGACGCGGTACGGCGTTCAGCAGGCCGATCGAGTACGGGTGCGCAGGCTGATAGAAGACGTTACGCGCGGCACCGTACTCCATTGTGCGGCCCGCATACATTACCAGCACCTTGTCGCAGATACCCGCCACCACCCCGAGGTCATGGGTGATCATAATGATGGCGGTATTAAACTCACGCTTCAGCTCGTTGAGCAGGGTCATAATCTGCGCCTGCACGGTGACGTCCAGCGCCGTGGTCGGCTCATCGGCGATCAGCAGCTTCGGACGGCACAGCAGCGCCATCGCGATCATTACACGCTGGCGCATCCCGCCGGAGAACTCGTGGGGATACATGCGCATGCGCTTACGCGCTTCTGGCATTTTAACCGCGTCGAGCATTTTGACCGACTCTTCAAACGCCTCGGCTTTACCCATGCCTTTATGCAGCATTAATACTTCCATCAGCTGCTCGCCGACGCGCATGTAGGGGTTCAGCGAGGTCATCGGATCCTGGAATATCATGGAGATCTGCTCGGCACGCAGCCGGTTAAGCTCGCGCTCCGGCAGGTTGAGGATCTCTCTGCCGTTGAACGTTGCCGAGCCGCCGATGACGCCGTTGGCGGCCAGCAGGCCCATTAGCGCAAACGCCGTTTGCGATTTACCAGAGCCGGATTCACCCACGATCCCGAGGGTCTCCCCCGCGCTCAGGCTAAAGTTCAGGTCATTCACCGCCGTTACGTCACCGTCCGGCGTTTTAAAGGTGACCCGCAGGTCGTTGACATCCAGCAGAACGTTAGATTGCTGCTGCGCCATCGTCGACGCTGAGGTTTCAATGATACTCATTCACAGCACTCCTTAACGATCTTTCGGGTCGAGGGCATCACGCAGGCCATCGCCGATAAAGTTAAAACAGAACAGGGTCACGACTAAGAACACCGCCGGGAAGAGCAGCAGCCACGGTGACACCTCCATCGAGTTTGCGCCATCGCTGAGCAGCGCGCCCCAGCTGCTGAGCGGCTCCTGGGTACCGAGGCCGAGGAAGCTCAGGAAGGATTCAAACAGGATCATGCTCGGGACCAGCAGCGAGGCGTAAACCACCACCACGCCCAGCACGTTCGGCACGATGTGGCGCACCACAATGCTGGCCGTCGATACGCCGCCGACCTGCGCCGCTTCGATAAACTCTTTGCGCTTCAGGCTCAGTGTCTGGCCGCGCACGATACGCGCCATATCGAGCCAGGAGACCATGCCGATAGCGACAAAGATCAGCAGGATATTTTGTCCGAAGAAGGTCACCAGCAGGATCACAAAGAACATGAACGGGAAGGAGTTGAGGATCTCCAGCAGGCGCATCATCACCGAGTCGACTTTGCCACCAAGATAGCCCGAGAGCGAGCCGTAGAGCGTGCCGACCACGACCGCAACCAGCGCGGCGGCAATGCCGACCATCAGGGAGATGCGGCCACCGATAGCGACACGCACCAGCAGATCACGCCCCGAGGAGTCGGTGCCGAAGTAGTGGCCGGAGGCCATATCCGGCGCGTTGGACATCATGCCCCAGTCGGTATCGAAATAGGTAAACTGCGACAGCAGTGGCGCAAAGGCGACGAACAGCGCGATCAGCACCAGTACGACAAGGCTGGTAACGGCGGCGCGGTTGTGCATAAAGCGACGACGCGCATCCTGCCACAGGCTACGCCCTTCGACTTCCAGTTTCTCACTGAAGTTTTCCAGCGCCTCGCTGTTTTTCTTACTTAACATCATGGCGTACCCCAGCGTTAGTAACGGATTTTCGGATCGATAACGGCATAGAGCACGTCCACGATCGCATTGAACAAAATAGTCAGCGTGCCGACCAGAATGGTCAGGCTCAGCACCAGGGAGTAGTCACGGTTCAGCGCGCCGTTAACAAACAGCTGACCGATGCCCGGCAGACCGTAGATGGTTTCGATAACCATCGAGCCGGTGATGATGCCAACAAACGCGGGGCCCATATAGGAGAGCACCGGCAGCAGCGCGGGCTTCAGGGCGTGACGCAGGATGATGCGGCGCAGGGGCAAACCTTTAGCGCGGGCGGTACGGATGAAGTTAGAGTGCAGCACTTCAATCATCGACCCACGGGTGATACGCGCAATACTGGCGATGTAGGCCAAAGAGAGCGCCACCATCGGCAGGATCATAAATTTCGGCGCCCCGCCGTTCCAGCCGCCGCCCGGCAGCCACTTCAGCGTAATAGCGAAAATAAGCACCAGCAGCGGCGCAACCACGAAGCTGGGAATAACCACCCCGGTCATGGCAAAGCCCATGACCGTATAGTCCCACTTCGTATTCTGGTTAAGCGCCGCAATAACGCCCGCCGCCACGCCCAGCACTACGGCGAGGAAAAAGGCGGCCGCGCCTAATTTCGCCGACACCGGGAAGCTGGAGGCCACCAGATCGTTGACCGAATAGTCTTTATATTTAAATGACGGCCCGAAATCACCGTGTGCCAGCTGTTTCAGGTAGCTGAAATACTGGGTCATGATCGGATCGTTTAAGTGATATTTCGCTTCGATGTTCGCCATCACTTCCGGCGGCAGCGCGCGCTCGCTGGTAAAAGGACTACCCGGCGCAAGGCGCATCATAAAGAAGGAGATGGTAATAAGAATCAGGAGCGTCGGAATAGCTTCCAGACAGCGACGTAAAATAAATTTCAACATTGCCCGTACCTTCTGGCCTGTGCCTTATACACGTGGCGTAAACACGCCGGTGTATGCAGTGCGATAAAATAAGACACGATGGGGCAGTGCGACGCCGCGTCTTAGCACGGTTACGCCCTGCCCCACATATTGCCATTAATGTTTGATAACGTAGAGATCTTTACCGTAGACGTTATCCATTGGGTCTTTACCGGTATAACCACCCACCCACGGTTTCACCAGACGCGCGTTTACATAGTAGTAAACCGGTACGATCGCCGAGTCTTTACCCAGCTGCTGTTCAGCCTGATCGTACAGCTCGCTGCGTTTCGCTTCGTCGCTGGCTTTCACGGCATCGGCCATGATGCGGTCAAACGCCTCGCTCTTATAGTGCGCGGTGTTCATTGAGCTGCCGGAGAGCATGGTGTTCAGGAACGAGGTCGGCTCGTTATAGTCCGCACACCAGCCAGCACGGGCCACGTCGAAGTTACCCTGGTGACGGGTATCGAGGAAGGTTTTCCACTCCTGGTTCACCAGCTTGACGTTCACCCCGAGGTTTTTCTGCCAGATAGAGGCGGCGGCAATGGCCAGCTTCTTATGCAGATCGGAGGTGTTGTACAGCAGGTTAAAGGTCAGCGGCTTGTCTTTAGTGTAGCCTGCTTCCGCCAGCAGTTTTTTCGCCTCTTCGTTGCGTTTTTCCTGCGTCCAGCCGAACCACTCCGGCTTGGTCAGTTTCGCACCGTCGGCGTACGGCGGGGTGTAGCCATAGGCAGGCAGATCGCCCTGCGCTTTCACTTTGTTAGCAATGATATCGCGATCCAGGCCCAGCTTCAGCGCGGTACGGATACGGGCATCGGTAAACGGTGCTTTCTGGTTGTTGATTTCGTAGTAGTAGGTGCAGAGGTATGGGTCAACGTGCACCTCCTGCGGGATCTCTTTTTTCAGCTTCTGGAACAGCTCGATCGGCAGGTTGTTATAGGTCATGTCAATCTCGCCGCTGCGGTAGCGGTTAACGTCCGTGACTTCGGAGGAGATCGGCAGATAGGTAATTTGATCGAGAACGGTTTTGCCGTTATCCCAGTAATTAGTGTTACGCACCATCACAATACGTTCGTTAACAACCCAGTCCTGCAGTTTAAACGCGCCGTTGGTAACGATATTCGCTGGCTGGGTCCACTTTTCGCCAAATTTTTCGATGGCGGCTTTATTTACCGGGGACATCGCCGGGTTGACCAGCAGCTTATAGAAGTAAGGCACCGGCTCGCTCAGGGTAACTTCCAGGGTATGGTCATCAATCGCCTTAACGCCCAGCTCGCTCGGCTTCATTTTGCCGTCGATGATCGCATCAACGTTTACGATATGGCCATATTGCGGATAGCTTGCATAAGGCGAGGCGGTATTCGGATCCACCAGGCGCTGCCAGCTATAGACGAAATCCTGGGCGGTCACAGGCTCGCCGTTAGACCATTTGGCATCTTTACGCAGATGGAAGGTCCAGACTTTAAAATCTTTATTATCCCAGGATTCGGCAACGCCCGGAACAGGGTGGCCGTCAACCGGAGAGGTAATCAGCAGACCTTCAAACAGATCGCGGCTGACGTTGGATTCGGGTACCCCTTCGATCTTATTTGGGTCGAGCGACTGCGGCTCGGCACCGTTATTTCGGATCAGGGTTTGCTTCTCTGCCAGTTGAACACCTGCAGGTACATCTGCCGCCATGGCAACGTTACCCGCGATTAGCGCAGTCAAAATCCCTGCCGCTACCAAGCTTTTTTTTGTGATGATGGACATTGTGTTGGTACTCCACTCATTATAATTACTGGCTTTTGTGCCAGCCTGTTTCATTCCCCCGAGGGGGTGCCTGTACGGTGCAGGAGTTTTTGCATCCGCAAGGGGTTACTGCTTGCTATCACCGACTTTTATTATTACTGGCTACTCATAGCGGCAGCCTGGCGTCGATTCTTTAACGCCTCCCCTGTTTGAGGCGCCTTATATATCCTGATGAATATCATTTATGAAAATGATTCTCATCTGCATCTATTCATTTGCTGAGCGTTTTGCTGCAAATAGTGGCCTGGAAAGTATCAAATGCATTTATCGTCCGCCAATACAATTTGCAAATTTGTTAAGCATTTCTCTTTTATACAATTCTGTAGCGGCTTTACGCGAGGTGTACTGCGAGGAATAAATGGGTAAACGATATCAAAATCAATGACATAGTGCATTTATTACTCTTCCTCCCGTGTTTACGTTCAGGTCGATTGTTTTTTACACAAAAATGTAACAAGTGCTCATTTTCTAGCACATTCATCTGTGTGGGTGATTAAATTACTAATATCATTTCGATAATCACACAGCAAGCCCCAGAGTATCATGTGAGTAAAATAACAGGCATAAAGGGGGGAATGTAAGCAAACGTGTCAAAGAGAAAAATTCAACGTGCTGATTATTAAGACTTTAGTTCAACCAGCGCGATTTGTTATGTTTGTGCCATTTTTCAACATTAGTTATATGTTTTACTAATAATGATGAAAAAAACGGCGCTGGGTGCGCCGTTCAGGCTGACATTTTTCGAATGAAAGTTATCAGTGCATTAAGCCGGGAAAAATGGCTTTGATCCCGGTAACGATAAATTCAATGCCCAGCGCCATCAGTAACAGCCCCATAATTCGAGTAATGACGTTGATGCCGGTCTGGCCTAATAAACGAACCAGCCAGGGCGCAATACGAAACAGTCCCCAGCAGCAGAGTGCGAACAGGGCAATGGCGATGGAAAAACAGAGCAGATGGGGCCAGCTATGAAAACGCGTTCCCCAGACAATGGTGGAGCTGATGGCCCCCGGCCCTGCCATCAACGGTAGCGCGAGCGGTACCACCCCAATGCTTTCGCGAATGGCCGTCTCTGACTTCTCCTGTTTATTCTGCTTATCCTCGCCAAGCTTGCCGCTGATCATCGACATCGCAATGGTCACCACAAGGATGCCCCCGGCAATACGGAATGAATCGATAGAGATACCAAAAAGCTGCAGGATGGTGCTGCCTAAAAAGAGTGAGGTAAGGAGAATAATGGCAACCGAGACGCTGGCGGTTAGGTTGGTTTTGTTTCGCGCCGCCGCGGTCTGGTAGCTGGTCATGCTGATGAATACAGGAATAATCCCGACCGGGTTAACCAGAGCAAACAGGCCAATAAAAAACTTCAGATAGGTCGGAAAATCAAACAACGTCTGGATCACGGTAAACTCCGCAAATAATCAACGCCGAAGGCAAAATTTTAGCCATAAAAAAACCATGCTAAAGATACGCCTAATATCAGCATACTTCACCAGAAATATTCTGAAAAACGTGAGAGTGTGTGTATGTTATTTAATTGTAGAAAGTATGATAGCTTATTTCTACTACGCCCCTGAAATTATTAACATTTGATGCAAATGAATAAAAAGAGCCAGCTGAAAGGTGTCAGCTTCGACTATTCTTGATCTGGATCACGTAATCGCTACTCAGAAGTGAGTAACCTTGTTTACGCCGCCAGGGAGAAAAGAAGTATCAAACGGTATGATGCTGAGGCGAGGCTCTTTTAGTAAATCATGGGTGCAGGTGTCGTTAATAAGTACTTGTTTTTGAAACGGTAATGCAGGCTGCTACGGGTCTTACTATACTGTTCTGTTGATCCATTGAGCAACTGATTTACTAAAAGAGTTTAACATTATCAGGAGATCATTATGGCCGTTACTAACGTCGCTGAACTTAACGCACTCGTTGAACGCGTGAAAAAAGCCCAGCGTGAATATGCCAACTTTTCTCAAGAACAAGTTGATAAAATCTTCCGTGCCGCCGCTCTGGCTGCCGCCGATGCGCGAATTCCTCTCGCTAAGCTGGCTGTTGCAGAATCCGGTATGGGTATTGTGGAAGATAAAGTGATTAAAAACCACTTCGCTTCTGAATATATCTACAACGCGTATAAAGATGAGAAGACCTGCGGTGTGCTTTCTACCGACGACACCTTTGGCACCATCACTATCGCCGAGCCTATCGGTATTATCTGCGGTATCGTTCCGACCACTAACCCAACCTCTACCGCCATCTTTAAATCGCTGATTAGCCTCAAGACACGCAACGCAATCATCTTCTCTCCGCATCCGCGTGCTAAAGATGCCACTAACAAAGCAGCCGATATCGTTCTGCAGGCCGCTATTGCTGCGGGCGCACCAAAAGACCTGATTGGCTGGATCGACCAACCTTCCGTAGAACTGTCTAATGCCCTGATGCACCATCCGGATATCAACCTGATCCTCGCCACCGGCGGTCCGGGCATGGTTAAAGCGGCTTATAGCTCTGGTAAACCGGCTATCGGCGTAGGTGCAGGTAATACCCCGGTTGTTATCGACGAAACTGCCGATATCAAACGTGCCGTTGCCTCTGTGCTGATGTCAAAAACCTTCGATAACGGCGTTATCTGTGCCTCCGAGCAGTCTGTGGTGGTCGTTGACTCCGTCTATGACAAAGTACGTGAACGTTTTGCCAGCCACGGCGGCTACATGCTGCAGGGCCAGGAGCTGAAGGCCGTTCAGGATATCATCCTGAAAAACGGCGCGCTGAACGCGGCCATCGTGGGTCAGCCAGCAGTTAAGATTGCTGAACTGGCAGGCTTTACCGTGCCGGCCAGCACCAAGATCCTGATTGGCGAAGTGACTACCGTGGATGAGAGCGAGCCGTTTGCTCACGAAAAACTCTCCCCGACGCTGGCGATGTACCGCGCGAAAGATTTCGAAGATGCCGTGGTTAAAGCGGAGAAACTGGTCGCAATGGGTGGGATCGGTCACACCTCCTGTCTCTATACTGACCAGGACAACCAGCCGGATCGCGTGGCTTTCTTCGGCGAGAAGATGAAAACCGCCCGTATTCTGATTAACACCCCGGCCTCTCAGGGTGGTATCGGCGACCTGTACAACTTCAAACTCGCGCCGTCCCTGACCCTGGGCTGCGGCTCCTGGGGTGGTAACTCCATCTCTGAAAACGTAGGTCCGAAGCACCTGATCAACAAGAAAACCGTTGCTAAGCGAGCTGAAAACATGCTGTGGCATAAACTTCCGAAATCAATCTACTTCCGCCGCGGCTCCCTGCCCATTGCGCTGGATGAAGTGATTACCGATGGCCACAAACGTGCGCTGATCGTCACCGACCGCTTCCTGTTCAACAACGGCTACGCGGACCAGATCACCTCCGTGCTGAAAGCGGCTGGCGTAGAGACGGAAGTGTTCTTTGAAGTTGAAGCGGATCCGACCCTGACCATCGTTCGTAAGGGTGCTGAGCTGGCGAACTCCTTCAAGCCTGACGTGATTATCGCCCTGGGCGGCGGCTCCCCGATGGATGCAGCAAAAATCATGTGGGTTATGTACGAACACCCGGAAACCCACTTCGAAGAGCTGGCGCTGCGCTTTATGGATATCCGTAAACGTATCTACAAGTTCCCGAAAATGGGCGTGAAAGCAAAAATGATTGCTATCACTACCACCTCCGGTACCGGTTCTGAAGTTACGCCGTTCGCCGTCGTAACCGATGATGCTACCGGTCAGAAATACCCGCTGGCTGACTACGCTCTGACCCCGGATATGGCCATCGTCGATGCCAACCTGGTCATGGATATGCCGAAATCACTGTGCGCCTTTGGCGGCCTCGATGCGGTGACCCATGCCCTGGAAGCGTATGTATCCGTGCTGGCCTCCGAGTTCTCTGATGGTCAGGCTCTGCAGGCGCTTAAGCTGCTGAAAGAGTACCTGCCAGCGTCCTACCATGAAGGGTCGAAAAACCCAGTGGCTCGCGAACGCGTGCACGGTGCGGCAACCATCGCCGGTATCGCCTTTGCTAACGCCTTCCTCGGTGTTTGTCACTCAATGGCGCACAAACTCGGCTCGCAGTTCCACATTCCGCACGGCCTGGCTAACGCCCTGCTGATTGGCAACGTTATCCGCTATAACGCGAACGATAACCCAACCAAACAGACGGCCTTTAGCCAGTATGACCGTCCGCAGGCTCGCCGTCGCTACGCAGAGATTGCTGACCATCTGGGCCTGAGCGCACCGGGCGATCGCACCGCGGCGAAGATTGAGAAGCTGCTGGGATGGCTGGATAGCCTGAAAGCTGAACTGGGTATTCCGAAATCTATCCGCGAAGCAGGCGTGCAGGAAGCGGACTTCCTTGCTCATGTCGACAAGCTGTCTGAAGACGCCTTCGATGACCAGTGCACCGGCGCTAACCCGCGCTACCCGCTGATCGCCGAGCTGAAACAGATCCTGCTGGATACCTACTATGGCCGCGAGTACAGAGAGGGTGACGCTGCGCCTGTGCAGGCTGACGTTGCGGTACCGGTAAAAGCCGATAAGAAAGTGAAAAAACCCGCTTAATCTATCGTGCTAACAAAAACCCGCCAGTCGGCGGGTTTTTTTATGGCCTCAGCGGCACGCTGCGCCTGTTCTGGCTTATCCGCTACCTACCCACGCACGCGACGCTGTATCGCTGTCAGAGAGCCTTCTGCGAGCGCCTCTTTATAGTGCTTACGGCATACCGAGACGTAGCGCTCATTCCCCCCTATAACTACCTGCTCTCCTTCATTATAGGGACGCCCATCCTGATCGAGACGTAATACCATGCTGGCCTTACGGCCGCAGAAACAGATGGTTTTTAACTCGACCAGCTTATCTGACCACGCCAGCAAATAGAGGCTGCCGGTAAACAGTTCGCCACGGAAATCAGTGCGTAGGCCATAGCACAGTACAGGAATATCCAGCCTATCGACGACTTCAGAGAGGGCGTAAACCTGTTCACGCGTTAAAAACTGGCTCTCATCCACCAGCACGCAGTGGACAGGCTCCCGAGCGTGCTCATCGCGGATCTCATCAAACAGCGATGTCTGCTGGTTGAATAATTTTGCTGGCGAAGAGAGGCCGATACGGGAGCTGACTTTTCCACTACCGAAACGGTTATCAATTTCGGCGGTATAGACCAGCGAGCGCATCCCCCTTTCCTGGTAATTGTAGGAAGACTGCAAGAGCGCCGTAGATTTGCCGGCATTCATTGCCGAGTAGTAGAAATATAGCTGAGCCATTGGTCTGGAGACCCCAATCAAGGTGTAATTTTTAACGCGCGGATTGTAGCATAATTTGCTCAACTAACATGGCTGGTAGCGCAACTAACCTGTTAATGGTAGCCCTTACGTTTTGATGTGATATACACACTTTATAACACTTATGAATGACGTAGCCATTACTGCTGACATCCAGCCCTCTCGCTTTATCACTGACCTGTGTAGGGACACGCCTTTTTGCATTGCCCGCTCTTAACTTAGGTGACAGAAAATATTAGTAATTTAAGCTCACCACACTTATGGCAGACTAATAAGAAAGGTTGATATTTATCCATCCCGGCAATAGTACTGTCAGCATTAATCGAAAAAGTCTGATTACATTTTTCACTTAATCTGACCCTAAACAGACCAGGGGTAATGGATTGGATAAGCTTTGTGGGACCGGTTCACTGTAGGTAAATTTAAGATAACGCAATTAATAAAACGGGCAAATAACGGGTAATTTTGAATTCCTTACATTGCCGGGTATTGCACAACTCAAATTATCGCTCTATTATTAGCTCAACAAACCACCCATTATAAGTTTGAGATTACTACAATGAGCGAAGCACTTAAAATTCTGAACAACATCCGTACTCTTCGTGCACAGGCAAGAGAATGTACTCTCGAAACGCTCGAAGAAATGCTGGAAAAATTAGAAGTTGTTGTTAACGAGCGTCGTGAAGAAGATAATGCCGCTGCTGCTGAAATTGAAGAGCGTACGCGTAAACTGCAGCAGTATCGTGAAATGCTGATTGCTGACGGTATTGACCCAAACGAACTGCTGAACAGCATGGCAGCCGCGAAAGTAGGTACTAAAGCTAAGCGTGCAGCACGCCCGGCTAAATATAGCTACGTTGACGAAAACGGCGAAACTAAAACCTGGACCGGCCAGGGCCGTACCCCAGCCGTTATTAAGAAGGCAATGGACGAGCAAGGCAAACAGCTGGAAGACTTCCTGATTAAGGAATAATCCCTCGCCTGATGTAAAAAATCCCGCTACGGCGGGATTTTTTATTGGCACTGCCGTAGGGTTAGCGCAGGCTTATGTTTTCACTTAGAAACAAGTGGCAATAAAAAAGCCGAAGATAATCCGTACGTAACGGTGATATCTTCGGCTTTTGTCAAATGGCGGTAAGAAAGACCTTACTTAGCAAGGCCCATCTCATTCTCCAGCCAGCTCTTGAATTCTTCACCCAGCGTGTTGTGACGAATACCATATTCAACAAACGCTTGCATATAACCCAGCTTATTGCCGCAGTCATGGCTTTTGCCTTTCATATGGTAGGCTTCAACGGTCTCTTTCTCGATAAGCATATCGATACCGTCGGTCAGCTGGATCTCATCCCCTGCGCCCGGCGGAGTTTTTGCCAGCAGAGGCCAAATTTCAGCGCTCAGGACGTAACGGCCTACAACAGCAAGGTTAGAAGGCGCAACGTTAGCCTTCGGCTTCTCAACCACACCAACCATTGGCACGCTTTCACCCGGTTTTAACTCGGCGCCTTTGCAATCCACCACGCCATACGCGGTGACATCTTCAACCGGCTCCACCATAATCTGGCTACAGCCGGTTTCATCGAAGCGCTTGATCATTTCCGCAAGGTTATCTTGAGAGAGATCGGATTCATATTCATCAAGAATAACGTCAGGCAGAATAACAGCCACCGGCTCATCACCCACGACCGGATGCGCGCACAGTACGGCGTGGCCTAACCCTTTAGCCAGACCCTGACGCACCTGCATAATTGTGACGTGCGGTGGGCAAATAGACTGTACCTCTTCCAGCAGCTGGCGCTTAACGCGTTTTTCCAGCATCGCTTCCAGTTCAAAACTGGTGTCGAAGTGGTTTTCGATGGAGTTTTTAGATGAATGAGTAACTAAAACGATTTCCGTAATACCCGCCGCAATACATTCGTTTACTACGTATTGAATTAAGGGTTTATCTACCAGCGGCAGCATCTCTTTCGGGATAGCTTTCGTGGCGGGCAGCATCCTGGTTCCTAATCCTGCGACCGGGATAACTGCTTTTGTTACTTTTGAATTAACGGCAGCCATTTAAAATCTCCTGGACTGTTCATACTAGAACACGTTCGTCAATGAATAGTGCAATGAGTATATCAGTATCAAACTGTGAGCCTGGTCTGAATTGGACTCATCAACATGTAATTAAGACAATTACCTATAAGACTGTCCTGATGTTAGCACCCGGCTCGTTTTTACGATAAAGCAAAATGGGGAACGCAGCGCGATCGCTCATTCCGCAGACAACATTAAGCGCAGTCGACCGCCCGTTCCCCAAACCTGGCACTCCCAGGCGTCACAACGCTGGCTTATTTGATTTAAGTAAGCATTACCCAGCGTACCTAACGGCACCCCGCTGCTAATCTGCACCAGTTGATCGTCAGTATTCAGCGTTGCGTTAAGACCAGCAGAAACTAATATCAAATTTTTCTGCTCGCTGTGGTAATAACCCACCAGCAGGGGGAACTGTCCAGGTAAATTTGCCTGGCGCAGTAATTGATTGACCTGCTTTAACAGCGCGCCCAGTTCGGGTAAGCGTTGACGCTGCTGAGAGAGCTGCTCCTGCAACAGGCCATTGAAAAGTGCGCGTAATAGGAGCGCGGCTAATACACCGTTATCGCCGGCGCGTGTCACATCCAGACAATAAAAGGCGAGATCGTGATCGGAAAGTGGCGCAATATCTAACACCAGTCCAGGCTGATTGGCTGCAACCAGCTGGCGATAATTAACGCGACACTGGGATAAAACCTGTTGAACAGGAGGCTGTAATTCCTGCAGCAGCTTTGCCGCCGCATGGGGATCGCTTACTAAGGCATCCCAGTCCTGAAAGAGCCGCTCCTCTTCCTCTACCCGCGAATTAAACATATTGGGATAGAGGCAGGCCAATACGGTCTCCCGCAGGCGAGCAAAATCCTTCACCGGCTTAAGTAGGACATCCTGGACGCCAAGCCGAAGCGCTTTGGCGATGTCAGCCATATTCTCCGTTGCCGAAATCACCAGGATGGGCGTTTGATCGCCTTCATTGCGCAGATGTTCGACCAGCTTGAGGCCATTCATCCGCGGCATTGCGATATCACAGATCATCAGATCTGGTCTGACCCTGGCGAACATCTCAAGCGCCTCCACACCGTCACCTGCAAGGGTAGTGGATGCGCCAAGAGACAGAAGCCAGGAGTCCAGCAGTGAGCGGAAAACGGGTTCGTCTTCAACGATTAACATATGTTTTCCGGCCAATGGCTGCGTCATGTTCTCTCCCCTGCCTTACGATAGTTCAATAGTGGCACGCTATTGCGACTACCGCCTGTCAGATTTTGCTTAAGAAAGCGAAAAACCAAGTACTCAAACATTTTATGTACACCGAGTGGTTACAATTCGCCCATTACCATCCCTCGGCCTGCTGCAAAACAGCAATATGCACTGCCGCACACAAGGCCGGCAGAAAAACAGGACAAATAGGTTTATCAGGATCTCAGGCCCGTCTGGCGTATTGTGGCATCATACGCCATGCGTAAGTGTTTGAACCGAATAGGTCATGATGTCAAAACATCGCGGTGGCCAAAACGCCTCTCTCAGCGCTTGGCGCCAATTGCCTATGCCGAAACGTACTAAATTTTTGACCTTATGACCAGTCCTGAGGAATATATCCTCTGCCTTACTCTCCTGGCATAGCGTCATCGTCATCGCTCAGTTAACATAGTGCGGCAAAGGCGCATCGGCGCTCTCATTTATTCAGGATACCTATTTTGTCAAACCGTTGTCCCTGCGGTAGCGCACTGGAGTATAGCCTATGTTGCCAGCCTTATCTGTCTGGAAAAGAGATTGCGTCCGATCCCAGCCAACTTATGCGCTCGCGCTATACGGCGTTTGTAGAAAAACGTGCTGACTATCTGATCCAAACATGGCATCCCTCCTGTCAGGCTGCGGCGTTCCGTCAGGAGATAGAGGCGGGCTTCGCCGGCACCGAGTGGCTGGGTCTGACCCTCTTTGAGCAGGCGGAGGGCAGCCACAGCGGCGAAGGGTTCGTCAGTTTTGTGGCACGTTTTAAAGAGAAAGGCAAAACGGGCGCAATTATTGAGCGTTCCAGGTTCTTAAAAGAAAACGGCCAATGGTATTATATTGATGGCACGCGTCCTCAGTTCGGCCGTAACGATCCCTGCCCCTGTGGCTCGGGCAAAAAATTTAAAAAGTGCTGCGGGCAATAAACCCAGCGGTACCTCATAGCAAACACGTCAAGGATTTACCCGGCAATGCATTCACTACAACGAAAAGTTCTGCGTACTATCTGCCCCGATCAGAAAGGGCTTATCGCACGCATCACCAACATTTGTTACAAGCACGAGCTGAACATCGTACAGAACAATGAGTTTGTCGATCACCGTACCGGGCGCTTCTTTATGCGTACCGAGCTGGAGGGCATTTTCAACGATTCTACCCTGCTGGCCGATCTCGACAGCGCCCTGCCAGACGGTTCCGTGCGGGAGTTAACGCCTGCGGGTCGTCGTCGCATCGTAATTCTGGTCACCAAAGAGGCGCATTGCCTGGGCGATCTGCTCATGAAGGCCAACTATGGCGGCCTTGATGTAGAGATTGCCGCCGTGATTGGTAACCATGACACCCTGCGCACGCTGGTGGAGCGTTTTGATATTCCTTTTGAGCTGGTAAGCCATGAAGGGCTGACCCGTGAAGATCACGACGAGAAGATGGCTCAGGCGATTGAAGCCTATGACCCGGACTATGTGGTGTTAGCAAAATACATGCGTGTGCTAACGCCAACCTTTGTTGCCCGCTTCCCGAATAAGATCATCAATATTCACCACTCGTTCTTACCGGCATTTATTGGTGCTCGTCCTTATCATCAGGCTTACGAGCGCGGCGTGAAGATCATTGGTGCGACTGCGCACTATGTGAATGATAATCTGGACGAGGGTCCAATTATTATGCAGGACGTTATTCACGTCGATCACACTTACACCGCCGAGGATATGATGCGTGCTGGACGCGACGTTGAGAAGAACGTACTCAGCCGGGCGCTGTACGAAGTTTTGGGCCAGCGGGTATTTGTTTACGGCAACCGGACGATTATTCTGTAAGCGACTGATGAGATGGGTTGCTTAGCATTAGCGCAGTGCGCATAAAAAGCATGCAAACGGTTCATTTCTTTAAAAGGAATGCTTTACAGCGGCGCGTCATTTGATATGATGCGCCCCGCTTCCCAAGGGAAGCAGGCCAGTACCAGCATTACCCCGTGGTGGGGTTCCCGAGCGGCCAAAGGGAGCAGACTGTAAATCTGCCGTCATCGACTTCGAAGGTTCGAATCCTTCCCCCACCACCATTATTCACCACAGCAGTGTGGTAAACCCGATGAGTTAAGCTGACGTATGCACTTATCGGGGAAGGGTAAGAACCTTCGACTAAGGTTCGACTCGAGCGACAGCGAGAGAACATTGCCATCAGGCAACGGCCCGAAGGGTGAGGAGCGAAGCGACGAATAATCCTTCCCCCAGCACCATCTCTACAAGCAAGATATTACCCCTGGTGGGGTTCCCGAGCGGCCAAAGGGAGCAGACTGTAAATCTGCCGTCACAGACTTCGAAGGTTCGAATCCTTCCCCCACCACCATCTTCTTATAAAGCATCCCATTTAAATCAAACCTCAAAGCTGCATACTATTCCGTACCGGGAAGGATGAGAAGCTTCGACCAAGGTTCGACTCGAGCGACAGCGAGAGAGCGTTGCCGTCAGGCAACGACCCGAAGGGCGAGGTGCGAAGCACCGAGTAATCCTTCCCCCACCACCATCTTCTTATAAAGCATCCCATTTAAATCAAACCTCA